>JAKEEQ010000133.1 GCA_022616515.1 Chloroflexota bacterium | reverse complement strand
TGAGCGGCTCCAGGATGGCCCATTCTTGGTCTGTCAGATCGTTAGGATATGCTTTTCGTTTCATCCCTTCAGTTTAATTTGTCTTTCACCACTTTTCAAATAGCTTCTTATCAATAATTTTTAGGCGAGTCTCAGCTTCATTGCTCTCAAGAAATTCATTTTCTTGAACAAAATTCAATAGATTATCAAAAGCTACCGATGCCTCGCCCCAATCTCGTGGATATTCGTCACTGTCGGTATGATATGATAATGGCAATCTTTGTTGCTTAGCGGTCATAGTTTTAGTCTCAGGTGAAATAGGATTGATTTTGACTAAGTGTATCTTATGACATAAAAAATTGGAAGTGATTGCCCTGTCCTAGTTCAGCAACCTCAGGCCACTAGTGTACTGTACACTATTACTCAATGCTTCTTGTTGCCTTCTGCGCGAATCAGCTTGCTAACATCGCCCAATCACCGCGACCGGGTTTGTGGACATCACCCACCAACCGGGTCAGGTGTAGGCTGGCGAGATGATCCAAGAATGGCAGGGCATACTTGCGCGTGGTGTTGAAGGCATCCCGCAGATCCGCCAATCGCACCTCGCCATCCGCCGCCAGTTTATCGCGCGTCCACAATGCCCATTCGCGGTAAACATCGGGAGCGAGCAGCACATCCGCGCCCAAGCGCACTAACTCGCCCTGACTGACCAGCGCATCCAGCACGTCACTGCTGCCGAGCATCGCCACCGCTTCTTTGACGGAGGGCGGCGTGTAGGGATTGGCGGCAAAGGCATGTTGCAGTTTTTCGATGCCTGCTTGCTGAGCACGGGTGTATGTCACCTGAAAATCGAGTAGGCTCAAAAATTTTCCCTGCTGCATGGTGAAAGCATCGCCCAGCATTGCCAGCACAGTCTCCAGATGTGCCTCCTCAAGCCGTAACCTGTTGGCGAGGCGTTGGAGCGGCATCCCCGCCAACAGGAGATTGTCGCCGTGAAAATTTTTGAGGAGTTGTGTAATGCTGTCGTGATAGGTATGCAGTGTTTCCTCGTGGGCAAACCATTTATCCTGCCGCACGATGGAATAGCTCAGTTCAACATCCGCCAGTGACAGCCCGGTTTTGCGCTCGATTTCATCGCGCGTCATTGGTCGCCGCGCTTGAATCAAGGCTTCGCTGATGAGGTCGATGGGCGTACCGCTGACCAGCCGCTCAAAACGGGCCACGACATCCTCCCGGCTGCGCTTCCATTTGCGTCCCGGTGCGGTATCCAGTATCAGGCCGCCGCCCACCGTCGCGGGTGGCGATGGATAGCGGATGATAAACCGCTGGCGATTGATGAGCGGCAGTTCATCATTGAGCTGAATCTGGGCAAAAGTGGTTTCCCCCGGTGCGACCGTCTCACCCAACAGCAGCCGCACCCGCCCCAACGATTCGCTGGGACCGGCAAACAACTTGATTTCGGCGTTATGCTTCAGAGGACGGAGAGCTGTCGCGAGGTATTCCAGTTCGACATCAATCAGGGTGGTGGGATGGATCACATCCGGCAGCGTAACGACATCGCCGCGCTGAATATCACCCTTGTCCACACCCGAAATATTAACCGCGACCCGGCTGCCCGGCACGGCAATCTCCACGTCTTCATTATGCGACTGCAAATTGCGGACGCGGCCTGTAATGCCGCTCGGCGCGATTTCAATCGTATCCCCCACCTTCAACGCGCCATCCAGCAGTGTCCCGGTGACAATCGTACCGAACCCGCTCATGGTGAACACGCGATCAACTGGCAGGCGGGGGATGCCATCGGGAACCTGTGGTTCGAGACTGTCCAGCGTTTCATCCAATACATCCAGCAGATCATCCAGCCCGTCACCTCTTAGCGCCGATACCGGAACAATTGGCGCGTCGGGAAAGCGTGTCTCACCGAGCACCTCCTCAATATCGAGAATGACCAGATCACGCCATTCCGGGTCGCTTATCGTGTCGATTTTGGTGAGCACCACCATCAGGCGTGGGATTTGCAGCAGGTCCAGAATCGCCAGATGTTCGCGGGTTTGCGGCATGACACCCTCATCCGCCGCGATTATCAGCATCCCGGCATCAATGCCCCCCACGCCCGCCAGCATATTCTCGATGAAATCCTCATGCCCCGGCACATCGACAATACCAACCGTCTCGCCATCGGGCAGCGTCAGCCATGCAAAACCGAGGTCAATCGTTAACTGGCGTTCCTGTTCTTCCTGAAGGCGGTCCGGGTTGATGCCGGTCAGGGCCTGCACAAGTGTCGATTTGCCGTGATCGACATGTCCGGCGGTGGCGATAACACGCATTAGCGAATGACCTGTTTCGTAGTTTGAACAAAAAGCTCGTCATTGAGGATAGTGCGCGGGTCGAATATCAGGGCGTCGTTCTGGATGCGGGCGATGACGGGCGGTGATTGCTGGCGCAGGCGGGATGCGACCTCATCGGGATTGCTGACCGTCAATGCCAGTACCCGGCTCGGCAGTGCATTGCCCGGCAAACTGCCGCCGCCCACCATTGACTCGCCGTTGATGACCTCCCCGCCCAGTGCAGATTGGTAATTTTTAGCCCGCCGCTCTAAATCAGGCAGCGCGGCGCTAATCATCTGCCAGACGGGCACGGTTGCCAGCGGGTCTTCATCACGATAATGGCGCAACGTAGCGGCTAAGGCTGCCAGACACAGTTTATCCGGGCGCAGGGCACGGGTCAGTGGGAATTGGCGCAACTGCTCTACCATTGACCGCTTGCCAACGATAATGCCCGCCTGCGGTCCACCCAATAATTTATCCCCGCTGAACATGACCAGATCAACCTCGGCGGCGATGCTTTCCTGCACGGTCGGCTCATGTTCCAATCCAAACGGCGCGGTATCGAGCAGCGCCCCGCTGCCCAGATCATCAAGGACAGGCAGGTTATGTTGGTGGGCTAGACTGACCATATCGGGCAATTCAACGCGCTCGGTAAAGCCGATGAGCTTAAAATTCGAAGCATGGACACGCATTAATGCGGCAGTCTGGTCATTGATGGCCTGTTCGTAATCGTCAAGGCGGGTGCGGTTGGTCGTCCCAACTTCACGCAGAATGGTCCCACTTTGCTGCATCACATCCGGGATGCGGAAACCCCCGCCAATTTCCACCAGTTCGCTGCGGCTGATGACGACTTCGCGGTCTTTTGCCAGTGCACTCAGGGCGAGATAAACAGCGGCGGCATTATTGTTGACAACGAGCGCCGCTTCCGCCTCGGTGACATCCACAATGATCGACTCAATATGGCTGTCACGATGACCGCGCTGCCCCGCCTGCAAATCATATTCGAGCGTACTGTAATCCCCGGCTACGGCCTGCATGGCTCTGAGAGCGGCCTGTGAGAGCGGAGCGCGTCCGAGGTTGGTGTGGATGATGACACCCGTAGCATTGATGACCTGCCGCAAACTGAGTTCATGTTCGAGTGCCAGCCGCATTTTAACCTCATCAACCAGCGCCTGTTCTGGCGGAACAATGCCATTTGCCGCGATGCGCTGCCTGGCTCCTTCCAGCACCACCCGGCACAGTTCCACCACCCGCTCGTGGTTGTATTCCTCGACAGGCAGTTGGCTCAATAATTGGTTGACGGCAGGCAGTTGACGGTACGGGTTGGACATTTTATTCTCAAAGCAAATTTTCGTGGGTGGTGGTAATGTTTTGACTGATGGGGTATTTAAATCTGGCGGACGGGATGTATCCCGTCCCTACAGGTAGTCTTCTCTACGAAATGGTTTCGTAGGGACGGCATATATGCTGTCCGAAATCTCTCATCAGGCAATTGTTCACCACTACCTTTTCGCGATGATTATAACAGGGAAACACTAATGACACGTAAACTTCACATTGATCTGGACGAACTCGTTTTCGCCTTTGACTCACGGATGCTTGAAGCTGAGTACTATCTGAATACCAAAACCGGCGAAATCTTACTGGTTAGCGAAGAAGGCCGACGTGATCTGGAAAGACTCTCCGAGCAGGCACAGTCACTGGAACATCTTGAGGAACTGATCAAGCAGAAGATACCAGCCGGGATACAGGACGAAGTGATAACGCTGGCCCGTTTTGAGGCCGAAGAGGACGACTACATCCTCGTGCCCACGACGCCATCCTATGCGGGCTATCAGGACATGGAAGAGTTTATCCAGACGGTGAGTAATGTCGCGCTGCAAAACATGCTTCAGGAAGCCATTCAAGGCAAGGGTGCTTTCCGCCGTTTTAAAGATGCCCTGCTGGATGCCCCGGAAGAACGGGAACGTTGGTTTAAATTCAAAGAGGCAGCCATGGAACAGCGCGTCCGAGAGTGGCTGGCGGAGAATGATATTGAGCCAACCTGATCGTACAGATGGCGAGGGTGTACAGTAGAGTACAGCAATGTTATAATGCGCCCGATTTGATACGAAGACATTCGGAAAGTACACAATGGTTATTGAAGACGCTCTGAAGTTTGTT
>JAKEEQ010000132.1 GCA_022616515.1 Chloroflexota bacterium | reverse complement strand
TCCGGCGGACCAACCAGCATGACGCTGAGCGTGCCGCTGCCGGATGGTCGTTTGTTCTGGCGTGTTCGAGGCCGTCAAAACCGGGTATGGAGCCTGTGGAGCATCCGCTTCACCCTGTTCAAGGACCCGGCACCGCCGCTGGTCGTGCCCACTCCGGTTCCAACGATTGATCTGGGACCACCGGCCCCATCTGGTCCGAATCCCGCCCCGACCTTCCCGGCTCCGCCGAATTCACGTTAATTCGTTTTTAGTAATGACCTCCGGCACATCGCCGGGGGTCTTTTTTTGCATTTTTGCCAAACTTTCCGCAGCGACGGTCATATCCTGCTACAATTTCCCGAAACGAAGGAGTGTGACATATGCAGAAAATCCCTGTAGCAATTCTCGGCGCGACAGGCGCAGTTGGGCAAAGATTTATCAGCCTTCTGGAGGGGCATCCCTGGTTTGAGGTGGCGGAAGTCGTCGCCAGCGAACGCAGCGCGGGCAGCACCTACAAAGAGGCCACCAATTGGGTTCTGGATGGCTATCCACCAACTGATGTAACAAATCTCATCGTACAGACTCTGGAGGACGACCTGACGTCGCCGGTTGTTTTTTCAGCTTTGCCGAGCAGTCAGGCGAAAGAAGCAGAATTTGCTCTGGCGCAGCGTGGTCATGTGGTGTGTACTAATGCCAGTGCCTATCGCATGACAAAGGATGTGCCGATTCTGCTGCCTGAAATCAACGCAGCACATATTGAACTGGTTGATATCCAGCGCAAAAATTACGGCTGGACCACAGGTGCACTTGTCACGAATTCGAACTGCACGAGTACCCCGGTTGCGATGTCGCTGGCACCACTGCGCCAATTCAGACCCACCCATGTTCAGGTGGTCAGTATGCAGGCCGTCAGCGGGGCAGGCTATCCCGGTGTGCCATCGCTGGACATTATGGACAACGTTATCCCCTTTATTGGTGGCGAAGAAGATAAATTGACCAAAGAACCAGCCAAAATGCTGGGCACATTTAACGGCGATAGTGTCACGCCGTTTGATATGATTGTCAGCGCCGCCTGCAATCGTGTTCCGGTGCTCGATTCACATCTGGTAAATGTCGCTGTCCGGTTTGCCGAAGAGGTAACAGTGGATGATTTGCTGGCTGCGTGGGAAAACTTCCGTGGGCCGGACGATGTTGCGAACTTGCCATCAGCCCCGGAGCGTCCCGTAGAGGTCGCCTATGCTCAGGATCGTCCCCAACCGCGTCGTGACCGGATGGCTGGCAATGGGATGTCGGCGGTGGTGGGCCGTGTGCGCGAGTGCCACGCCGTTGATGGTTTCCAGTATCTGGCCCTGTCGCACAACACCATTCGCGGCGCGGCAGGCTGTTCGATTTTGAATGCGGAATATCTTGTAGCAAAGGGTTATGTCCAGCAGCAAACCCTCCCGAACGCCCAGACTATTCGCTCATAAGATTGGATGCCTCTCTTAAAAGTGGCAAAGAGAGGCATTTTTTTACTCTTAGCATCCTCAATAACGGCTGCACGAACCTCTTTGACAAGAATCCTGTTGTTTGTTAAAATATTCACTAAATAAAACCGTTATCGTAAGCTAGTCTTGGCTATGGTTTGAAAAACCGATACAATCGACCAATATTCTTACAAAGAGCAATAAGGAGCCGTTATCGATGGCATCTCGTGTAGCTAAAGGTCCACCCCCGCCTGCTGCCGCGAAGACTGGTACTGATGTAGCCGAAGCGAAGAAGGTTAAGGTTGCACCCGTTACCCGCCGCGAGTTTCTCTTCTATATCTGGGGAGCAAGCATAGCGATGATTCTTGGTCAGTCCACTGGAATCCTCGTGTGGTTCATGCTGCCGCGCTTCCGCGAAGGTGAGTTCGGCGGTGTCTTCACTGGCGACGCCACAAAAATTCCGGAAGTTGGGACACCACCAGCCAATGTTCCAGCCGGTAAATACTGGCTGTCAAACACTGAAGAGGGAATTGTAGCCCTGTACAAAGTATGTACCCATCTGGGTTGTTTGTATGCCTGGGTCGAAACCGCAGGTCGCTTCGAATGTCCGTGTCACGGGTCGAAATATGAGCGTGATGGTACATGGATCGAAGGGCCAGCCCCGCGCAGTCTGGATCGCTTCACCCTGACCATTACATTGCAGAACGGTACCGTGCTGACATCCAACGAAATAGGTGACCCTATCCCGGTGCCAGACAAAAACGCCGTTAGCCAATTTACGATTGATACAGGGAACCGCATCAAGCGGCCCGGTCGCGTATAGTTAGCCTGACAGGAGCATAATCATGGCCGTCTTTCCATTTCCAAGCATCCTTGACGACATCAAGGAAAAGGGCTTCCGTAAGGCAATTTTTGAGACCGTTGACGAGTCGGTAGAGCGTCTGACAGCAGGCATGAACATTCAGGACATCCGCGATGCCCTGCGTGGTGATGAACCGCGTCGACCCAATCCACGTCTTCAGCCTCATGCCGACGGATTCTGGTTGCATATGCGACCATCGTATTACAACACCAGCGTAACCGGAATCTATCCGACGTTCCGCCTGGGGTGGCTTTCCACCTATTTCTTTGCCATTGAAATCATCACCGGCCTGTTTTTGATGATTTTCTACACACCGTCGCCCGAAGTTGCCTATCAAGACATGCAGAACATCATGGGCAACGTCCCGTTGGGACAGTTCATGCGCGACCTGCACCGCATTGGGGCCGAAGGTATGGTGCTGTTTGTAATGTTGCATTTGGTGCGAACGTATGCCACCGGTTCGTATAAGAAACCGCGACAATTTACGTGGTTCACCGGGGTCGTTCTCCTTCTGTCAACACTCTTCCTCAGCTTCTCCGGCTATCTACTGCCGTGGGACCAGTTGGCCTTCTGGGCTGTGACGATTGGTACGTCAATGGCTGAGGCAGCGCCGCCCGAAATTGTCGGTTCCAATGTGAACCTGCTGCTGCGTGGTGCGCCCGATATTGGCGCGGGTGGTTTGCTGCGCTTCTATCTGCTGCATGTGTTCGCCCTCCCTCTGATTACGATTATCTTTTTGGGCGTTCACTACTATAAGGTTGTGCTTCATGGACATAGCTTGCCGCCGCGGGCAGAGGAAATCGGCACGGACACGGCTAAACGTGTGCCCACAGACAGACGTTCCTATTTCATTCCAGATGTCCTCTCTACCGAGACAGCGTGGGTGGGTGTCGTGAGCTTTATCCTCGTGGTCTTGGTTACATGGTTCTTCCACGCACCGCTGGAAAACCATGCTGACCCGCAGGTGACACCGCTGCATACCACCGCACCCTGGTACTTCCTGTGGTTGCAGGGTATGTTGAAACTTGGTGACAAGGTTCTCATGGGTATTATCGTGCCCACCATCGTCTTTGGGGTGATGTTCGTGTGGCCCTATCTCGACCTTACACCCAGCCGCCGCTATGCGGATCGCCGAGTCGCGTTGTCATTCGGCGCAGTCATCGTGCTGCTGTTTGCGGTTCTCCAATACATGGGTACACCGTTCTACGCCGTTGAGACCGCTGCCAACACCGAGATCGCTCAGGACCTCATCCCGCAGGAAGGCGTTGGCCCGGTGCGTGCTGTGCCATACGACCAATGGATGGACAACCTGACTATTACAGATTCCGATGATATTGTCTGGACAGGTGCTGATTCATATGACCAGTTGAAGGCTACACAAGACGAGACTATTGACGAAACGCTGGCATCCATTTCGATAGTGGTCACCGAAGATAACCTTGATGAACTTGAGGAGACCTATGCCGAGGATGCACCGGAATTGTGGCATGCTCTGGAAGAGTTCCATCACTTGCTGTATGAAACTTATGCCGAAGAACTTGAAGACGCCATCGGGTATGTGAGTATTTCACAGCAGCAAGCAGGACTGGTCCGCATCTATTTGCTTATGACCTGGGACAACATTGATGAAGAAACAGGCGAACCTATCCGCGACCTTGACGGGAAGATCGTCTACATTCATCAAGAATCCGAATGGCACGAGCACTAAGCCAATAGAGGTCTGAAGAGATAATTACGGACGACAGGAGCAGCTTCCTGTCGTCTTCATGAGGAAGCACTATGGAAGACAAGAAACAACCCTTTATGTTCTTTCCGAGCATCCAGAGCCGTATCTGGGCGGGCATTTTTTCCTTTACGGGTATCATGATTGTAGTGTTCTGGGTTGCCATCAATGAGCCAGCCCGTATGCAGGAATTTACCGACCGTTCCGAAGGCCGCTCTATTGAGAATGGTGCCACCATCTTTGAGAGCACCTGTGCGACGTGTCATGGTATGCAGGGCTATGGCTCAGGACGTGCCCCCGCACTGAATAACCCGCAGTTGTTCGGCTATGATTTCTTTGAGGAAATTGACGCTGAAATCGCTGCGATTGAAGATGAAAAGAAAGAAGTAATCGAAGCGGCAGGCGGAGATGAAGAAGAAGTCGAAACACCTCTTCTCGACCTACGCCTGGAAAAAGCCGAAACAGAAAGATTGCGTCTCCATGATCAACTGCGCTATGACTACAGCGGTGTTGTGGCCGATCTGGAAGCAGAACTCGCTGAGGTTGACGCACTCATCGTGGAAGCTAGCTATGAAGAGCCAGAGCGTTTGAGTATTGATGTGGAAACGTTCAACACCCAGCTTGAAGAACTGAACAGCGAACTTGAAACGCTTCAAGCACTTGAGGAACTCAGTGAAGCTGATGAAGACCGTATTGCTGAAATTGAGGCTGAACTAGAACCTTTGCAATCACTGGTTGATCTCAATGAGCAGCGTGGCACTCTGGTCAGACGCATTCAAACTCTCCAACCCCTTGTAGACGCACAAAACGCGGTTGATGCGGCTTATGCTGAAAAGATTGCGCAACTAGAGGGAATGATCGAAGCCGAGGATGCAACTACCGACACTCAACAACTTGAGGGCGTGGAGCTAACAATTAGCGATGAAGCCGGTAATCGTAACATGATATTCAACGAACTGGTCACGAATAACTTGATCGTTCCATTTCAGCCAGATCGCCTCGGACGTATAGAGGAAGTGGCATGGGCTGGTGGTTTACACGATTTTGTCTTCACCACCATTGTCGGTGGTCGTCCTACCAGTGCCAGCTACTGGCCGGAACCAATGCCAGCCTGGTCACAAACAGCCGGTGGCCCACTGCGTGATGACCAGATTGAAGGCGTAACCAGTTACATTCTAAATTGGGATCGTGAATTCACCATCGAGGACATTCGCAACGTTCAAAAATTTGCGGTGGTGCCATTAGCCTCCGGTGCCGATACTACAGCCGGTGCCGATGTTGATGTTGATGAGGCTTTCCTTGAGAACGCTGGTACTGACGTTAACGAGATTGTTGCCACCATCGGTGAAATTGAAGGCGATCCCCAACTTGGGTTAAGTATCTTTACCAACCCGGCTATTGGATGTAGTAACTGCCATATGGTAGGTAGCGAACTCATCGCGCCTGATCCGACAGGTCTAGCCATACGTGCTCAGGAACATGCT
Source organism: Chloroflexota bacterium (assembly GCA_022616515.1). Classification (GTDB taxonomy): domain Bacteria; phylum Chloroflexota; class Anaerolineae; order Aggregatilineales; family J027; genus JAKEEQ01. The sequence goes on along the minus strand of JAKEEQ010000132.1, from coordinate 34,996 downwards.
GATGAAAATCCCGAACTCGACACCGCCGAACACTATATCGTCCAGAGTATCGTAAATCCCGGTGCTTTTGTGGTTGAAGGTTTCCAAAATGTAATGCCACCGGACTTTAGTGAACGACTCACTTATTTTGATATGGCGAATCTGGTTGCCTACCTGATGAGTTTTGACGCTGAATAATCGTTAGCGTACAACGAACCTGAAGCGGTACTCAGTGCGAGTGCCGCTTTTTTTATCGCTGCTTTTTGCCTTCACCCAGCATCTCAACAGCTTGTTCCATACGCCGCTTGCGAGTTTCCTGCCGTTTGGCTTCCACAATCCAGTCAACATACTCTTTCTGATGACTGTATGACAGTTTCTCAAAAAACCGCCGTGCCTGTTCATTCTCTGCCAGTAAACTCTGAAAATCAGCAGGAACTTCAACGACGCGCTTGTTCGTGTCAAGTTCCATCGTCACCAACAGATGCCCACCTTCCAGTTTGTCAATAGCCTCCCGAACCTCGCGATTGACGACCATGTAATGCGTGCCATCGCCGAGCGGAAACACCGAAGAACGGTATGGATAACCATTGATAGTGCCTTTGACCAGCGTCAGGGCTTTGCTCCCGAAAACTGCTTCAACACTGAAGGGTACGATGAAAACATGCCCGCCAGCTTTTTCAAACGTGTCCACTTCAAAAGTTTGTAGGGTCATTTGTATCACCTCACGAGCAGATGAACACTTGTTCTATTTTATCGAGAAATATGCGACTCGACAACTTACTCCGCGCCCGGATTGTTCATCGCCGTTTCCCATTCTCGGATGAACTCGCTAAACTGTTCGTTCCTGCGTAGAGCAGCAAATCGCGCCACCTGTCGCCCGACTTCAATGATATGGGCTTCGATATGACCGCTTTTCAAGTTGCCATCGTCATCATAAAGCCCCCACACCTGCGGCAGCGACACCTGTTGGGGAATCACCCACGCTCGCAGGGAACGCCCCACCAACCGCAGATGATTCAGGGCGTTGACCGCACCCATGCCACCCTCCGCAACACCAATTAAGCCCAAGACTTTGCCCTCAAATTCGCGGAAACCCATATGATCGAGTGCATTCTTCAGGACACCGCTGTAACTGCCGTGATATTCCGGCGTGCCCAGAATGATTCCCTGTGCCCCGGCAACCTCCCGTTTTAACTGGTGGACGACTTCCGGGTAATCTTCTTTTTCACGCCCATCGACAAACGGGAGGTCGTAGTCACGCAGGTCGATTAATCGGGCCTGTGCACCCTGTTGGCTGGCCCCGATCAGTGCCGTTTCAACGGCCAACCGCGTGTAACTTTCCTCGCGTAAACTGCCACAGATACCCGTCACCACGATTGCATTTTCGTTATAGATGGGTTGGATTTGCATTACTTTCTTCCCTGGATGTTTAAAAAAATTTACACTTTAATTAATTTTAATTTATAACAGTATATAGTGGGAACAGGCGAAATCCTTAATTAAAGCCACATGCAACTCCAAGAGGTGTGAAAATGAAAAGTCGATTTTTTCTAATTTTAGTTATCCTGATGGCTATTTTTCTGACGGCCTGCGATAACGACGATGAAACCTCCGATGACGAAAATGAACCAACTGAAGCGGCAGACGCGGAAGATGTCACACGTGATCAGATAATCGTGATTGCTGATATTTCAGATGATGTCGTTGATACCACCGAAGAGTTTCAACCCTTTGCGGATTATCTGGCTGCCAACCTCAGTGAACAGGGTATTGTCGCGGGTCAGGTGACAGTCGCCGCTGATTTTGATGAGATGGTTGAGATGATCGAAAATGGCGAAGTAGACATTTATTTTGACAGCGTTTATCCGGCTTCAGTCATTGCCGAACGGACAGGTGCTGATCTGGTCCTCCGCCGCTGGAAGGATCGGGTAGATCAGTATAACAGTATCATATTCACAAGCACCGAGTCTGGAATCGAAACCGTGGACGATCTTCCCGGCGGTATGGTTGCCTTTGATGAAGCCACTTCGACCTCTGGATTTGTGCTGCCACTCGTCTACCTTGTTGAACAGGGCCACAGCCTGACCCTCTACGAAGATATTGAAGCAGAAGTTGCCGGGGACGAGATTGGCTATATTTTCAGTGGAGATGATGACAACAGTATTCTCTGGGTACTGGAGAATCGCGTCGCTGCGGGGGCTGTAGGCAGCACCGATTACTTTGATCTCGACGAGGATGTATTATCTCAACTCGTGATTCTTGGTGAAACAGAGTTTGTACCGCGTCAGGTTGTTATCATCCGGGACGACCTTCCCGATGAACTTAAACAGGGCATTGTTAATGTCATGTTACAGGTAGGAAACGATACATCAGCCGCTGAGATTCTCGATACTTTCGAAGATACTGAGAAGTTTGATGAATTTCCCGAAGGTATCGAGGCTGCTATTGCAAGAATGAACGAACTTCGCGACACAGCCGCCGAGTATCTAGCTCAATAGGATTTAATCAATGCAACTATCTCGTCTCTGGAAAAATACGTCATTAAGCACCAAATCAGTCCTCCTGACCAGTTTGCTTGTGATTCTGACAGTGGTAATTGTTTCGACAGTCGCCACTAATCGCGAACGAGCAAATTCAAGAGACCAATTTGAGGAGCAGGCCGACTTGCTCCTCACCGCGCTGTCACAGGATATGCGTGAGGAACTGGTTGACTTTGATCTTAACCAACTTGAGCAAACTACCAACGCGATCATGTCAAACGATCAAATTACGCTGATCCGGGTATACGATTCCAGTGGAAACTTGCTGGCTGATCCCATCACCCCCCGTGCCGGTCTTAGCAGAACACCCAATGAGGAGGCATTGATCATCCTTGGGCGCAGTCCTGACGACACCCTGTATGACTGGCGTGAAGATGAATTGATTGCAGGACGGGCGATTGCGCTGGGCAATCGCCCGCTTGGCGTAGTACGAATTGGCATTTCAACCGCCAGTATCGACGAGCAAATCAGTACCTCTCGCCAGAATAGCGCAATTACGGCCCTGCTCATTTCACTGGTTGCTGTAGCAGCCACAGTCTGGTTAACACGGCAGGTCACCAATCCGCTGAGTTCACTGACGACAGCCGTTAGCTCGGTTGCAGCCGGGAATTATGACCTGAAGATCGCGCAAAAGTCGGGCGATGAGGTGGGCAAGCTGGCGGGTGCTGTTTCCCAGATGGCAAGTGTAATCCAGCACCGCGAAAAAGAACTACGTGAGATCAATGCTACCCTCGAAAAACGAGTGGAAGAGCGTACTGTCGAACTTGCAAATGCCAATGAACGCCTGACAGACGCCCTCAAAGAGGCGGAAGAAGCCAACCGCCTGAAAAGTGAGTTTGTGGCGACGATGTCGCACGAACTGCGCACGCCACTGAATGCCATTCTGGGTTACACGCAGATCATGCAGCGGGGGATGGCGGGCGAAATCACCGACCGACAGAAGGACAATCTGAGTCGAATTTTCTCAAATAGTGAGCATCTGCTGACGCTCATCAATGAAATCCTTGATCTATCAAAGATTGAAGCGGGACGCATGGAGATCATCAATGAGCCGTTTGAGATCAGATCGGTGATGAATGACATTACGAAGAGAATGCAGGCCCTCGCAGACAAAAAGCCAATCCAATTCGAGGTGAATGTTCACGACAATGTGCCGCAAACTTTGATTGCCGATGCTGATCGTGTAAAGCAAATCACTATCAATCTCATTTCAAATGCGATCAAATTTACCGATCAGGGCTATGTCAAAGTAAATGTTGCCAGCAATAACGACAGGTGGACGCTGGTGGTGGAGGATACCGGAACCGGTATTCCATCGCACATGCATCACACCATTTTTGAACAATTTCGACAGGTTGACAGTTCTTCGGAACGTAAACATAGGGGCACCGGGCTGGGACTTGCCATTGTACAGAAACTTACCCTTCTGATGAATGGCACTGTCGAGCTTTCGAGCGAACTTAATAAAGGAACCACTTTTACAGTGACGTTACCACTGGTCGCCGAGAGTGAAGCTCAGGTGGAGGAGGTCAAATGACATTTCCACAACATTATTATGCGAAAGACTGGGTTGTTCTTCTCATCGATGATGAAGAAGACAACCTGCATATGGCACAGCTAACACTGGAGCATTGGGGGGCACAGGTTCACGCGGGAAAGAATGGTATCGAGGGCATGAAACTGTTGGAAACGCTGGATCCATCTGTCATTTTGTTGGACCTGTCGATGCCAGAGATGGATGGCTGGGCGATGTACCGGAAAGTGCGCGAGCAGGAAAAATATAATGCCGTGCCCATCATTGCCCTGACCGCCCATGCGATGTCTACTGATAAAGCGAAGGTGCTGGAAGCGGGATTTGATGGGTATATCACCAAACCGTTCATGATTGACAGTTTTATGGAACGCATTCAAGAATGCATCAACCGGCGACAAGCACAATATGGGCCTGCCAACAGCAGTGGACAAGAATCTGTGGTTGCTCCGGCTGCTTCACCTGAACCCAATCACAAAGATTTAGAGGTGAAGAATGAGGTTGAACAAGATGCATCATTATCAGAAACTGAGGAGAAATCACAATAATGGACCAGTGTAGAGTACTGGTAGTTGAGGATGAGTTTGACAGTGCTGAGATGGTTTCACAAATACTGAGTTACCACAATATAGCGGTGGAAACTGCTGTAAATGGGAGGGATGGATTGGAACGCCTTAAGGAATATCTACCTGACCTGATTGTCACAGATATTTCTATGCCCGAAGTTGATGGCTGGCGGTTCCTGGAAGGGATTCGTGGCAACGATGTATTGGCCCATCTGCCCGTTGTCGCCGTAACAGCCTATCACTCCAAGCAGGTTGAAATGGATGCTAAAAAGGCTGGTTTCGACGCCTATTTTCAAAAACCGATTGATGTGGATGCCTTTATTGCCAAATTGGAGGACCTGCTGGAGTCGTGTTGAGTGTTCACGGTGATGCCCCAATATGATATAACTCTTGGGTATCAGGACCACATCATAGGATTCAACCCATATGCAACTTGGCATCATAGGATTACCCAACAGTGGCAAGACCACAGTTTTTAATGCCCTGACGGGTAGTAATTACGAGACAAGCGGCGTCTCCGGTGGGAAGCTGGCGATCAATACGGCTGTGGTTAATGTACCGGACGTTCGTGTCGACAAACTCAGCGCGATTTTTCAGCCCAAGAAAACGACTTACCCGACCATTACGTATGTGGACATTGGTGGTCTGGAAAAAGGCGTCGGAGAAGAGGGATTGCCCGGTCCACTGCGCAATGCCCTGTCGCCCGTCGATGGATTTATTCATGTTATCCGGGCCTTTGCAGATGATACTGTGCCTCATCCGCAGGTGACAATTGACCCCCAGCGCGATCTTGAAATCGTTGATACGGAGTTTCTGCTGACGGATCTTATCACGGTTGAGAATCGTCTGTCACGCCTGACCGAAGAAGTGCAGAAAAAGGGTAAAAAAGCAGCAGGACGCTCTGCTGAGGAAGAAATTGAGCTGCTGACCCGCCTTAAAGATCATCTTGAGGAAGACTCGCCGTTACGCAACTTGAACCTCGATGAAGAAGAGAAAACCTTTCTGAAAGGTTTCGGCCTACTCACACTCAAGCCGCAAGTCATCGTAGTTAATACCGAAGTGCCAGTCGATGATCCCACGCAGTTTGTCACAGTTGAGCATCAAAACACGATTTTGCTGGCTCTTCCCGCACAAATCGAATCCGAAATCGCCCAACTGGATGAAGCGGACCGGCAAATATTTATGGACGAGTATGGTATCGCCGAACCCGGTGCAAATCGCGTGATCCGCGCGTCCTATGATTTAATGAGCATTCAAACCTTTTTCACCGTCGGGGAGGATGAGGTTCGCGGCTGGAGTGTCAGTATCGGCGCAACAGCACCGGAGGCGGCTGGTGTGATCCATTCCGATCTTCAGCGTGGTTTTATCCGGGCTGAATGTATAACTTATGAAGATTTCATCGCTTATGGCAGCATGACAAAAGCAAAAACCGAGGGCAAGGTTCGTCTTGAAGGAAAACAGTACCTCGTTCGAGATGGAGATATTATGAACATTCGCTTCAGCGTCTAGTGCTGGCGCGTTGCTCAAGGGCTTTGCGGGCCGTATCCATCAGTACGTCAACTTCAATGGGCTTGGTCATCCACGCCTGGATACCTAATTTTTCGCATTCGGGGCGAAAGAGGTCATCCGCCGAAATCGCAAAGACGACGGTTTCCTGATCGTGTCGCGTCTCTCGGAGATATTTCAGAACACTGATGCCAGATTGTTCGGGTAGGTGCATGTCAAGGATAATGAGGTCGTAATTGTAGCTATCAATCTTCTGAATTCCTGCTTCAGCACTCGCTACCCGTGTATGTTCATGTCCAAACAGGGCGCGTGTGTAAAGCATGCTGATGTCTGAGTTGTCTTCGATGATCAGAATCTGACCCACACCACTTCCTCCACATACAAATTTCCAACACTGCATTCTTAGTTTGAAGGCTATTTGGTGCTGAGTCAATAGCACAGGTATGAAAATCTTATGTAGAAATCTGTCAATTTACTGGCAGGGTGTACCTATTAATATATAGCTTAAGATTCTCCAATCTCATTTCGAGTAGCGGTCTGATGATGAGGCGTAAAATGAGCTTGTTTGCTTATTAAACATCAGATAGTTGGCTTTCCATCTGACATAACGACGACACGAACATACTGAAAACATACACAACTTAAACTTTTTAATAGTGATACGTCGCCATCCTGTAGAATTTGATGACGCCTGCTACACACTTAAGTTAATATTACATTTCAATGTACAAATATGGCGCTTTGGACTACTCTATCTTTGGTAAAATCAAGCAAAATAATTTCAGCCCAATCAGCCGACTAGTGCGAGGGCGGCACGCGCGGGACACCAGCAATGACTATATCAACTGGCACGACTTTGAGAGACTTGAATTTTGTAACTCGAAACCACCTTATAGAAACTTTAAACCAGGCGTACGCGAAAAAGCTTACTATCATCAGTGCGCCGCCCGGATATGGCAAGAGTACGCTGCTGCGCCAATTTATGGAACAAACTACCCATGATGTGGTGTGGCAACCGCTTGACGAACGAGACCGTAATTATCCGAGTTTTATTTCCAATACACTCGAAAAACTCAACACCCTTATCCCCGGTATAGATTGTCTTCTTGATGCAGACGCGAGAACGTCAGCATCTGAAATGGCGGCCCTCATTTCCAATTATATTGAAGGTAACGCCAGAGACCGTTTTATATATATCCTAGACGATGTTCAGCTTGTTGCCGATATACGCAACGCTGATCAATGGCTGCACACATTTGTAAAACTCCTGCCCAGCCAGTGTCATCTAATAGTCAGCAGCCGCCATGTTCCCCATCTTCCCCTGTTGGAGATGATAGCTCGACGCGAGGTTGTTACCATCGGGCAACATGATCTGCGCTTCAGGAAAGCAGAAATCCAGCAACTGTCGATTCAATTGACAGATCATCCCCTGGATGCCAGTGCTCTGCAAAATCTGGAGGATCGCCTGGAGGGATGGCCTGCCGGGGTTCTATTGGCATTGCAGCCACTGCCCGGCGAATTGGAACATATCCTTTCCTCAACTCAGCAGGGACCGGAAGCACTTTTTGAAGCATTTGCGGAACGTATCGTGCTGGGACAACCACCAGACGTACGCGAATTCTTGCTGGCTTCATCGGTGGTAGAGCAAATTACACCCGAACAGTGCGGTGCGATATTGGGTGTACCCGATATCATGAACATGCTGGACGAGCTTCAACGCCGAAACCTGTTTCTGGAACGTAAAGCCGGTGTACCCGGTTATCACTCATTGTTCCGAAACTTCCTCCAAAATGAGTTGAAGAAACACCATCCGGCGCGATACCGCCAATTACATGAAACAGCCGCAAACTGGTATCACCAGCAGGATCAACTTGAATACGCCTTTCAGCATTACATGCAGGCGGGCCTGGTGGAGACAGTACGTAAATTGGCGGATGATGTTGCCTTCTCCTATTTTGCTGAAGGCAAATCTGGGACGTTACTTGACTGGTTACATCAACTCGAGACACGAGGAGCGGCGTCGCCTGAACTGCTGTATATATGTGCCATGATTAACACCGACCAGTACGATTACGATTGGGCACATGAAAAATTGCTTCGATGCGAACAACTATACAGGGAGCAGGGTGACACACTTGGGCTTGCCAATGTGGCCTATCAGCGTGCCCTGATTGCACTGCAAAGAGGTAAATATCACGGGGCACTGGAGCTGGTCGATAGCCTGCTCGGTTCCGCCCCGTATCCAATTAGTTTCAGGATATTAAGAATTAAAGGCGCTGCCAACCTATATCTGGGGAATGTGAACGAAAGTATTGTCCACTTCGAGCGTGCCTTACCGGAATATCGTAGCGATGGCGACCAGTTTGCACTGTCATTGCTATTGCAGGATTATGGTAATGCGCTGGCACGTATTGGCAATTTCCATGAAGCCGATATTGTGCTGCAAGAGTTGGTATCATTGCGGCGTTCTTTTGCGAATTACGGTCCCCTGGCCCTTGCCCTCAACAATCTGGGGTGGTCCTACTATATCAGCGGGCAATATGAACAGGCACTGCAAACTTTTCACGAGGGGATGGAAATCGCGTCCAGAGTTCACGACTTACGTGCCGAAAGTTATTTACTAGCCAGCACCGCCGATCTCCAACGTGATCGTGGCAACTTTGATGATGCTTACAAACTCTATACCGCCTCGTTGAAATTACTTGGCTCCAGCGAACCCCATCTACGCTGCCAGATTTTAATTGGACTGGGTACGCTGGAACGCTGGCGATCAAATCTCTCTGAAGCCCAATCACGGCTTTCTGAGGCACTTGCACTGGCACAGGAACACAACCTGAATGCCGAAGAGCAGCTTGCCTACGCGGGCCTGTTAACCGTAGAGTGTTTTCTCGATAATGTGCCCGAAAACATCACCGAAATTCTGGGCGAGATTGCCGATTATCTCGACGGCTTAAACATGATTTACGAGGCGATGAGTGTGTTTACCATGGCACTGCTCGTCGCCGTACATATGGGCGACAATGAAACGGCGCGACTGTTTCTGGATAAAGTTGAGATTCTTGTCAGACGAGTGGAAACGGCCCAACCCGTTATCGGCGAACTGATGAACGACAGTGAATTGTGTGAGTATGTCAAAAAACACGTGGATTCAGATGGAGTCTCTGGAAAATTGTTCCGGTTGAAGACACTCACTCGTTCGTCTCAACATGACACCCCCAGTTCCAGTCCAGCCAATGCGTCGCTGATATTTGGACCTGAAACGTTTAGTATGCGGGTGTTCACACTTGGACGTGAGTGGGTTGAACGTAATGGCGATGCTGTGACTGCGTCGGACTGGCGTTCCGGTAATGCCCGTGAACTTTTCCTGTATCTCCTCTTCCATAAGTCAGCTTCTAAGGCTGATCTGGGCTTGATGTTCTGGCCCGATGCCCCGGCCAGTAAAGTTCGCTCCAATTTCCACACGACCTTACATCGTGCCCGCAAGGCCCTCGGCACGGAAGTCATTTCCTACAATGACAACATCTACTCGATTAATGAGGAACTAAACATATGGTGTGATGCCAGGCATTTTGAGACGCTTGTTTCAAGAGCCTATCTGCTTGCCCCACGCGATCCACGGGCAGAAGATTTATGGCAAAAGGCTTTCAAAGTTTATGGTGGCATGTTCTTGCCTGAAATAGACAGTGAATGGGTTGTAAACCTCCGAGAACAATATCACGCATACTTCATGGATACCCTGGAAGGGCTGGCTTCATGTGCTGTCGCCCGTGACGATTTCGAGAAGGCGCTTGAATGTTACAAGCTGGTCGCGCAGGACAACCCCTATCATGAGGAAACACACCGCAAAATTATGCAGTGTTATGCCCGGCTGGATCGTCGTCACCAGCTTATTCAGCATTATGAAGAACTCAAAACATTACTTAATGATGAACTCGGTGTTGACCCGTCCGCCGAAACAAAAGCCCTGTTTTATTCACTGCTCGGAGAAGACTGAACAGTTCTGGTAAGCAGTATGTTAAGCACATATGGGTATCCTGAAAGCATCAACAATATGAATGATTTCAGGAGCTTATATCATGCGTTACCACCTCTACAATCTCGCTACTAAATTCAACAATCCGCTTGCACAACGTGCCCTTGTCACTGTAACTGTTGTCGCCCTTGCTTTCATCTTCGGCGATGGTATGCACCTGCTCGATGATGATCCGCTTGCCGGTGGTGGAAGCGGTGGTTGATTGTTTTTGTCCATTTTCTAAGAATTGAGCTAACCAATGATGGTCGTACCGTGGGCTGATGGTAAACTAGTGGTGGGTAGCAAAGCCTGGTGGGTCTACTTGGCCGGTAAGGATCAGGTGGCCCGTATGGAAACCCTGCTTACTCTGGCGATGCTGGAGCCTGATGTAGAAGAACGACTGGTTATTCATCGTGAACAGTCTCTACTGGATGCGTTTGGCATCCAACAGGATACTCAACGATGGCTGCGCGAAGTGAAGATCAAAAATATAACCGAGCTAGCCGTTGCCTTCATGACCAGAAGCTGTTCTTAAAATTGCCTAATCCCAAATCATTGAAATCGCATCGTTGCACTGTGCCCCGCAAGATGCGATTTCTTTTTTTGCGTGAGGATTTACTTTGACAGACCAACCCAAAATTTTTGTACTTGATGATGAACGCGCCATGCTGGACCTTGCAACCGTTATATTACAACGCGCCGACTACGATGTTCACCCCTGCGACAATCCCTTCACCGCCATTGAATACATGCGCTACGATCCACCACATATTATCGTCCTTGATACGGTGTTGTCGTTGATGGATGGTTTTGAGGTCTGCCGCAAAATCCGGTCCGATGAACGAACCGCTCATGTACCCATTGTGGTACTGTCCAATGATGAGCAGCGGGAGAGCTGGTTAACGGCACAGCATGCCGGGGCGGATGTTTTCATCCCTAAAACCCGCATGGTTCAGATGCTGGTCCCCACTATTGAGCGTTTGCTGGTTTATTACCCGGTGTAGAAACACCACATTGCCTTAACTCGCGAGTCATGTCTAGCGCGGCTGGAAGCGAACCTCGTACGAGATAAGGTCGGCGGAGGAGCAAGTATCCGTCGCCGTCATTTCAAGTGACAATCCACTGCGATCCACCAGTTGGACTGTATACGTTACACCTTCTTCCATTTTGAAGTCGGCATAGCCTGCATCCACTAGATCCGCTTTTAAACCCGTCCAGAAAATTTCTCTGTTCCGGCCACTCGCGTCATCCCACTGTATCTCAACCGGAATGCCACCTAGTGGAAAGCCATTTTCATCTGAAACTCGTACCATGATATATCCGGGACGATCTGAATTGCAGCGTGAAGCGGGTTGAGAAACAACAAAATCGCGGCGCGAGGGTACATCGGTTGGCGGTCCAAAATCGGTAAGGAGGGTGGGCGTTGGGCCGGGCAGGGTAGGCGTTTTGGTAGCTGCAAGCGCAATCGTTGGTGTGGGCAAAGTTGTTGCTATTGGGGCTACAGTTGGTACCGGCGGGCGTGTAGCGTAAACAACGACATCACAGGTGACTTCAATATCCGGCTGTGGTGCGAAGATAGCGATGAGGTTCCGCACGGCTTCAATATCTGCACCCGTTTGCACCTGCCCGGTCTGTGTCAGTTCACACACGGTATCCGCCGCAACTTGAAAGGGGTCCTTACCCGGTTCGACTTCTCCCAGCAGCGAATAGGCACGTCGCAGATCCCCCGTTCGCCCATAGTCGAGACCAACGGCAATCACATAATTGTTCTTATCGACCGGATTCAATTGATCGGGGCGGGTATTTTGTTCGATAACGGGATCAATCTGCCATGTATACAATAAGCCCAAACCCAGACCAGCCGCCAGCCCAATGAGGCCAATAACAATAATGCCAAGCTGGCGACGCGATAATCCACTGGCAGAGTCTATTTTTGGCTCGTATACAAGTTCGTCTTCAGAGTAGGTCATCGGAAACTTTCCATTACGGGTGTCAGGCGGCCCATCGCTTCGGCAAGTGCGACAAGCGTACGAATATCGTCGGGATTAGCGCCCTGATTGATTTTTTGCTCGGTTACTCTTTGCACCCAATCGGGAATGTTATCAATACTGTAAGCTCGGCCATCATCGCATTCAAGTTTTCCCTCAACCCGTAAGGGTCGCAGCCGCTCCAGTGCCGCCTGTAGATCGCCATCTTCCTGAAAACCACGTGCTACCATTAAAGTGTATTCTTCCTGATAATTCGGGGAAAGCTGGCACATGTGGCTGTTGCGATATTCAACGGGAAATTGAACCCAGCCAGTATAAAATCCCATGCCGAGACCGATTGCAAATGTAACGAGGCCAGTAATAATATAGGTGCGCATAAGTGCCTTAGAGGTATGCTATAATATCTCTCGTTGTCTTTATAGTATCGAATTGCATGTACGAACATGACAATCCGTTTATACGGGTGTTACCCGCACAGGCTGAACCACCGCAGCCCCTATCCCCCCCGCCACAAGAGCGTCCGGGATTACTTTTCGCATGATATTGAACGCACCATTCACATCGGCATGGATTTCACGACCATCACTGGCCTGAAATAGCCAGCGTTTGACCCGTTTACCCATGTAGGTGTCCTGTTTGCCAATGGGTTCTAAATCCAGAAAGCTGCACTTACTGGTGTAGCTTTCCTCGGTAACGATGACGTTCATACCCACCAGTTTGGCTTTATACGTCAACATCTCAATGAAACGCGCATGAGGTATCTGGACAAAGTTCTGGTTGGTGCGTGAACCGAGGTTGACGCCCTGTTTCCAGCCATCATTTTTACCGATAACCAGTGTGCCCACACCCAATATGCGCAGCACATCAATGAGACGGCGGCTTGCCAGATGCAGGTACGCCTCAATGCGGCGGTTACGGTTATCGGTCAGGCGGTCTATCTGATTGGAGGTGTAACGATTAGTCTCAAGTTGGCTTTGCAGCCGGGTACGGGTTTTGTTGTAGGCGTGGTTGATACTCTTCAGCGGTCTGCCGTTAACCAGAAGCGGTGCGAAGTCCGGCTGGTTGAAAGCTACAGTCGCTAGATTATCTAACCCAATGTCGATGGCGGCCACGCGCTGCGGGTCAAGATGGTCGTCGGGTTCAATCTCAACCGTATACACCACCTCGACAACATAGTGCGTTTTACGGGGGAGAATGCGAATCTGATCAAATGAGTCCTGCTGCGTTTGAATTTCGATGGGCAATTTTGACGGTTTAATCACCCCCCGTTTTTTAAAGGCAGTTTTGCTAACGGCTTGATCGGTATACACCAGTTTATTGCGTCCACGGGCTGTGTGCTTGTACCCTGGTATTCCGGGTTTGGCTTCAAACGCCGCCGGGTTAGCCTGCCATGTTTTGAGGGCGGCAAAATACGATTGCCAGTCGTCATCAAGTTGCATGAGTACCTGCTGGACGACTTTGGCAGGGAGTTGTTGATCGGGTAACAGATGCCGTTGCTTGAACTGCTGGTCCATCTCATGGTAGCCAAGATAAACGCCTTCAAGAATATAGGCTTGCCGCACCTTATACAATGCCGCATTGTAGATATTCTTGGATGCCAGGGCCGCCTCATCAATGGCTGACCAGCGCGGGTCATCTTGGTGGATGATATGCTGTTCCGCCAACTGAATCGTCTCCACATCGTCCTTTTTTGAACTAGCGTTACGCGGGTCGATAGTGCCCCCTTTTTTGTCAAGCATTATCCTTGTGTTTCGCAATGCTATTGTACATAAATATGTGTGGGTAGCCACAATTTCTGTGAACGTTTACAATAAAAAGACCAGCAAGTGTGGTCTTCAGGGAAGGGAATTTATGGTGCCGGAGGTGGGAGTCGAACCCACACGGGTTTCCCCACACGAGTTTGAGTCGTGCGCGTCTGCCAATTCCGCCACTCCGGCGTTGACGCGCTTAAGTATACGGCATGAGTAACCTCACCGTCAATGGGGAGAGTATGAACGAAACAGTCCTTATTCAACAGGCACAACAGGGTGAGGTGCAGGCTTTTAATGAGCTTGTTATTGAGTATCAAGATCTTGCCTACAGCGTTGCCTATCGCATCATGCAGAATGATACGGCTGCCGACATCACTCAGAACGCATTTATCTCGGCCTTCGAAAAAATCCACCAATTTAAAGGTGGCAGCTTTAAGGCGTGGATGATGCGAATCATAACCAATGCCTGCTATGACGAACTGCGGCGGCTGAAACGGCGTTCAACGTCGTCGCTTGATGAGATGCAGGAAGACAGCGATGGGCTGGATTTGATGGATGAGACCAGTATATCGTTTGTGGGTGAAGCCATTCATCCAGAGGCGAGTGTTCAACGTAACGAGTTGCAGGAGATTATTGAGAACTGTATCAAGGCGCTGGCTGATATTCATCGCATTGTAGTGGTCATGGCGGACATTGAGCAATATCGCTACGAGGAAATCGCCGATATGGCTGGAGTGTCGCTGGGAACGGTCAAGTCACGCCTCAGCCGCGCCCGCGCCAACTTAAGAGATTGTTTACAAACTCACCGGGAACTTTTGCCGGAGAAATATCGTCTTAGTAAGTAGAACACGCAATGTGGAGTTTTGATTACTGGTATGAATCGTGAACAACCGCCGATCAATGACATAGAACTGCTCTCCGCATTCATTGACGGCGAACTAAGCGATGCTGAACGCATCGAATTGAATAACCGGCTCGAAAATGAGCCAGCCCTGAAAGCCGAGTTGGAAAGTCTGCAAACGACGGTTGATATTTTGCACTCCCTGCCTATGCTGAAAGCCCCGCGTGACTTCCGGCTTGATCCTGCCATTTATGGTCGGAAGTCGGGTCGCATCACCAGTCTTAGTGCATGGCGTGTGGTGTCCGCTGTCGGGGTCGCCGCAGCAGTAGTGCTGGTTGCAGGTAGTTTGCTGCTGGGTGGCACAGGGGAGGATGCAGACGATGGACCTGCTGGGAGCCAGATTGCCATTGTTCCGAGTGTACAATCGGAGGATGACGGTCAAGACGAGATCGAAGCCATCATCCCGCCGAGCGAAACCGCGTTGCAATTCGCAGGCGATGTCACTGGCGAAGCTAATAATAACATTCCCGCAATTGAGGAATCCGAAGCAGACAGTGCCTTTGCCGATGACGAAGGTAGCGACGATGATCTGGGTAATGAATCCGATCAGAGTGCTGAGGAACCAGTGGAGCAGGATACTTCTGTTCCAGATGAATCGCCATTCCCTGCCGGAGCACCACCAGCGGTATCCACCAGTCAACCGCAACAAGCTTCAGAACCGATGGCCGAGGGCTACGGTGGAAGTGAGGAAACCACTGAGCTACCGCCAGAAGATAGTATAGGAGCCGCCGATACGTTCAACGGTGAGGCGGAAATTGCTGGAGAAACGGGACGTTCGGCTGATAATGAAGGCCGGGATGAACAACAGACTGAAGTAGCGCAAGATGCCGGGCCAACGAGTGCTATCGGCAGGATGGATATAGATACACTGGTGAGTGACCTGATTCAATTGGTCGTCACACTAACCGAATGGATATTCTCGAATCCGTTGGGAAGGTAAAATATCGCTGGCTAAACAATCAACATCGCGTCCCCGAAACTAAAGAAACGATAACCTTCGCCAATGGCCGTCTGGTAGGCTTGCAGCACCGTTTCGTGCCCGGCAAAGGAACTGACCATCATCAACAGCGTTGATTTGGGCAGGTGAAAGTTGGTGAGCAGGGTATCAACGCCGCGCCACTGGTAACCGGGTGTGATGAAAAGATCGGTTTCTTCGTCAATGGCGATCACCGGACGCCATGGGCACATATTGGTGGGAAGGTTGCGATAAGTTGCCATGACGCTGGACATATCGTTGTCCTCCGTGCCAAAAGCCGCGCTGCGAATAGCTGCCGTCTCAATAGTGCGGGCACTGGTGGTGCCTACCGCGATGATGCGCCCACCGTTGAGTTTGGCCTCGTTGATGATTTTGGCATCATCCGCCGTCAGCACGGCTCTTTCCCGGTGGATTTTGTGTTCCTCAATATGCTCCACACGCACGGGTGCAAATGTATCCAGCCCGATGTGCAGTGTCACATACGCAATCTTGATACCGTTGCGCTGTAGATCAAAGAGCATTTCGCCGGTGAAATGAAGCCCGGCGGTTGGCGCGGCGGATGAGCCTTGCTGCCGGGCGAAAACGGTCTGGTAGCGCTCCGGGTCACCATGATAATCGGTGATATAGGGAGGCAGTGGCATTTCGCCAAACTGATCTAGATAGGGATATACTGTCTCGGAAAACTCAAGCACGCGGCGTGGGCCATCCAGTTCCTCAATGACGGTCGCCGTAATCGTCTCCGCTCCGTGTTGCAGATTGAGTTGAACACCCGGCAGCACATTTTTGCCCCCGACCAGCGCTTCCCATTGATTGTCGTCACGCTGTTTGAGAAGCAGGATTTCAACCTTGCCACCCGTTTCGGCTTTGGTGGCATATAACCGCGCCGGAATCACTCTCGTCTGGTTGAGTACCAGCACATCACCGGGTCGCAAATACTCCGGCAAATCGCGAAAAATACGGTGGTCAATATATCCTGATTCCCGATTCAGGATCAACAGACGCGATGAGTCACGCGGTTCGGCGGGTGTCTGAGCGATGCGCTCTTCGGGCAGGTCGTAATCAAAGTCGGAGAGATTCATCGACGTTTAAACACCCGCTTTAGCAAAAAGTCGGAAATCATCACGCCGATATTCAGCGCCGTCACTACGAGGCCCAAGAGTTGAAAGATTCCGCCCATCCCTAAAACAAACGCCCCTGTTCTGGCGGCCAATGATAATCATAACCTAGATGCTTGTAGGCGGCGCGGGTTGCGGTTCTGCCACGTGGTGTGCGGTCAATGAAGCCGAGTTGCAGCAAAAACGGCTCATAGACGTCCATAATTGTGTCCGCTTCTTCACTGATGGCGGCGGCTATCGTTTCGAGGCCGACCGGGCCACCGTCGAATTTGTCGATAATCGTTTCGAGAACCATGCGGTCGATGTTATCCAGCCCCAGTTCGTCAATCTCCATCAGGTTGCTCAAACAATCATCGGCCACAGCCCGCGTAATGACACTGTCCGCACGTACCTGTGCATAATCCCGTACACGGCGCAGCAACCGCAGCGCAACACGCGGCGTTCCCCGTGAACGGCGGGCGATCTCGTGAACACCCTCTTCATCGTATTCGACCTGGAGTTTATTGGCAGCGCGGGCCACAATTTGCTCCATTGCGTCAAGGCTGTAGAAATCCATGCGAAAGACCGCGCCAAAACGGTCACGCAGCGGTGCAGTCAGTGAAGCCAGCCGCGTGGTAGCCCCGATCACCGTAAACTTAGGAAGCTTCAGCCGCACATTTTTGGCTGCCGGGCCTTTGCCAATCACAATATCGAGCGCGAAATCTTCCATCGCCGCATACAGTACTTCTTCGACAGCCTTGCCCAGCCGGTGAATTTCATCAATAAACAGGATGTCACCTGCCCGCTGGTGGGTCAAAATAGCGGCGAGATCACCGGAACGCTCAATGGCCGGGCCTGCCGTAATTTTGAGATTTGCGCCCATCTCGTTCGCCAGCACATGCGAAAGTGTTGTTTTGCCAAGCCCCGGCGGACCGTAAAACAAGACATGGTCGAGTGGCTCTTTACGCGCTTTAGCGGCCTCAATGAGAATCTTCAGGTTTTCGACAACCTGCTCCTGACCGGTATATTCTTTCAGGAAGCGTGGACGCAGGGCGTGGTCAAGCGGATCACTCGATTTTTGTTTGCCGCTTACGTTACGTTCATCGTCACTCATTCAAGTTCCTATAAATCTCTGGTCTGGATTCAGCCATAGAACATTTGTAGTATAGCCTAATCCGCGCCCATTTAACCAGAGCCTGTTGCGATGGGTACTGTTAACGCGCTACACTTACGTATATCAAGTCGGTAGTGGTGACTTATTGATGTCTTATTTTCGGACAGTATAATGCAGGTTAACATTATAAATGCGGGTTATGGTTTTGTTGACACAGGACGCGGTGTACCGCGCCCCTCCGGGAATTCACACGGCGGAGGGGTCGGGTATACCCGATCCCGGTTCGTTGATAACCCGTATTATTTTCTTAAAACGCATGATGGCGTCCGCCAGTTAAGCCACCCTATCAGTCAAAGCGTTGCCACTATCATAAAGCCGTTTGAAGCAAGGAGTTCCAGATGTCGCTTTTCAGCGGAAATCGACGTCATCCCGACGACGAATCACTCGACGAGCCGCCCAATCCCCAATTGCCCCGTAAGCCGGTGGGTTTTGAGACCGTGTTGGGCGCAAATTCGACCCTGACCGGCTCTCTCAAAAGTAAAGCCAACGTTCGTATAGACGGAGCCTTTGAAGGCAATCTTGAAATTGATGGCAACATTCTGGTCGGGGAATCGGGCAAGATTAAAGCCGATATTAACGCCAAAAACATCGTCATTGCCGGAGCAGTACGTGGCAACGTAAACGGCAATAAAGTCCAACTGCTGCGCACGTCACGGGTCTGGGGCGACATCAGTGCGTCTGCCATCACCACCGAGGAAGGCGCATTCATTGACGGAAAAATTACGATGGTCAAGCATGAGGCGGCCAGTCAGACTTTTGAACTTACCGGCTCTGGTAATGTTGAAGAGCCATTGCCTGAAGAGGTCGAAGAAGAGCTTGAAGTTGTTGAAGGGGAACCCGTTGAAGAGGATGAGACTTAACCCTGCCATGCCTCCAGTAGTACCATCAAATTCTCGTAGATCGCATCGGGTTTGATTGTCAAGTGTGCTACATCCGCTTCACTCGAAACTCCGGTTAACACCAGGATACTCTTAAGGTCAGCCTGTGCGGCTCCTACAATATCGGTTTCGAGGCGGTCGCCGATCATTAAGGTATGTTCAGGTCTGGTCCCTAAAACTTGCACGGCTGCCTCAAACATCGGCGTGTAGGGTTTACCGACAATGATCGGTTTAACACCTGTTGCTGCCTCAATTGCCGCCAGAATGCTCCCGGCACCGGGCGCAAATCCGTGCGGCTCCGGGAAAGTTACATCGGGATTCGAGCCAACCAGCACCGCACCACCCTGAATTTGATAGCTGGCCCGGTGCAGTTTCTGGTAGGTCAAGTTGCGATCAATGCCTACCGCTACCAGATCCGCTTGCTCGGCATCAACAATTTCAAAGCCGTTTTGTTGAAAGGCTTCCACCATGCCTTCGCCCCCGATGATATAAACGCGCTTTGCATCCGGGAATTCGTTGTGGCAGTAAATCGCCGTCGCAACAGCCGAGGTCACGATTTGGTCGGAGGTGGCTTTTACCCCAAACCCTGCGAGTTTCTCGATATACATCTGCTGTGTGCGTGAACTGTTGTTGGTCGCAAAAGCATAACCGATAGTGCGTGAATCGAGGAAATCAAAAATTTCCGGTATGCCGGGCAGCGGCTCATTGCCACGCCACAGCACACCGTCCATGTCAAAAATCACAGATTGTATCGTCTCGAAATTGAGCATCAGGCCGTTTCAATAAGCCGCTCCACCACCTCGGCTTTCCATGCCAGTTCTGCCAGCACCTGTGGAGAATAACTGCGTGCGTCCAGCGCATCCTGAATATCTTGCAACGATTCATTCAGTTTATCTTTTGATAAATTTGACATCAGCCAGTACCATATCCAGCGAAAGGCTTCCCGATCTCGGTTGTCAATCTCGGTGCCGTCGGATATGCGGCCATATAAGGTGGATGATAGCGACATGATTGAAACACTCCCTCCGCGAAAGCTCCAGTAAGAGCCCAAACTGTTTTATTACTTTGTAAGTATACTTTCATATGTTTTTTATCGCAATAGCGGACATGTTATAATTGCCGGATTAAACATTTTTTAGGAGAACAATCCCTCAATGAAATTTGACGTCACCATAATGCATGACGATTTAAATGTTATCCCAAATATCGCTCGTGAGCTAGAAGAGCGTGGCGTTGATGCAATGTGGACACCGGAAACCGCCCACAACCCCTTTCTTCCACTGACTCTGGCTGCATATGTTACCGAGAAACTGGAAGTGGGAACAGCGATTGCGGTCGCCTTCCCGACCTCGCCCATGAAAATGGCCTATATCGCCTGGGATTTAGCCGCTCAATCCAGAGGGCGATTTATTCTGGGATTGGGGACACAGGTCAAGGCACATATCGTTCGCCGTTTTTCCAGCGAGTGGGGCAGCCCCGGACCACGCCTCAAAGATTATATTCTGGCGATGCGGGCCATCTGGGATGCGTGGCAAAATAACGGGCAGTTACGTTACGAGGGCGAATTTTATAAACACACCCTCATGACCCCTTTCTTCCAGCCTTCGCCAATTGAGCATCCCGGCATTCCAGTTTATATCGCGGGGGTTAATTCCTATCTGTGCCAGCTTGCCGGGGAAATATGTCAGGGTTTTCATGTGCATCCCTTCCATACCACCGGTTATCTGCGTGATGTGATTGTGACCAATGTCGAAGAAGGTGCACAACGCACCGGACGCAGCCGGGCTGATGTGAACCTTACCTGTGCGATTTTTGTAGTAACTGGTGAGACCGAAAAAGACATTGAAAATGATGTCGCAGCGGTAAAAAGCCAGATTGCCTTTTACGCAAGCACACCCAGTTACCGCCCGGTTCTGGAACATCACGGTATGGGCGATTTGCAGGATAAATTGAGCATCATGGCCCGCGAGGGTCGCTGGTTTGAAATGCACGAGGCAATCAGTGACGATTTGCTCGACAAAGTTGCGGTCGTGGCAACGCACGACGACTTAGCACACAAAGTCAAGGAACGTTATGAGGGACTGCTGGACCGCGTCGGCTATTATTTCCCCTACATACCCGGCGAACGGACACAGTTGTGGGACAAATCGCTGGCGGTCTTTGCTGATTGACAAGCAGGACACCCCGGTGGGCATCCTTACTATAATGCGGTGCTTCGTGTAGGGACGTGCCGTTGCACGTCCTGTGAACTGACCCGCGTTTCCGATTTTGTGTGGTCGGGCAAAATGCGGGCGGCTTCAATGAGTATTCACGCGCGGGCTATGAGCGTCCGCCTATTTTTTTGAAAGGTAACAGATGACCACACCGACTGATTATGTCAAAGCAAATGAACAGGCGTTTATCGCCGAGTTAATGGACTTTATCCGCATCCCCAGTGTCAGCACAACGCCCCATCATGCTGAGGATATGCTGAAAGCGGCGAACTGGCTGAAAGATCACTGTCTCAGAATCGGTATGACCCGCGCTGAGGTGTTTGAAACCGACCTGCATCCGATTGTTTATGCGGAATGGCTGGGCGCGGGAGAAAATAAACCAACTGTGCTGGTTTACGGGCACTACGATGTCCAGCCCGCCGACCCAATCGACAAGTGGACAATGGTCAAGGACCCGTTCGAGCCAGAGATTCACGATGACAAACTCTATGCCCGGGGCGCAACCGATGACAAAGGCCAGCTCTTTATCCATCTGAAAGTCTTTGAAGCCTACATGAAGACAACCGGCAGCTTTCCGGTGAACCTTAAACTGCTCTTCGAGGGTGAAGAAGAATTGGCCTCAGCCAGCCTCTTCGCTTTTATCGACAACCACCTCGATTTACTGGCGTGTGATGTCGCCGTCATCTCCGATACGGGGATGCCCTCGCCGGATATGCCGATCATGGTTTACGGCCTGCGTGGTCTGCTCTATACAGAGTTAGAAGTCACTGGCCCGCGTAAAGATTTGCACTCCGGCATTTATGGCGGCACGGTGCACAATCCCGCGCAAGCCATTGCCGAAATCGTCGCCACGATGCACGATGCCGACGGTCATATCACCGTTGATGGTTTTTATGATAATGTGCGTGATCTCAGCGACGAAGAGCGCGAGGACTTCCGGCGGATGGCAATTCTGTTTGATGAAGAATGGCGAGAACAGGTAGATGCACCGCAGATGTGGGGCGAACCTGAATTCAATTCCGCCGAGCGCGTTGGTGCTCGCCCTACATTGGAAATCAACGGGATTTACGGCGGTTTCGTTGAGCGGGACGGTCAAAAAACAGTGATTCCGTCGTGGGCGCTGGCGAAAATTAGCTGTCGTCTCGTCTCCGATCAGGACCCGGACCGTATTTTTGACCTCCTGAAAGCCCACATCAAAAAAGTGACTCCGCCAACTATAAACTGGGAACTACGGATGCTATCCAAAGCCAGACCAGTTGTGATTGACATCGACTCCCCGGCAATTCGGGTGGCGGGTGATGCCTATGAAAAAATCTTTGGCAAGCAGCCCGTTTTTGCCCGCGAGGGTGGGTCGATACCGGTTGTGCTGTCCTTCAAAGAGCAGCTTAATGTGCCGGTCGTCATGCTCGGCTTTGGTCTGCCGGATGATAACCTGCATGCGCCGGACGAAAAATTCTCGCTGGAGATGTTCCGCAAAGGGTTGCAAACCGTCGCCGTGTTTTATGATGAACTGAGCAAATCGCAAGGATAACCCTGCTATGACAACCCCACACGAATATGCCCAACAACATTATGACCCTTTTATCCAGCAGTTGATGGATCTCATACGCATTCCCAGCGTCAGCACCCAACCCAAACACAAAGAGGATGTTCGTCGGGCCGCTGAATGGCTCAAGGAGCACTGTCTGCAACTCGGCATGACCCGCGCCGAAATCCTCGAAACCGAGCTGCATCCCGTCGTTTACGCAGAATGGCTGGAAGCCGGTCCTGATAAACCAACTGTGCTCGTTTACGGGCACTACGATGTTCAACCGCCCGAACCGCTTGATTTGTGGGAACAGGATGACCCCTTCGAGCCTGTCATCCGCGACGACAAACTGTTTGCTCGTGGGGCCACCGATGATAAGGGGCAGATGTTCATTCACCTGAAAGTCTTTGAATCGTTCATGCAAACTCAGGGATCGTTTCCGGTTAATGTCAAATTGCTCATTGAAGGCGAAGAGGAAATCGGCTCCCGCAATCTAGACACCTTTATTGAACATTACGCCGATAAGTTGACATGTGATATTGTTGCCCTTTCCGATACAGGCATTGGTTCAGTCAATGACCCTATTCTCGTCTATGGCTTGCGTGGCCTGTGTTACACCGAACTTGAGGTCAAAGGCCCGGTGCGCGATCTGCATTCCGGCGCATATGGCGGGATTGTTCACAATCCGGCGCAAGTTATTGCCGACATCATCGCCTCCATGCACGATGAAACGGGCTTTATTACCGTTGATGGCTTTTACGACAAAGTGCTGCCCTTATCAGAAGAAGAAAAGCAGATGCTACAACCCGCCGTTGAGCGATTTGCAACCGAATGGGAGGCAAATCCGGTTGCTCCACAACTATGGGGCGAGCCTGACTTCAATCCCGTCGAGCGGCTCGGTGCTCGTCCGACGCTGGAAATCAATGGGCTGTACAGCGGCTATACCGAGCGCGGTGGACAGAAAACGGTGCTGCCTGCGTGGGCACTGGCGAAAATTAGCTGCCGTCTCGTGCCCGATCAGGACCCTCTTGAAATCTTTGATCTGCTTAAAGCCCATATCGAAAAAGTCGCTCCGCCGACGGTTACATGGGAACTGCATTTGCTGGGCAAGAGTAAAGCCTCAGTGGTGGATACCCAATCCCGGCCCATGCAGGTTGCAGTGGATGCCTACGAAAAAGTCTTCGGCGTTCGACCATCCTTTGTGCGCAGCGGCGGGACCATCCCGGTGGTTGGCCTTCTCGGCAACAAATTGAATGTTCCGGTGGTGATGCTCGGTTTCGGGCTGCCGGATGATAATCTGCACTCGCCTAATGAAAAATTCTCGCTGGAAATGTTCCGCAAGGGCATCGAAACCAGCATCATTTTTTATGAGGGCTTGAGCGAGTTGCCAGCGTAAACAAAAACGGGCCACAATGGACCCGTTAATATTCATGTGATGCGCGGGGCGGGTGAGGTCGCCCCTTTTTAGCCGTTCGCTAATCCGTGCAGCCCTTCCCAGAAACGTTCGGTCGCACCCTTTGCCAGTTCCGGAGCCTGCGCATACGAGAAGCGAATCCAGTATTTACCGGCTTGCGAGAAAAATGCTCCCGGCACTACTGCAACACCATACTGTTCGGCCAGATGCTGGCCGAAGTCAATGCTGTCTTCGTATCCACCGTCTTTGATCCACTTTTCGACGTTGATAAAGGCATAGTAACCGTTGCCAATCACCGTTTGCAGACCCTTCTCCGCCACAAAATCCTGCACAATGCGGCGGCTGGCATTGGTTGGCTCGTTAATGACCGCGGCAACCTTTTCAAATCCCATTTCATAAGCCGCCATTGCCACCGCCTGACTATAAAAACTGACGATCACGCCATGCGATGAACGGCTTGTAATATAGTTACAGACGTCTTCAGACGCTATCAAATGGCAGTTGCGAATATTTGACCCGCCGAGCGACTTCGTGATGCCGTCCAGAAACATAAGCTGGTTGCGCTCTTCTGGTGTGAATTCGCGCAGCACATCGTTGATGTCGTGCGGTTCATCCTCGGACACCCAATGATAAATCCAGTCAAACAACACGTAACGCACACCCTGCGCCAGTGCTGATTTAGCCAGCGCAATTTGCCGCTCCAGCGGCATCGTGCGTCCGGTCGGGTTATCGGGTGAGGTAATAACCAGCCCGGCAGGCTTGCGTCCAGTGCTTTCCGCAAATTTCACGGTCTCGGTGAGTGCCTGCTCATCAATTTCCCACGCACAGTTGGGATCGCCTGCCGCCCGCAGCACGTTCAGGCCAACGCCATACGGTCCCCAGTTGTAACTGATCCAGGGCACGGCGGACACCAGCAGCGCATCGCCTACCCGACCATAACCACAGTCAATCATGGCCTGAAAGACCTTAATCAACACATCACGTCCACCCTGACCGGCAACAATGTTGGCCGGACCCCAGCTCAGCGATGAATCAAGATGCCAGTAATTTTCCGCCACTGCCTGACGGTATTCGGGTTCGCCTGCGGGTGAGCCGTAGGCCGTCCCTTTCTTCAACTGCAATTCGTGGGCGCGGTCCAGCACCTCGGCGGGTACACCGGGCAGACTAGCACCACCATCGCCCTGCGAGGCGTCGTAGGTCTGTGTTCCACCACTATCAGTATAAGTTTTTAATGCCTTTTTGATAAGAAACATCCGCGATGTAGGGATGCGGCGGGTATGTTGCGGATAATCGACAATCGGGATTAATTCTTCTTCTTTAACAGAATATTGTGGTTTGAGAGTCATTGGCATATTCTCTTTATTTAAAACGTTCATTCTGCGAATTCTGTCACCACTGGTGAGGAAAGTCAATCAATATTGTGAAAAATTGTGCAGAAATCACAGCCGGACGCCCTTGATTTTTTGTAGGGACGTGCAACGGCACGTCCTTTATGCTCACAAACTGCCCGCTCTTCAAGGGTTGGCGGTTAAAATTGGGAAGGGATTCCAGAATATCGAGCGATAGACGATATTGCCGACATTGAGCTTGATGGGGAGGCTTACGTATAGTCAAAATCCCATTTTAGGCGTACTATAGCGAAAAATCATTTCTAAACGAGGTCTCTCCCATGAAAACCAACGGTGTTTGTGCCTATTGCAAAAATTCCTACACCGGCAGCGGAATGACTCGCCACCTGAAGGCATGCAAGGCACGTCAGGAAGCGATTGAAAAACAAAAGGGCAGCACGCCCATCTTTCATCTGCGCATTCAAGATGACTATCTATCACAGTATTGGATGAATATCGAGATTTCTGGAAAGTCCACGCTGTACGATTTGGACCAGTTTCTGCGTGATATCTGGCTGGAATGCTGTGGTCACCTCAGTTCATTCGCTATCGGCGACACCGATTACGAATCCAGCCTTGAAGATGATTACCTGCTAGATGAGCCGTTTTTCGAAGGGCCGTTTGATCCCAATCTACCACCGCTGCCGCCAGGTTTTGATATTACGAAGATTTTGCGCCCGCCAGAAGAAGTCGCCAAAATTCTCGGCGTACCCATTGAACAGGTTAAGGAGCTTTTCGAGATGCTGCGCACCCCACCACCCGCGCCGCCCTCGTTCTTTTCGTCGCCAATGCCGATGTTCATGGGAGACTTTGGCCTGGGTGATTTCAAGAGACGAGAGCAGCGTGATATGAGCGCGACTTTAGAGTCCGTGCTCAAGGATGACATGGAGTTTGGGCATATCTACGACTTCGGTTCCAGCACCGAGCTTACGCTGAAGGTGCAGGAAATCCGCAAAGGGAAAATGGCAAAAAGCGATATCAACATCATGGCTCGCAATGATGCGCCGCAGTACATGTGTGTTGAGTGTGGGCGTAAAAAAGCAGTCGTCATTTGTGCGGGTTGCAGTTGGCCCGGTAACATCACAGCTCTATGCGAGAATTGCTCAAAAAATCACGACGAATATTCGCTACTGCCACTGGTGAACTCACCGCGCACAGGTGTTTGTGGCTATACAGGTTGATGGGTTTACAGGTGGTTGAGCAGGCGTCCCTACGGTGACCCACGATTCCCGTAGGGACACGGCACTGCCGTGTCCGCTGAATGGGTTATCTACCAATCAAGGACCCCGAATGGATTGCATGGCAACTCTTTTGCGTTAGGTTCTCCCAATTTGTGCATCTGATAGCCCTATCAGTCACAATCACAGTACGCAAACCAGAAATTAATTTACTAAATTAACAAATTCCCGCTCAAATGATCGTATTTGGGCGGGATTTTTGAATTAATTTATTAACTTGATTAATTAATTCACGAAATGTGAAATCAGCAACCTCATGAATCAGACAGCGGACGCCCCGTTGGGCGTCCCTACGAAATACAGATGAACGTGCGTAGCTATTCTCAACGAAGCTGTTTAATGGCCCAACCGGCATGTTCCCGGACCAATTCTGATGAATCTCCGGACGCTAACTGGCTTAAGATGGGGATAAAGACCTTCCGCCCTGAATTCCCGGCTGCGACACAGGCATTACGCACCATTCGTTCTCGTTTGATACGCACAATCGGTGAATCCGCGAATCGCTCCTGAAAAGTTTCCGGGGTTAGTGGCAGCAGTTCCAGCAACGGTGGCGCAACATCATCAAAGCTTGCCGGGAAAAAATCCGTTTCGAGTGACTGCACCGCAAATCGATTCCAGGGGCAGACTTCCTGACACACATCGCAGCCATACACCCAATTTTGCATAAGCGGTCGCAAATCTTCAGGAATGCTGTCCTTCAGTTCAATAGTGAGGTAGGAAATACAGCGGCGAGCATCCAGTACATACGGGCGGGGAAATGCATTGGTAGGGCATGCAATCAGGCAGCGTGTGCATGTCCCGCACATCGTCTCACGATGCGGTTGGTCATAATCTGTTCCAAAATCATACGTCGTCAGGATTTCGCCGAGGAAAAAATACGAGCCGCGCCGGGGATGGATGAGCATCGTGTTTTTGCCCACGAAGCCCAGACCCGCCTGCTGAGCATGGCTGCGTTCGAGGAGTGCGCCCGTATCCACATATGAGCGATAGTGCACCTCATCGTTCACTTGATGCTGTAACCAGTCGGCCAACGCATTCAGGCGCGGCAGCATCACCTCATGGTAATCTACACCCCATGCATAATTTGAAATCCGACCACGCAGCGGGTCATTCACAATATTATCCGGCGGCTGGAGGGTTGTGTAATCGAGCGCCACGATGATGAGGGAATTTACTCCGGGTAGAATAAAATTTAGATCGTTGCGCCGAACTTGACGGTCTTCACGGGCCAGATAGCCCATTTTGCCGTGCATTTGCGCCTCAATCCAGTCAAAATATGCCCCCAACGTCGGAGATGGTTGTGCAAGTGTAATCCCTAGTCGGTTAAAGCCGACTTCAGTGGCCTTGCGCTTCAGATCAGTTGCTAAAGACATTATCCTAAATTGCGCAGCAGACTATAGAAAAGTCCCATCAGTCCCAGCGCCGCCAATCCAGCAATCGGGACAATGGGCGGCAGTCCTTCGTCATCTTCAACCCGAACTGTCTCCCGGAAATTGCTGGTTGATACCGGGGTTGGCGTAAATGGCGGAAACGTAAAGGTCGGCAAACGTTCACCCGGTGCCAGTGTCGCCTCGCCACCAATGACAGGCGTTGCCGTGAAGGCACCCTGTGGCCCGGTTTCGGCTTGCTCGGTAAGCTGCAATATTCCACCCGGTGTTTGCGTCGCGGCGATGAGCGTTTCCTGTTCGGACGCGGCTGTGGTATCCGGTGTGGGTAACTCTTCCGCTGAGAGGTCCGCAATCTGCGCCACATCGCCAATGATGTTTACCACGCTTTCATGCACCCAGCCAACACCGGACGGCGCATCGGGATATTCAATCTGATACCACTGAAACAATCTGCCCCTGATCACATAGCGCGACCCTGGCTGGATCTGCCCCACCCGGTCAAAATCAGTCCCCGCACCAATCCGCACATTCGTGTCAGGATTTTTGGCTTCCACCAATGCAGGCCCGGCAGCGGTGGGGGTACGAGTTGGCGTTTCAGATGGTGGTGGCTGCGTCGGGCTGCCCGTTGGCAGCAGCACCGGGGCTGGCGTACTGGTCGGTCCGCCCTGTGCAACTTCTTCTTGATGCAATCCATTCGATTCCGTTGCACTGGCCCGGTTATAAATTGCCATCCCGATGACAATCGCAATGATGAGAAGGGTGATTTTAATCCGCATAAGCTTGTTCGAACAGTTAACGTGAAAATTGAATCTACCAGAAAGCAAGCGCATTGGCGAGAGATGGTTTCCCTACACTGACAGCCCAAACAGCCGTTCAGCGTTGTCCGTCGTCTGCGCGGCGAAGGTTTCGGTATCCATCAGGTGCAGTGCCGCAATACGGTCAGCCACATACGCCACGTAAGCAGGCTGGTTGCGTTTTCCCCGGTACGGATGCGGCGTCAAAAATGGCCCGTCGGTCTCGACCAGTATCCGGTCAATAGGAACCCGCGTGGCGATTACCCGTAAATCATCCGCTTTCTTAAAGGTGACGGGTCCCGTGAAGCCAAGATAAAATCCCATCTCCAGTGCCTTCTCGGCAATCGTCCATGATGCCGAAAAGGAGTGCAGCACACCGGGCCGGTCTGTTAACGAATCCGGCAGTGTTGGAATCCATTCTCGCAGAATGGCGATCACATCCTCGCTGGCATCGCGATTGTGAATAATGATGGGCAGTTCCAGTTTCGCGGCGAGTTCTAGCTGAGTCTCGAAAGCATGGTGCTGAGTCACCTTTGGCGATTTATCCCGGTAATAATCCAGCCCGATCTCGCCAATTGAAACGACCTTTTCGTTAGCGGCAAGCGTTTCAATGCCAGATAGCACCTCCGGCGACCATCCCACCGTCGAGTTCGGATGAACGCCCACCGCTGCAAAAATCTCGTCATGCTGGTGAGCGAGGTTTATCGCCCGCTGTGAGGACGCAAAATCCGTGCCGGGATTGATAATGCGCGTTACTCCGGCATCAATGGCATTCTGGATGACTCTCTCGCGGTCCTCGTCGTATGCGCCGAAATCCAGATGGCAGTGTGTATCGACAAGTTTCATCGCAGGTCTACTGGATAACTTTCTCGTCGGTCAGGCGTTTCATGTCGGCTTCGACCATCATTTCAACCAGGCCCTTAAAATCAACCTGTGGTTCCCAGCCTAACTCTTCACCTGCTTTGGTGCTGTCACCAACTAAAAGATCGACCTCAGCCGGGCGTGTGTAACGCGGGTCATTGAACATGACATGTTTGTCCACATCAAGGTTCAGCGCATCAAAGGCCAAATCCACGAACTCGCGGACACTGTGCGTTTCGCCTGTCGAAATCACGTAATCATAGGGTCTATCCTGCTGCAACATCAACCACATGGCGCGAACGTAGTCTCCGGCGTAACCCCAATCACGCTTGGCGTCAGGATTGCCCAGATAAAGTTTGTCAATCTGGCCCAATTTAATCCGCGCCGCGTTCCAAGTGATTTTTCGCGTGACAAATTCAATGCCGCGCCGGGGGCTTTCGTGATTAAACAGGATGCCGCTGACGGCAAACATGTCATAGCTTTCCCGGTAATTGATGGTAATCCAATGACCGTAAACTTTTGCTACACCGTAAGGGCTGCGCGGATAGAAGGGTGTGCTTTCAGCCTGTGGCACTTCCAGCACCTTGCCGAACATTTCCGAACTTGATGCTTGATAGAAACGAATATCGGGATTTACATGACGGATGGCATCCAGTATGCGAGTTACGCCAATGGCAGTTACATCGCCTGTTAACACCGGCTGCTCCCACGATGTCCCCACAAAGCTCTGAGCGGCAAGATTATAAACTTCGTCTGGTTCCGATTCACGCAGGGCATGTTGCAGCGAGGTCTGGTCCATCATATCGCCGCTAATCAGGTTAACTTTGTCCTGAATGTGGGAGATGCGACCGAAGTTCAATGTGCTGGTTCGGCGGACCACACCAAAAACTTCGTAGCCCTGTTCCAGCAGCAAATCTGCCAGATAAGACCCGTCCTGTCCGGTGATACCTGTAATTAGGGCGCGTTTAGCCATCGTATTTTCCTTAAGTTTTATCTGTTATTGTTGCTCATTGTAGGGAAAACCCTATTATATTCTCAATCAGTGTTTGTCCGTTGGTGGGCTGACACCCGCTGGCGGCAGTCGTCAAGGACATCACGCAGCATTTGCTCCATCGAAATGGTTGGTTCCCAGCCGGTCACCTCACGTAATTTGGTGTTATCACCAGCGAGGCGCGGCAAGTCTAAAGGACGCAAACGGCCTTCGTCAACCACAATTTTGATGTCCACGGTCGCCATATCCAGCAAAATCTCCACAAAATGTTCAATGGAATGCGCTTCGCCGGAGCATACGTTATACGCTTCACCCGCTGTGCCCTTGAGCGCAATGGCTTCGTAGGCTTTCACCACATCACGCACATCCAGATAGTCTCGCTCGGCCTTCAGGTTGCCGACATTAAGCACGGGAGGCGCAAATCCCTGTTCTATTTCGGCAATTTGCATGGCGAAATTGGGCACAACAAAGAGCGTTGTTTGTCCCGGTCCGGTGTGGTTAAAGGCCCGCGCCTGCATCACCTTGAGGCCGTGAGCATGAGCATACTGATGCCCAAGCATATCCTGGGCAATTTTGCTGACCGCATATGGATCACCCGGATTAAAGTTTTGCTTTTCAGTCAGCGGCAAATCTTCCGGCTTTACCACGCCATAGATGTTTGCCGAAATGACATTGACAATCCGCGTATCCATCAAATGCAGCGAAAGCACAGCTTCCAGTAAATTGAGCGTTCCGCGAATATTGGTTTCGAGCGTACCCCACGGATCTTTAAAGGCGGTAGGCACATGGGATTGAGCCGCTAAATGAAAAATCAGATCAGGTTCGCACTCGGCAATAATCTCTTTTATGGCAGAAGGATTCACAATATCCAGCGGCCACACACCAGCCAACACCTGTCGGACTGCTTCACTGAGACGCTCCTCCGGCTTGCCATAGACCGTGCCAAAGATTTCGTAAGTGTTCTGTGCATGGAGATGATTGACGAGATGTCCGCCGACAAACCCTGCAATCCCGGTAATAAGTACCTTCAAGCAACCGCTCCTTCTAAGATAGCCCAACTGAGTCTACCAACGTGCCCAATCTATGCCTATAGTCGATTTTGCGTTATGCTAATCCGAAATGAATGATAGCGGCCTTATCACAACATGACCGATCTTCCAGAATTCGAAGAAGACAATCTTGACCAACTGGTGACTGAATTCACCAAAAGCAGGGGCAAGCCACGCGGACGTGCGCCAATCACCCCGGAGTTTGAGGAACGCGCTGCCCCGATTACGGCGGAAATGGTTGGTAGCCAGGCATGGGCCAACGAACGTTTGTCGCAGCGCACGGTGGCTGAACCATCTGGCCTCAGCTTTTTTCGCGAAACATGGATTGCCTTTAAATACTTATCCATTGCGCTGCTGGCGGCACTGCTGGTGGCAACAATTTTTTCCTACTGGACACCCGATGAGTCGCTATCGGAAGAATTTCGCCAGCAACTGCGCGTGGTGAACTCCACACCGAGTGGCAGCCTCCTGCTGGCATCAACGCCCCTGCCCACCGTTGAAGTGAAGCGAACGGTCGGGATCATTGCCGGGCACAGCGGGCCACCTCAGGATGAGAGTTTTACCATTGATCCGGGTGCAATCTGTGACGAGAACTCTGACAACATCCCCGAACTCACCGAGCTTGAAATCAACACCAATGTGGCACGGCTGGTAGTCGAAAAGCTGTTATCACGGGGCTATGAAGTCGAACTGCTCAATGAGTTTGATGATCGCCTCGCCAATTACCGGGCCGATGCGCTGCTGTCAATTCACACCAACGACTGTCAGAATTACGGATTCGGTGGCACGGGATTTAACGCGGTGGGACCTTCCTCGCGTGTGCTGCGCGGGGCCGATGAAGCTCTTGTGCGCTGCGTTATCACCAATTATGAGCGCATTACCGGGCTTAATCGCCACTTCGGCCTGACCGAAGACATGACCTCCTACCATACCTTCCGCGAAGTCTCTGTGGATACGCCGGTCGCCATCATCGAAATTGGCTTCATGTTTGCCGACCGCCAGTTTCTGGTGAATGAACAGGATACGATTGCGGAAGGGATCGCGCAGGGGATGTTGTGTTTCCTTGAGCCGGACGAGTTTTATAACGCCTCGGACGTTGAGACGGGGCAGTAAATCATTGTTGGGGCAATTGGTTCAAAGGATATTCCCTATATGCAGAATTTGCCCGCGACTATCACTGCCGGTGTTGTTACCGGTGTCCTGAATACAATTCTGGCCTTATCTTACGCAACACTGGTCTTCTCCGGTGACCTGTCCGGCTTTCTGGCACGTGGTATCGGGCTGGTTCTACTCAGTGCCATAGTAACAATCGTTGTCATTGGCGTTGCTTCCTCTCGACCCGGTATCACGTCCGGCGTGCAAAATGTCGCTGGGATCATCCTGGCACTAACTGCGGCTTCAATTGCTGCTGAGGTCAGCGATCCTACCGCCGACACAACATTTGTGACGGTTATTGTCGCAAGCGGTCTCGCATCATTATTGACGGGTCTGCTCATGATTGCTGTGGGTAAGTTCGATTTAACAGGTCTAGTACGCGCTTTGCCGTATCCGGTGGTCGGGGGGCTGCTCGCAGGAACGGGCTGGCTGCTCTTTGCCGGTGGTTTGTCCGTCGCCACTGACCAGCCAATCGGTGCAGAGTACATGGGCGGCGATATGTTCCTGAAATGGGTCCCGGCAGTTGCATTGGGGGCGGTGATATTTGGAGGGCTGCGCCGGTCAAAACACCCGTTGACACTACCTCTAATTGTGGCGGCTTTCTTCGCATTGTTCTACATCGCCTTTGGGTTTACCAACACAAGTATTGCCAGTGCCACCGAACAGGGATTTCTGCTGGGCAAAGTTTCAGATGGGGGACTTCTGGAACCCGTATCCCTAGCGGAATTACCTGACGTGGAATGGACACTAATCTTCGGCAACATGGGCGGGATTCTCACCGTTCTGGCAATCAGCATCATCTCCCTCATTCTGAACATAACGGGCCTTGAAGTGGTTGTCGGTGAAGATATTGATCTTAATCATGAACTGAGAACTGCCGGATCATCCAATGTTCTGGTCGGCTTATTCGGCGGATTTATCGGGTTTCATGGATTGAGCCTGACAGCGCTTGCACACCGCATTGGAACGCGCAGTCGCCTGTTTCCACTGATTGGTGCCGGGGTTGTTGCCATTACACTGATTTCCGGCTCCGCTTTACTTCAATATTTTCCGAAACCTGTGCTTGGCGGAATGCTGGTCTTTTTAGGCATCGCTTTTATGGCGGAATGGTTGGTCGATAACTATAGCGAACTGCCGCG
The DNA here is from genome assembly GCA_022616515.1 of Chloroflexota bacterium. GTDB lineage: Bacteria > Chloroflexota > Anaerolineae > Aggregatilineales > J027 > JAKEEQ01. The sequence continues at coordinate 942 of JAKEEQ010000132.1, read as the reverse complement.
CAGCGAATACGTCATTATCTGGATTATTTTGCTGACGGTGGTTCTGGTCGGGTTTATCGAGGGCGTGGTGGTTGGAGTGCTGGCGGCGATTATCCTGTTTGTGCTGGATTACAGCCAGATGGACATCGTGAAACATCAATTTACCGGCAAAGAACTACACAGTACCATCCGGCGGTCACCTGTCCATTCCCATCTGTTGGAAACATGGGGCGGGCAGATTCTGATCTTCCAGCTTCAAGGGTTTATCTTCTTCGGCACAGCTAACCGCCTGCTGAATCAGGTCCGCAACTATGAACCGGAATTGCGCTATTTGATTCTGGATTTTCGTCAGGTGACCAAATTGGATTCCTCAGCCGTTTACAGCCTGTCCAAACTTCAGAGACTGGCGGATGCTGAAAACTTCACCATATTATTATCGGCAGTTCCCACCACGATTCGCCAGCGGTTGGCGAACCTGTCGGGCAAATTGTTCAGCGACCTTGACCGTGCGCTGGCCTATGCTGAGGAAGAGGTGCTTTCGGAAGCTGATATTCCTGCCGAGATTGATACATCCATAATCACCCAGATGGAGAGTTTCATGCCACACAACGCGATTGCTATCATTGCGCACATGGAACGCCAAACGTTTCCTCAGGGCACTGTAATCGCCAAACCGGGCGACCCATCCGACGCGATATATTTTGTTGAATCGGGACTGCTGGCGGTTGATCTGTTCGTAGAAAATTCTCCAGTTGTCAGGATGCGTACCGTTGCTGCCGGAGCAATTGTAGGGGAAGTCGGGCTGTATCTTGGCATCAACCGCAGTTCCTACATTGTCGCTGAGGAAGACAGCGTTGTGTTCGTACTAACCCGCAACGCACTCGACAAAATCCGCAAGGATCACCCGAAAATTGCCGTCGCCTTCCACGAGCATATTGCGCAGCTATTGGCGGAGCAATTGGT
>JAKEEQ010000131.1 GCA_022616515.1 Chloroflexota bacterium | reverse complement strand
GGTTGAATTTGGTGTTGGGCTGATCCCCGCTGGCGGTGGCTGTCTTGGCCTGCTCAAGCGCGTGGTCAATCCTGTCATGGAAGCCACCGATCATGCCGATGTTCTGCCGCATATTCAAATCGTGTTTGAAAATATCGCGATGGCAAAGGTTTCCGAAAGCGCCAAACTGGCCCATGAACTTGGCTTTTTGTCCGATTGTGACCGCATCGTCATGAATCGTGACCATCTGCTCGCCGAAGCCAAGCGCGAAGTCCTGCATCTCATCCCCCATTATGTGCCGCAAATTCCGGGCAAGGTCTATGCCGCTGGTCGTGACGTGATGTCGGCAATGAAGGTGGGGGCGTTCATGCTTGCGGAAGCGCAATATGCGACAGAATATGAGCGACAAATGGCGGATTGTCTGGCCTACGTTCTCACTGGCGGTGGTCTCAGCGAGCCGCAGTGGGTGGATGAACAGTATATTCTGGACCTTGAACGCGAAGCATTCGTCGAGGTGTGCAAGAATCCCAGGACTCAGGAACGTATCCAGCACATGCTCCAGACGAACAAACCGCTGCGTAATTAGTTATTCAACAACGTGGGGCGGATGAGTTCAGCGGCGACGCTGCTGGGCGAATTCGCCCCCAAATTTTGTAAATAATTTCCTTCAACCAAAGTTAGAATTTTTCCAGTGGACTAGACATTGGCACTAAATTAGCCTATATATTTAGTTAAAGAGTCGCGAAAATTATCTTCCGTAAGTTAGCTTATGCGAGTTAGCCTAAATGAATACCAAATTTGATGTGATTGATCTCGCCGATCTAATGGCACAACAGGGTACCTATGAAGAGGCATGGACCATTGGCCTGGAAATCCAGTCATTCGGAAATCACGAGGCATTCCACTATGTGCTTCAGAATGGGAGTCAGGTTGCCCGACGTGCCGCTGCTTTCTGGTTGGCTGATGAAGCCGAGAAAGTCCCCGCTGAAATATTTCTGTCGATTTCTGATGATGAAGATGACGATATTCGATTTCATGCAGCCTACGGTTTAGGCTATGTCGAACATCCCAAAGCAGTGCCAACTCTTGCCGAGATGCTGCTTTCCGACAAAGCCGCCGAGGTTCGCCAAACCGCCGCTCATAGTATCTACCCCGCAGCCAGACTCAATAATTCAATCGACAACATCATCATAAAAAACTTTGAAAAAGTGCTTCAAAAAGAAACCAATGACGCCGTTCGCGAGGAAATTGTCACCAGTCTCAGTTACTTCTTTGGAACGCCGGTTCAGGATGAAGCCGCTAAACTTCTTGAACAGATGACCAAAGATGCTGATAATAACGTGGCAGTTCAGGCACAAATTTCACTGTTGGTTCTGAAAAATGGCGACGCGGCACGTCCTATTGAAAGTCACAACTGAAAATTAGTCTTCAACATGTAACGAAAATGGGAGCGGTCCACACCGTTCCCTCACATTACCCGATTCCTGAAATGCAGAATAAATGACTTTCTTTGAATACGCTGGCAATATGCACATGCATACGCCCTATTCCGATGGGGCAGACTATCACACTGAAATCGCCCGGGCCGCAATCAAAGCAAACCTCGACTTCATCATCGTTACCGATCACAACATCCTCGTGAAGGGTGTCGAAGGCTACTATGGATCACCGGAAACGGGTCACGTGTTGTTACTGACCGGCGAAGAGGTTCATAATCGCTGTCTCGCCCCACAACGTAATCACTGCCTCGTTTATGGAATCCCCTCAGAAATGGCCGCTTATGCGACAAATCCCCAGACATTAATTGATGAAGTTCAGAAAGCAGGCGGTCTGACGTTTCTCGCCCACCCCTTTGATAAGCCCCTGCGCTGGCAAAAGGAGTCGGTTGGCATTTCATGGGATGACTGGCATATCGAGGGTTTCACCGGGCTAGAAGTCTGGAATTTTATGTCAAATTTTAAGGGCAAAGTAAAGTCTCCCCTGCACACTTTCCGCCATCTGTTTGCGCCGGAGCGACTCGTTAAGACTCCGCAGCCCGAAACCCTGAAGAAATGGGATGAATTATTAGCGGAGGGACACAAGGTGGTTGCCATTGGTAACGCCGATGCACATGCAACACGCTATAATCTTGGCCCGATAAAGCAGATCATTTTCCCGTATGATTTTCTGTTTAACTGCATTAATACGCATATCCTCACCCCGACACCTTTTGCTGGAGACACCGCCCACGATGCACAATTGATCTATCATGCCCTCCAAATGGGACGGGCGTTTATTGCCAATCATATTGTCAGTGACCCGTGCGGATTTCGCTACACAGGTCAGGGTGGCAAAGGTGGCATGAGTGTACCAATGGGTGGCAGTATGCGCCTCGAAAATGGCGTGACGCTGCAAACCCTTGTCCCGCAAAGTGCGACCATCAAATTGATTCGTTACGGGGATGTTGTGCATGCTCAGGAGAATGTCACCAATCTAACCTATGTGGCACGTGAACCGGGCGCTTACCGAGTTGAGGTCTGGCAGCGGGATTGGTGTTGGATTTTGAGCAATCCGATTTACGTAGAACCGAACCTGAAGTCGATTACGTCCGAAATTAATTATCCAGCCGATGCGTAACGAGGGCGAAGTCTCCCCCGCCCTTACATCCTTATCGTGACAGGAAATCTGCCATCTCAAAGTACGAATCGGTGATGCGGCGTTGTTTTGATACAACTTCTTCAAGGGGAACTGTCGAGATTTCTCGTCCATCCAGACCAACCATAACGCCGGTTGCTCCGCTCAGAAGATGCTCCACCGCATTCACGCCAAGCCGGGTTGCCAGCAGGCGATCAAACGCGGTCGGGCTGCCCCCGCGCTGGACATGTCCGAGAATAGTCATGCGGACTTCAAAGCCAATCTGATGGTGCTTTTCAATATATTCAGCCACCTCGTTGATTTTGTATTTCGCGCCTTCCGCAATCACTGCAATGGCATGCGATTTGCCGCGCGTATAAGCATCATCCAGCGCAATCGCAATCTCTTCCAGTTCCATCGGGCGTTCGGGTGTCAGGATGATCTCAGCCCCGCCCAGAATGCCACTCATCACTGCCAGATACCCACAGTTGCGCCCCATTGCCTCAATCAAGAATGCCCGCTCATGGCTGGAGGCAGTATCACGCAGCTTGTCGATGGCATCGAGGATGGTATTCAGGGCTGTGTCCACTCCGATGCTCATGTTCGTGCCCCAGATGTCGTTGTCAATACTCCCCGGAATACCGATAACAGGAAATTTCAAGTTGTGCAGGGCAAGCGCTCCCGTCAGGCTGCCGTCACCGCCGATCACGACCAGCCCTTCAATACCCATTTCATTCAGGCGGCGCAGCCCGCGTTTTTGTCCTTCAATGGTTTTAAACTGATCATTTCGGGCCGTTTGCAGGATCGTTCCGCCGCGCTGCAAAATACCACTCACTTCGCGATTGGTCAGTCGTTCAAAATCGCCTGCAATTAACCCGGTATATGCTCGCCGAATACCATAAACATCAACATCTTTTGAAATGGCCGTTCGCACCACAGCACGTATCGCAGCGTTCATGCCGGGAGCGTCCCCGCCGCTAGTCATTACTGCAATTCGCTTCATGTACAATTTACTCCTGTAAACATTGCATAACGCTATTTTACCGTTTCAGTAAATAAAAGTCGCTTAAATTCTTTGTGTTAATTGTACGCATTCCGACTATAATGCGGTTTAAATTCTAAATTTTCAGCGAGGGATTATGGCTACAGGAAAAAAAGCTCTGCGTGCTCGCGTAGAAGCCGAATATGCTGATTTAACACGCCGTAAACGTGGGGCCGTGCGTTTACTCAATAATTGGTGGAAATATGTCACCGCGCTCATTGGCATTTACGTTGCACTCCCCATCCTGGCACCTGTGCTCATGGCTTCTGGTGCAACCGGACCGGGCGAAGCACTGTATACCATTTACAGTCCCATGTGTCATCAGTTTGCATTCAGGTCAGCATTTTTATTTGGGGAGCAAACGGTATATCCGCGTGAGGCTGCCGAGACAGAATTCGCAAGCTTTGAGGAGTATGCGGCGCAGTCGGATGAATTTCAGGAAATTTATACGCGCCGCCGTAATGAAGAACTTGATGAACTTGACATCAATGGTCAGTATGAGTTTAATGCACGGGACCTGCAAGAATGGGATGCGGTCCTGCAATTCTCGGCGCGTGAATTTCGCGGTGATGAACGGATGGGTTACAAAATCGCGTTGTGCCAGCGCGATATTATGATCTATCTCACCATGTTTGTCGCGGCGCTCATTTTTGGCGTCGTTAAAGATCGCTTGCGACCAGCCCCCATTGCGCTGTATATATTTCTCGGCATCTTACCCATCGCACTGGATGGATTTAGTCAACTCTTCGGGTATCCGCCCTTCAATGAATTCCCCATATTTGAAAATTGGCAAGTTCGTGAAACCTCGCCCTATTTCCGCTTCTTGACGGGCGCTTTGTTTGGCATGATGAATGTTTGGCTGGCATTCCCCTACATTCACAGGTCCGCCAGAGATAATGTTGCGCGGATTGAAGCCTCGCTGGCCGAGATTGAATCACGTAACAAATCCATTCGAGCCAATCTCAAGGAAGAGTGACATAAAAAAAGACCCGTACCAGTTCGTGGCCGGGTCTTTTTTCAGCAGAGACAGGGGCGCTAGCTTCCGATACCCCACAATCGCAGGGTGTTATCATCGCTCGCCGATAGCAGGAAAGTGCCGTCCGGGCTGAACTGAAGATAGGTGATACTTCCAGAGTGATTGGCTAGTACGTTCACAATCTCGTGTGAGTTCACATCCCAAAACAAGATAGTGCCATCTTCGCCTGCCGACGCCAGCAGACTGCCATCGCTGTTAAATGTTACGCTAGTTACAGGAGCGGCGTGTCCTTCTAAGATTGCCTCTGCTTTGTCATTCACATCATGCCACAAACGGACTGTACCATCGGCACTACCTGAAACAATCAGGTCTCCGTTCGGGCTAAATCCAACACCAGTAACTGCATCTTGATGTCCACTGAGTACACCTAATTGTTCGCCTGTCGTGACATCCCACACCCTCGCCGTATAATCATCGGAAGCCGTAACCAGCAGGGTGCTATCTGCGCTGAAGGCGACCTGATTGATATTCGCAGTGTGCCCTTCCAGAACGGCATACTCGGTGCTGGTCTGGTAGTTATACAGGCGTACAGCATTGTCGTATTGGCCTGAAGCCAGAACTGCGTTGTCGGGGCTGATCACGAGTGACGATGAGGTACGAGCATGGCCGCTGAGTTCGCGCGGTATGGCTGCCGGGATATTTGCCTCACGTAGCCACAAGCCGTTGACATCCGCAACCACAAACGAGTTGCTGTCATTGGACCACTGCACAAAGTAGATACCGTTGTGGTCGAGAATAGCCAGTTCATCTACCTGATCGGCATTCTCAACGGTAATGGTGGCCCGGCTAAACGCATGTACGACGTTGTGTAACAATACAACAATCAAAAGGGCCGAAATAATCAGGGCTATCTTACGCATTTTCAGGATCCTCGCTCCCACCATGCTTGTCTTAGTGACTTGCTGACATCTTGTAACTTCTATGTCGCGCATGTGTTACTTGATGGGTTGAAACGGATAACGGCGTAGGGGAAGCGTCAGGTTCAGTCAAACTTTAATCTTTACATCCTTCTTTTTCGTTGCGGTAATCCCGGTCCTACATTATGATTACAATCCATTTCTCTGGAGATGACGTTTTGGGTAGTGGTGAGATGTTGACTGACGAGAGAACGTCGGACAGCATCCATGCTGTCCCTACGGTTAGCCATGAATCCCGTAGGGACGCCATATATGGCGTCCGCCAGCCGAACCACCGACGTTTTGTTCGCCTCCAGATGTTACAGATTTAATCACTTATTTTGTGTCGAAGTAAAAACTGAAAGGAATTGTTTATCGACGAAACTGGCTCATTCAAGTGTTAACCAGTCCTTAAACCTCACTTAAAAGACAAGGACTATAATCGGCTGGCTTTTCTAAAGTTCACTTACTCTTAGGGGGTAAATTCCTGTGAAACAGAATTTTGGATCGCGATGGAAACTAGCTATCGTATTCATCGCCATATTAATGCTTTTCAGTGGAACGCTCGTCGGGCCACCAACCCGGGAGGTACAGGCCGGAGCTGTAGCCAACATAAAAATCAATGAGGTTTTCATCAGTATGTCAGGTACAGACGATGTCGAATTCGTTGAGCTGCTTGGCGAACGGCTAACAGATTATTCAACACTCTCTGTTGTTGCCCTTGAAGGTGATAGCGCGTCAAATGAAGGTCTCATTGACGACGTGTTCCCTGTTGGAACCACAGATGTTAACGGCTATTGGACAACCAATTTATTGACAGATGTCCTGGAAAATAACACACAGACGCTTCTTCTCGTAGATGGTTTCACTGGTGCCGTGAACGATGACCTTGATACCAACGATGACGGCACGCTGGACGTAACGCCCTGGACCCAATTAGTCGACTCGGTTGGTTTTACGGATGGGGGTGCAGGCGATCTTGTCTACAGTACCTCAACAGTTGGTCCGGATGGCAGTTTTATGCCTGCTGGCGGTTCACGAATTCCGAATGGTGTTGATACGGATACCAGCGCAGACTGGACCATCAGTGACTTTGGCCGCGCCGGAGCGCCCGGCAACGAAGGCGGCACAGCGAGTCCTGGTTACGCCTATATTACCTATGGCGCACCCAACAGCATCACGCCTCCTGTGAATGCCGTCATCAACGAAACCTTCATCAGCATGTCTGGCACTGATGACCGCGAATTCATCGAAGTGTTTGGCAATCCCAACACCGACTATTCAGCTTTGACGATAGTCGCTCTTGAAAGCGATATTGGCACAGGTCCGGGTGTTGTGGATGATGTCTTTACTGTCGGCACCACCGATGCCAGTGGTTACTGGTTTACCGGCTACCTGACTGATGTTCTCGAAAACAGCGCTCAGTCTCTGCTGCTCGTGTCCAACTTCACCGGGGCGCTAACGGATGATCTCGACACAAATAATGACGGTGTCTTCGACAGCTTCCCGTGGGACTTTATCTACGATGATGTTGCGTTTAGCGACGGCGGTGTAGGTGACATTGCGTATAGTTCCTCTATTGTTGGCCCTGATGGGTCATTCATGACGCCCGGTGGTTCACGAATTCCAAACGGAACTGACACCGATACATCTGCCGATTGGCAGCAAAACTCATTTAATCGTGCCGGGGTGCTCGGTGATGAAGGTACACCTCCGACGCCCGGTTATGCATTGAACACTCCCAATGCCCAAAATTCCTTTAGCAGCCCACCAACGGAAGTCTGTGGCGATCCTGCAACCTTAATCAGCGTTATTCAAGGCAATGGCCTCGCCAGCCCCGAAGACGGCAATATTCACTCCGTTGAAGGCGTCGTTGTGGGTGATTTCCAGGATACAACAACGGGCCTGAGCGGCTTCTTTGTTCAGGAAGAAGATACTGATGCCGATGCCGATCCACTGACTTCAGAAGGTATTTTCGTTTTCTATCCCGCTTTCACAACCGATGTTGCGGTTGGTGATCTGGTTCGTGTACGCGGCACCGTTGATGAATTTTTCAACCTGACCGAACTCACAAGCGTTCAGTTTGTTTCCATCTGCGTGGGAGTTCCAACGGCAACACCAGTCACCGTGACGCTGCCGGTTGCATCCGTCAATGATCTGGAACGCTACGAAGGCATGGCTGTCAATTTCAACCAGACGCTGTATGCCACTGACCATTTCAATGTTGGTCGTTTTGGCGAAGTGCTATTGTCTGTAACGGATCGTCTCAACATTCCGACCAATGTTGTGGAACCCGGTGCTCCCGCGATTGGGCTGGCTGATCAGAATCTGCGCAGCCAGATTTTGATGGATGACGGCAGCGACGTTGAATGGCCCGCCACCGTACCTTATCTTGGCCCCGACAATACGCTTCGTTTAGGTGAAACGGTCAATGGTGTCAGCGGTGTTCTGAGCTATGCCTTCAGTGTCTATCGCTTGCATCCAACTGCGCCAGTCGTCTTTGATCCGGCTGGAAATCCACGCGCCGCAACACCCGTTCCTGCCGTTGGCGGTAACGTCAAGGTCGCCAGTTTCAATGTCTTGAACTACTTCACGACGATTGATGATGGCGTTAATGGCGCACGCGGCGCGGATAACGCTACTGAATTCACCCGCCAGCAGACCAAGATTGTCGATGCGCTGGCCGATCTGAATGCGGATGTCGTTGGCTTGATTGAAATCGAACACAACGGCATAACTGCGGTCAGCAATCTGGTTAATGCACTGAATGCGGTAGCCGGTGCGGGTACTTATGACTACATTCCAGACCCGGCGGTTGGTCTTGGTACCGACGCCATTAAGGTTGCCATCATCTACAAGCCTGCCGTCGTAACGCCCGTTGGGGCTTCTGAAGCAACGCTTGCCGCACCATTCAATATACGTCGTCCTCCGGTCGCGCAAACCTTCCAGCATGGCGCTTCTGGTGAAACCTTTACCTTCGTGGTGGTTCACTTTAAGTCCAAGGGCTGTACAGGTGCTACTGGCGCAGATACCGATCAGGGTGACGGCCAGAGCTGCTTTAATGCGGAACGTGTACAGGCTGCCGCAGCCTTGAAGACATGGCTGGCGACCGATCCAACCGGCAGTGGTGATACCGACTTCCTGATTATGGGTGACTTCAATGCCTATGTGAACGAAGACCCCATTGACGAAATGTTGGCTGGTGGTACATATACATCGCTCGTGAGTGATCTTCCCGCCAATGATCAGTACAGTTTTGTTTTCTTTGGTGAAGCGGGCGCACTTGATAACGCCTTTGCCTCGACATCACTTGATGCTCAGGTAACAGGTGTCGGTATCTGGCATATCAACTCCGATGAGCCACGTGCTCTGGACTACAACGACAATATTGTTGATGCTGGCGAATCTACAGGTAACACGCCTGAGAATCAGCCTTATTTGTATCAACCTGACCAATTCCGCGCATCAGACCATGACCCGATTGTGGTTGGCTTGAACTTCGCCCCAATCGTCACCGACACACCCGTGCCACCGACGGATACGCCGGTTCCACCAACTGACACTCCTGTCCCGCCAACCGACACACCCGTCCCACCGACGGATACCCCTATGCCTCCAACCGACACGCCCGTTCCGCCCACCGATACCCCAACGGGTCCGGTCGCGCTGGTGGCCTCGGCTGCCTGTAACGGTCCCAATCTGGATGTCACCATTTCCGCCGGGGATGGTCCGTTCAACATTACCGCCAGTGCCGGTGTTAACACGCCAGTCAATGGGGTGAGTGTGGGCGTGACAACCATCATCGGTCCTGAGAAGTGGGATAATCTAACAGTGATCGAGACGACGGGTGATCTGCAATCGATCAATCTCGGTCAGTTCAAGTGCCGCAGCACCGACCGTCCGACGCCATTGACGCCAGCTCACCAGTCGCACACGACCAATGCGTTCCCGCTGTTCTCATGGACGAGCATTACCATGGCGAACAACTACCGCGTCTTCGTCTTCGATGATAAGGTTGCGGCTAATCGTACTGTGGACATCCGTGAAAACTCCGGCGGACCAACCAGCATGACGCTGAGCGTGCCGCTGCCGGATGGTCGTTTGTTCTGGCGTGTTCGAGGCCGTCAAAACCG
>JAKEEQ010000130.1 GCA_022616515.1 Chloroflexota bacterium | reverse complement strand
TGATGGATGTGTTCACCCGTGCCGTGCGCGGGTGGCACCTGAGCCGCAGCCTGAGCCAGGATCTGACGATACGGCCTTACATCACGCGCTGGCAGCTCATCCGGCCCACCATCCATCACAGTGACCAGGGCTGGCAGTACGCTTGCGATGAGTACATTGCTGCGTTGCGCACCCGTGCCATTCACATCAGCATGGCTGCCGTCGGCAAGCCGGAAGAAAACGGCTATGCTGAACGACTGATGCGCACCATTCGCGAGGAGGAGATCGATTTATCCGAATACGAGGATTTTCATCACGCTTATCAGTCCATCGGACACTTTCTCGAAGCAGTCTATACCCACAAACGGATTCACTCGGCTTTGGGGTATCTCACCCCCACCGAATTTGAGGTGCAATGGTTGACTCACTCAGCCCACCCGATGCTAAAATAAGGCATCGCCATTTTGTGTCCAACTTTTTGGGTTCACTACATTCCTTATCAACATAATGTAGCGGGCAGGTTCGATCATACCCGGTTTCCCTTCGGCGTTGTTTAAGCTATACTTTTTACAGAGTAACTATCTGTTGTGAGCTAGGCAAACATGAAATTGTTGATACGCTTTGTTAAATCCCCCGTATTTCTGTACGTGGTTTTCTTGGTTTCTATCATCCTGACTCTCGCGGTCATCCGGGAGTCTGGAAAAGCACCAACTCTGGGAATGTACTGGATTCCTGTCTGGTGGGGGCTGCCGCTGGCACTCATGATGGTCTGGACCAGACACGATCACTTCAATGAGACAGCGAATAAATTTCTCCGTAACGGCAGCAGTCGCTGGTGGAATTCGCTGGAACGCAGCGATGTCAGGCAGCGGTATGCGTGCTTGATACTGGTGAGCGGACCAGTACCGCTGGTCTGGCTTCACCGATTAAACCGATCACTGGGATCATTACATGGTGTACATGGTCCAGCCGAAATCCAGCAGTCCCGTTTTTCGGGTAAAAATACCGCTGAACGAGTTCGCGACATGCTGCGCAAAATACGGCATAAACAATATGTTTATCTGCTGCATGACAGCGCCAGTGGCCTGTACAAAATCGGATTCACCAAACATCCCGATCAACGCATTCTGGATATTGAACACGAATTCAATGTGGATTTAGATTATGTGTGCACGATTGAGACGGATAACATGCGCAGACTCGAAGAGGAGCTACATAAGAAATACGCCAAAAAGCGACTCGAAGGTGAATGGTTTGATCTGGATGAGGCCGAGGTAGAGTACATTACTGGACTGAGCAAAAAAACACCCCAGCACAATGAAGCTCATTCTCATTAGCGATACCCACGCCTATCATCAACACCTGCAAATCCCCGACGGTGATGTGCTCATCCACGCCGGGGATTTAACGCGCATTGGCGAGTTAAAAGATGTGGTCGCCTTTAATGACTTTCTGGGAACCCTGCCCCATCCGCACAAAATCGTCATCGCAGGCAACCATGATTTCTGCTTCGAGCGCAAACCCGACGAGGCCAGTCCGCTGCTGACGAACACCATTTATCTGCAAGACTCGGAAGTCACCATCAACGGCGTCAAATTTTATGGCAGCCCGTGGCAGCCCTGGTTCTATGATTGGGCCTTCAATCTCCGACGCGGCGCAGAAATTCGCGAAAAATGGGACCTCATCCCCTCTGATACCGGTGTCCTGATTACACATGGACCGCCCTTTGGCTATCTGGACAAAACCTCACGCGGCGACCATGCAGGCTGCGAGGAACTGCTGAAAGCAATCACCCGCATCAGGCCAAAACTGCATGTTTTCGGGCACATCCACGAGGGCTACGGTGTGATAGAGGGGCAGCACACGACCTTTGTCAATGCCAGCATCTGCACCCTTGATTATGACCCGACCAACCCACCCATCGAATATAACTGGTCACAGGGACAGTGACTCAAGTCTGATTTTCGTGTAGCCTCGTTTTTGGAGGTAATAACAATGCAAAACGTTCTCAACCATCTCAACGTTTCACCCGAAAAACCATCACAGGATTTACTTGATAGGCTTGTCAAAGCATGGAGTGAACGCATCCCCTGGGAGAGCGCGTCGCGTATCGCCCGTCACCGTGACAGCGGCACACCTGCTGATTATGCCTGGCTGCCAGAAACATTTTTCGACAATGCCGTCAACTGTGGAACAGGCGGCACCTGCTTCGAAAGCAATCTGGCTTTTCGTTCGCTGCTGGAATATCTGGGCTTTACCGTGACGCTGCATTTCTGTGACATGGAAGATGAGATTGACGACCCGCACTGTACAGCGGTGGTTCACCTCGACGGCGAGAAATATCTGGCGGATGTCGGTCTGCCCGTCCCGGCGGCGCTTCATCTATCGCCAACCGAAACCACCAGTGCTCAGACTGCCGTCTACAAGTTCACGGCCATGCCAATCGCTGACAATCGCTGGGAGGTCAAACGCCGCAGTGGCGATTATGAAGCAGTCGCCTTCTGGCTGAAAGGTGAGGCGATTGATCAAGATAAGTTCTATAAACGACTCCTGCAAGATCATGAACCGGATGGATTGTTTCTGCGCGAAGTCATCATCCAGAAAATCATTGACGGTGAGATGATTCGATACAGTGATGGTAAGGGTCTCATCCAGCGAAATGTGGGGGTGGAGAAAGAATTTGAACTTTCGGCGGCACAAAAGAATAGTCTGGAGGCAACGCTGAGTTCTATTTTTGGTATGGACCAGCATATTATCCGTCGAGCGCTGCATAAGGAGTAGATTGCCATGCCTCAACTGCTGTCTGTCAACGTCTCACTGCCGAAAACCATCGACTATCGCGGCGAAATGGTTCAAACCGCGATTTACAAAGAACCTGTTACTGGGCCGGTGATGCTGCATAAACTCAATCTCGATGGCGACAAGCAGGCAGATTTGAAGAATCACGGCGGCACCTACAAGGCGGTTTACTGCTATCCTCATGAGCATTACGCCCACTGGCAGCAGGAATTGGGCCGCACCGAATCGTTTCCTTACGGGCAGTTTGGCGAGAATTTCACGCTCAGCGGCCTACTAGAAACTACCGTCCATGTTGGGGATATATTTTCCGTTGGCGATGCGCTTATTCAGGTAACGCAGCCGCGTGTTCCCTGCTGGAAGCTTGAAAACAAAATGGGTGTCCACAAATTCCAGAAACAGTTTGCGAAGAGTGAACGGGTTGGATTCTATGTGCGGGTGCTTCAGGAAGGACTAGTTGAGGCCGGGCAATCTGTCACTCTAATAGAAGCTAATCCCCAGAAAGTCTCCATCCATGCCATCAATCATCTGCTCCATGTCGATCAATCAGATATTGATGTTGCGTATCGTGCGCTTGAAATTGAAGCGTTGTCGCCCGGCTGGCGTGGGTCAATGAAGCAGCTTATTAAGAAACACGAATCGCGATCAGCATAACAGGTTTTCAGCAAAGGCATAAACCACGTTTTTCACTTACCCTTGCCTCAACTCCTCGTTCCGAACCGCGTGATTAATGCTACAATATCCACATAAACCTGTGACAGGATTGGATACACATAAGCAATGGTTATTCGTGACCAGCTTTATACCATTCACACATTCGAAGACTTCATTGCACACCAGCCCAACCGCTTATTCGAATTGGTTCATGGAGAAATTGTCGAAAAATTGCCAACGCAAGAGCATGGTGTTCTAGCCGCTCGCCTTGCGGCACGCCTGACTGTTTTTGTTGAAGACCATAACTTGGGGCGGGTTGCTGTAGAAGCACGTCATCGTCCCCCCGATGATGAGTATAATGATCGTTTACCGGATGTTTCGTTTAGTGCGGGCTACGACCCTCTTGTTAAAAAGGGTGCAGTTGAGAAAATGCCGGCATTAGCCATTGAAATCAAATCACCAGATGATAGTTATCGTCAGATGCGGGAAACAGCCGATTTTTATATAGCAAACGGTTGTCAATTGGTCTGGTTGATTTTCCCGGAACTTAAAACTATCGAAATCCACCGCCTGAATCATGCGCCGCAGACATTGACCGAAACAGAGTCACTAACTGCACCTGATATTTTGCCGGGATTTACCCTTCCTCTGAGCTACCTCTTTAAAGATTTAACCTGATTCATCCAGAAGCACGAATCGCGACCAGCGTATCAGTCAAAGCGTTACCACCACCCCTGATTTCTTAAAACAAGAGAATTCTACTTTGGGGAAACAACGTATGCTAATCTGGTCTACTCACTTGCCAAATGAGGGTAGGACCATAGCGATGCCCTGCATACCCAACACACCGATAGGAAAAGCCTCGGCAATCTGTAAAACTAGTGGCGGAACGCATGGCTTCCTCGCCGCTGATTTCGTCATGAGTAGCATGAAATCGGGCAAATTCGTGGTATTCACCATACGGACAATTGGAACCATCAGTAACAATTAGCCCATTGTCTACAATCCGATCCAATACCTCGTCAAAGAGGAAACGTTTTCCACGTTTGTGTTTGCGAGTATTGACGCGCAGCCATAACAGATTGCTGCCTTCGCTGCTATCGCCACGATAGTAGAAAATCCCAAGCTGTTGGATGAGCTTCTTCAAGCCCGATGCTCCTGAGCCACGTCGTCGATGGATAACAATTTCTTGACTGGATGGAACATGGATATACCGTTCTGATCGTCTGCACGGTTCAATCCAACGGTAGCTTCTACCTGTATCTGGGTCAATTCGCCATTCCGTTATTGCCGACAATGGCCCCTCACTAAATTCTACGTCAATCAACTGATAGGCTGGCTTGTGTTGCAGAATTGGCTTCACCTGATCTGCTGGCTTACGTTGAAAGTAACTCCAATCGACGAAGAAAAATTCGGTGATATGGGGAGCGAATAATCTGATGGCATCCAAGTAATCCCTGCCACTACACGGATAATATAGAGGATATGGCTTGAGAGTCTTTAATACATCGCGTTCTAGTATGAAGCCACTTGCTGTCATTATTTTCTTTATCTTATTCCCAGCAACGTGAATCAGTTCCCAATGGATGAGGAATTGTCAGATTGTTGAACGCGGTTTCGCTCTCACACATTGTATGCTGGCGACAGGACATTGATTTCCCACAAACACAAAACTATCAAAATCCATCGACTGAATCATGCACCGCAGACATTGACCGAAACAGAGTCACTGCACCTGATATTTTGCCGGAATTTACTCTTCCTCTGAGCTAGCTTTTTAAAGATTTAACCTGACATGCCTTCTATGCAAATCTCATCGTCGCATAGATGTCCATTGTGGGGTATGATTTCCCAATCATCAATGATACAGGAGGTGTCTATCGAAAAAATTCACCAGGGACAAGTGCGCAAGCCCCTATCATAGATAGGGTCACGAGGTGGCGGTTCCTACCACAAGGTAGTGCTAACCCCGCACATGCGGGGGAAAAGCGAGTAGTCTGCGGATGCCGTCAGGGAAATTGGATTATCTCCCTGTTGTTCCCCTCCCAATAAGCTATTCTCAAAGCCATCCGGTAACGGGTGAGACAAATGGTTAGCCGTAATCCTGTAGCCAGCGTAATGCGCTGGTCCATTTTCATGTGTCTATCGATCACCTACAGGAGGGACACACATCATGTGTGGCATTGTTGGTTATATTGGCCCACGCCAGGCAACACCGATCATCGTCAATGGTTTGAAGAAACTCGAATATCGCGGTTATGACTCCGCCGGAGTCGCTGTCCTACACGAAAACGGAGCCATCACCGTCCGCCGTCAGGTGGGCAAACTCCACAACCTTTCCGAAGATATTGAAGCAGCACCTGTCGAAGGGCATCTGGGCATCGGGCACACTCGCTGGGCAACGCATGGCGTCCCCAGCCAGCGTAACGCCCATCCCCACGCCAGTATGGACGGGTCGGTGGTGGTGGTTCACAACGGCATCATCGAGAATTTCCGCGAACTGCGCGAAGAACTGGAAGCCGAGGGTGTTGAATTCTCCTCGGATACCGATACCGAAACCGTCGTCCATCTCATCGAACGCTTCATGTCATCTGGATATGACCTCGCCGAAGCGGTACGGCGGGCTGCCCTCCGATTGGAAGGGGCACAGGCTATTGTCGCCATCAGCGCCCGCGAACCGGACAAGCTGGTAGCGGTGCGGATTGGCAATGCCGGTGGGGTAGCCGTCGGGCTGGGCGAGGATGAGATGTTTGTCGCCTCTGATATTCCCGCTATCCTCGAACACACGCGCAAACTGGTGTTTCTGGAAAGTCGTCAAATGGCGGTAGTTACTCGTGACGGTTATAGGGTCTTCACACTGGATGGCAAACCCATTAACCCCGAAATCCACGACATCCCGTGGGACCCGGTGAGCGCCGCTAAGGGCGAATATCGCCACTTTATGCAGAAGGAAATCTTTGAGCAGCCGCGTTCCCTGACCGACACTCTGCGGGGGCGAGTGGATTTTCGCACAGGCGAAATCATGCTGAACGATCTTCAGCTAACGCCCGAAGAAGCCAAAAGCATCCGCCGCATTGTGACAGTGGCCTGTGGAACCAGTTACTATTCCGGCTTGATTGGCAAGTTCATGTTCGAGTCACTGGCCCGCATCCCAACCGAAGTGGAGTATGGCAGCGAATACCGCTATCGTGATCCCATTCTCGGCAAAGAGGACGCGATGCTGGCAATCACGCAAAGCGGCGAAACGGTCGATACTCTTGCGGCAATGGAGGTGGCGAAGGACCGCAGTACCCGGCTGTGGAGCATCGTGAATGTGATTGGCAGTCAGGCCATGCGCATGGCCGATGGCTATATCCTGATGCAAACCGGCCCGGAAATCGGCGTGGCATCCACCAAAGCCTACACCGCCAGTATCGTTGACCAGATGCTGCTGGCATTGTATCTGGGACAGTTACGTGGAACAATAACACCGGAACAAGCCCGCCAGCATGCCCGTGATCTGGCCCACTTGCCGGACCTTGCCGGACAGGTACTGGATAATGACCCGATTTATAGAAATCTGGCGGCGAAACTCCATCGCTATGAGAATTTCCTGTATCTGGGGCGCGGCATCAATTACCCGACCGCACTGGAAGGGGCGCTCAAGCTCAAGGAAATCAGCTATATTCACGCTGAAGGCTATCCGGCAGGTGAAATGAAGCATGGCCCGATTGCCCTCATTGACGAGAACATGCCGGTCCTGACGATTGCCTTGCAGGATGAGGTGTACGACAAGATGATCAGTCAGGTGGAACAGGCTAAATCCCGTGACGGCGTTGTGATTGCCCTCGCCACCGAAGGCGATACGTTTATCGCGGAGAAGGCAGATCATGTGCTGTATGTGCCGAAGATGTCACGCTTCATCAGCCCCATCATCGCGACACTGCCCTTGCAGCTATTGGCCTATCACATTGCGGTATGGCGCGGCGCAGATGTTGACCAGCCGCGTAATCTCGCCAAGAGCGTGACTGTCGAGTAACCTACGAATTCTATAGGAGCAGGGGGTCGCAAGGCCCTCTGTTTTTTCCACCTACCACTGCAAATACAACATGACATGCCAAAAATTACCGTATTTGAACAATCTGCTTGACAAATAGAACAAATGGTCGTATTATACCTTCAGGTTAATTAACCAGTTAGTTAAATAAGGCAAGATCATGGGGAGTCACGATCACAGACTGGACCAAACTTTCGCAGCATTATCAAACTCGACGCGGCGGGCGATTTTAGCGCGGTTAGCTGAGGGCGAAGCGACCGTTAACGAACTTGCCAAGCCGTTTGATATGAGTTTGCCCGCCATTTCCAAGCATATCAAAGTGCTGGAACGTGCCGGGCTAATCACACAGGGGCAAAACGCGCAGTATCGACCGTGCACCATCAACGTAATGCCCCTGCAAGAAGTTGCCGAATGGACAGAGCAGTACCGCCACATCTGGGAGGCACGCTTTGACCGCATGGAAGACCACATCAATCAATTGAACAAGGAGCAAGACAATGAGTGACAACACCATTTCCAGAGATGCCATTGTGATTGAACGCACTTTCGATGCACCTGTAGACCTCATCTGGCAAATGTGGACGCAGCCCGAACATTTCAAACAGTGGTACGGTCCCGAAGGCTTCACCGTGCCTGTTGCCGAAATGGATGTGCAGGTCGGTGGCAAACGCCTGGTTTGTATGGAATCCTCGGATGGCAGCATGAAATTCTGGACGACGGGTGAATACACCGAAATTGTCCCGAACAAGCGTCTCATCTACACAGAGAGCATGGCTGACGAAAATGGCAATGTGCTTTCGCCCGCTGCTGATGAGTATCCCGCGACAACTGTCATCACCGTTCTACTGGAAGACGTTGATGGGCACACGAAGATGACCATGACACATGCCGGTGTACCGGCCAACGAGCAGGGCGCAAACGAGGGTTGGGAGCAAGCTTTCGCCAGGCTGGCAGCCTATATCAAAGCCGTCCGCAACACCTAATTTCCCGACACACAGAGTGGAGTTTTGCCTTTCAGGAAATCAGCCTGTACCGGCGAAACTCCACACATCGAATTAATTTATAAAGTTAATTAATTCAATGTATCCCAAAAAGCTGTGGATTCAAGCGGATTTCTATCAAATCAATCTATCTGGTAATCATCGAAAGTCGCCGAATTATTTTACAAAGTTAATTAATTCGACTCGTCCATGTGCGGCAATGCTTTAAAAGGCGTTTCAAGAAAGTAGGATGTGTTATAAACGAACCGGATCGGGTATACCCGACCCCTCCGGTGGGTTATTTTTCGGAGGGGCGCGGTACACCGCGTCCCATGATAATTATCCGACTCGCACGTCAAAAAGTTAAATACCGTCTACTCCTGCCGTGCCAGCAGCGCATCAATCAACTCATCGTACTGCGTTATGTTGACAACACCATAACGGTCGATTTGCGTCTTTTAGCGATCAACCCAATCCACCTGACGTGCAAATATCATGTCCCAATCAATGTCTGGCAGCGTTTCCATGGTGGATGTAGACAATCTGGGCGGCGATGCTCCCATCATTTCCAGAAGTTGCCGTGCGGTATCCATCCCCTGCCGGTAAGCGTAATCTCCTCCATCACACCATGCCAGTTCGTAAGCATGAGCGGCGGCAAACAGGGCAGCAGCGTCATTACCCGTCTGGTGTTCGATGTGAGCCAGCCGGTTAAGGAGGTCTGCTTGAAATAAGGGAAATGGCCCGCGTTCGATGGTCTCCCGGATGTCATCAATGGCTTCCCTTGCTCGCTGCCACTGCTCTTGCGAGATGGCAATATCAATCAGTGCCAGCGCAATCGAGATTTCCTCTTCCACATAGCTGATATGCCGCACCCGTTGCAGTGCCTCATTAATCAGTTTCTCGGCCTGATTGACATCGCCCAGATGCAGATAGGCCACGCCTTGAATACGCATGGCGCGGAGATAATGACCTTCATTGCGCAAAATTTCGGCAAGATCATAAGCCTGTTGTGCTTCTTGCAGGGCCATCTCATAATCGCCCGCACGGAGTGCCCACTGCCCCAGATAAGCATGGGCAACGCCTTCAAGGGTGGGGCGATTGACGGCCTCAAAGATTTCGAAGGCTTTTTGCAACATCTGCCGGGTGAGCGGTATCAAACCACGCATCTGGTACAGCAAACCCAATTTCATGAGGAGTCCGGCGATCCAGATGTCATCATCCTGCTTGAGGGTCAGCAGCAAGCCCTCCCGCCCTGCCTGATCGGCCTCGTAGAGATAGCCGCCGTAGGTCAGTGCTTCAACATATTTTTCGAGCACGATGTATTTGCGGCGGTGGGTCCGGTATGAATCTTTTTGACCGCCGACAATACCAAGATTACTGCGATAGAGTTCGGTGGCTATGTCGAGCCTGCCGCTGTAAAAATAAGCGCGGGCCAGTGCGCCAATTGCAAACGCTTGCGTGGTCACGGAACCCAGCGGCGGGCGGGTGTCGATGCCGCCGGGAAAGAGCATTTCCAGCAAGCGCACCAGTTCCTGATTCGCGCCAAGTCTGTATAGAAGGGGCCTGCTCAGGCGGGTGCG
>JAKEEQ010000129.1 GCA_022616515.1 Chloroflexota bacterium | reverse complement strand
GCGATGTTCTATGAGTACACAGCATACGGGGTACTTGGCCTCATGCAGCCTCTGTCTGAAGTGTACTTTGGTGTTCCGTCTGCTGAACAGTATGCCAGCACACTCCTTGAGATGCAGGATGTCATCGCTGATGAGTTGAACGTGAAGGCCGTCAAGTTGATGGACCTCAAAGAGAGCGCCGACATGGTCAGCTACTCGGTGAAACCCATCGACACATTGGGGCGTGACCTGCGCGGCGATTTCCCGGCAGTGCGCAATGCACTGGTAAACGCCGATGAAGATCAGGTCACGGCATGGTCGCAGAAATTGTTGAGCGGCGAGAGTATCGAGGTCGAGGCTAACGGCAAGACCTTCACGTTGACGCCGGAACAGGTTGTGGTACGTCAGGAAAGCGCTGAAGGATTTGCTGTCGCGGCGGAACATGGTTATCTAGCTGCGCTGAACACAGAGTTAACCGATGACCTTATCCGCGAGGGTAAAGCCCGCGAGGTCGTGCGCAATGTCCAGAATTTGCGTAAAGAAGCGAATTTTGAACTTAGTGACCGCATCGCCCTGTCGTACAAGACTGGCGGCGAACTTTCTGAGGTCATGGAGGCATTCAAGGACTACATCAGCGCCGAAACGTTGGTTGAGGAATGGAATGCTGGTGGCGTGACCAACGGTGAGTTCTCGGATACCGTTGAAATTGACGGTGAGGAGATGCTCATCAGCATCCGCCAGTTGTAGAAGTTCAAAGTGGGGAGATCGACTGACCTCCCCACGCACTCTCATTCCATATCTATCAGCGATATTTCCAATTCAATCTCATCGCGCAGGGGTATGCCATCGTTACCAACGTGTGGGATTTCGGGTTTGAGGCGTCGTGATTCTTCGAGGGCATTAATGTGAATGGCGGCTATGGTGAAGCCGCGTTTTTGATACCAGCGGATTGCGTGGCTGTTGTCGTTGGTGGTTATCAGCCACAGGCGTTTACAGCCCGCTTCAATGGACTTCTGGGTGACCTTCCCGATGAATTTAGAGCCGATCCCCATGCCTTCAATAAGACTGTTGAGGCTGGTTATCTCGCAGGCATCATCTTCAATGTCGTAAGTAACCAGTCCCACAATCTTATCGTCGAGCAGGGCCACAAATCCGGGAAGTGTAGGGATATTCAACATGCGACCGCGCGATACCATCCTCGGTGATCCCCACTGTTCTTCCATGAAAATGCCTACTCGTTCCTGATCTTCCGGGGTTAAGGCTCGAATGGCGAGTTTATCGGCATCGGGTGTGAGCAACGCTCTGGCCTGTGTAATCTGTTCGCGTACGGTGCCTGTGCCCCCAGTAGATTGGCGTTTGCGGATGGCGGTTTCAAAGTCCAGTGCATCGTAGAGACCTGCCCCAAACTGGTGGGAAATGGACTGGTAGTCGTCGAGGGCGAGGTCACGTAACCCCACACCTTTATCTTCGGCTAATTTGACTGCCTGCCCGACGAGGTGATGAGCCTCACGGAAAGGGATATTTTGCTCCAGTACCAGCCAATCCGCTAACTCCGTCGCCAGCAGGCCATCATCCAGTGCCTCACGCATTTTGTCAGGATTAAGGGTTAAGGCACGGACCATCCCGGCAACCACAGGCAAGACTGTCCTAAGTGTCTGGAACGTGTCAAAAAGGGGTTCTTTATCCTCCTGCAAATCTTTGTTGTAACCCGATGGCAAACCCTTTAGTGTTGTGAGCAGTCCAGTCAAGTTACCGACCACACGACCTGCTTTGCCGCGAGTTAGTTCCATCGGGTCGGCGTTGCGCTTCTGGGGCATGATACTGGAACCTGTGCTGAAAGCGTCGGGTAATTTGATAAAGCCAAAGGCGGGATTGCTGTACATCACCACATCTTCGGCAAAACGGCTCAGATGAAGCATCACCATGCTGGCAATGAACAAAAATTCGGCAACGCTGTCACGGTTCGAGACGGCATCGAGGCTGTTGTATGTTACATCGTCAAAGCCAAGCTTTTTCGCGAGACCCTCGCGACTTATGGGATAAGGTGATCCGGCAAGGGCGCTTGAGCCGAGCGGGGAAATGTTGACACGGGCACGGCACTCCGCCAGCCGCTGCCGGTCACGTTGCAGCATCCACACGAAGCTCATCAGCCAGTGTCCGGCGGTGATGGGCTGGGCGGGTTGGAGATGGGTGTAACCGGGCATGAGGGTCATGACGTGGCGGTCAGCCTGCTCTATGAATGCCAATTGCACGTTTTCAAGCATGTCATTGAGCTGTTCACAAGCCTCGCGCAGCCACAGTCGAATATCAGTAGCAATCTGGTCATTGCGACTGCGGCCTGTATGTAATTTACCGCCAGTGGGGCCAATAATTTCGATGAGACGGCGTTCGACGGCGGTGTGAATATCTTCGTCGCCGGGTTTAAATACAAAGGAGTTTGTTTCAAATTCATCAAGAATCTGGACTAGTCCATCATCAATGGCCCGACCTTCCTCTTCACTGAGCAAACCGGCCTCGACCAGGGCCTGAGCGTAGGCTATGCTGCCTTGAATATCGACACTATATAGCGCCCGATCAAAGCCAATGGAGTCGTTTAAAGCTCGCATTTGCCCATCGGGCGAATCGGAAAATCGCCCACCCCACAGTTTCACTATCTCATATTCCTTGTACTATAATGCTGTGTGCAAATTGCCAGTGGTTTTACCGCAATGGTATTGGTAGTGTCAATTGTCTAAATTGGAAGTCATATGTCTGATCAACAACTCTTTACCATCAACGATCTCGCCACACGCGACGATTTACAACAACTCATGGAATTGCAGGCACTGATTTTTGGCGATGCTCCAATCAATCATGTGAGTCTACCCACGCTGGTCAGTTACAGCCATAACGGTCAGCATCTGCTGGGTGTATTTTCAGAGCAGCAGCTTTTTGGCTATCTCATCGCCTATTTCGGCACTTATAATCGCGACACACGCCGACCCGCGATGGCAAATCTGAAGCTGGTCTTAGAACGGCTGGGTGTCCATCCTGATTATCGCAATATTGGTCTGGGAACCGAACTGGCGACTCAACTGCGGGAAATTGCCAGAAAACAAGCTGTCAGGGTGATAACCACCGCTTTCTCGCCCCTCAACAGTCGCATGGCCTACCTGCTTGTTCGCAAGTTGGGTGCGGTTATTCAATATTACCATCCTGACTATTATCCCGACGCCATGATTGATGATTTCGTGACATCGACACGCGGGCAGCTCATTGCCGAATGGTGGGTGGACCATAATCGTGTTGAGGAGCGGCTTTTCGGGAATCGCAAGGCGTTGACATTGGAGCAATATCTTGATGTTGTGCCGATTGTTAATCCCACAACAGGCAAAGCTGATTTGCCTCTTCCAACCGACAAACCGTACGAATTAGGTAGTGAAACCATGCTGTTAATCGAGATCCCGGCAGATTACGAGGCACTGGAGCAGCGTGATAAAGAACTGGCGATGGCATGGTGCCAGCATATCCAGCCTGTGATGTTTGAGGCGTTTTCGCTGGGCTATGTGGCGACTGACTTTTTGCACGACATTCGCGACGGACGGTTACGCAGTTTTTATCTGATGAGTTACGACGGTCCTCAGATTCGCTTTGAGGCAGAGGAGTAAGTATGCCCTTCGAAAACAAAATACTTGCATTTATTGGCAGCGGTCAGATGGCGGAGGCGATGATTGGCGGTTTGATACGCAAAGAACTCGTCACGCCTACCCGGATTATCGCTGCCGGGCCACGAGTCGAGCGGGGCGTCCAACTGCATGACCGCTACGGCATCCATCACACCACTGATAACGAAACGGCGGCGGCAGAAGGGGACATTATCATTCTCAGCGTGAAGCCGCAATTTATAGACGAAATTCTGCCACTGTCACCGAGCGGCATAGAAGACAAAGATCTGGTGTTGAGCATCGCGGCGGGGATTACCATTGAACATCTTCAGGAGCGTTTCGGCAATCCAAACATCATCCGCGCTATGCCCAATACCCCCGCCAAAATCGGGCAGGGAATTACGGTGTGGACAGCGACATCGACAGTTGGTGAGCGACAGCTTGAGCAGGGGCAAACGATATTATCTGCCCTCGGCAAAGAGTTATACATGGACAAAGAGGATTATCTGGATATGGCAACGGCATTAAGCGGGACAGGCCCGGCTTATGTCTTTATGTTTCTGGAGGCGATGATCGACGCCGGAGTGCACATGGGCTTTTCGCGTCGTGTAGCGCGGGAATTGGTCCTGCAAACCACCCTCGGCTCGGTGGAATATGCCAGAAACAGCGAGGAGCATATCGCCGCGCTGCGTAATCAGGTGACCAGTCCGGGTGGTACATCGGCGGAAGCGCTGTATCAGATGGAAAAAGGCGGTTTTCGCACCGTAATTTCAAAGGCTATCTGGGCCGCCTACCAGCGGAGCGTGGCGCTGGGCAGTGGTAAGAAGGTTAGCCAGCACGTGGGGCGGGGCGATAATAACGGAGGTTGAGTGCGCCCCGCGAGAGGATTTTGAAAAATGTTTATTATTTTATCATTG
Source organism: Chloroflexota bacterium (assembly GCA_022616515.1). GTDB lineage: Bacteria > Chloroflexota > Anaerolineae > Aggregatilineales > J027 > JAKEEQ01. Next base: position 3,257 of record JAKEEQ010000129.1, on the reverse strand, counting down.
CTGGCGCTGGTGAGTGCCGCGTTATGCATCCGGGCGGATTATGCGGGCGAGCGCCAGCAGGTATATGTCTTCAAGCCGCTAACGATGATTTTTATCACAGCCATTGCCTTGCTGGAAGAATCCACGATTTCAGACACTTATAAAATCTTCATCATTGTCGGCCTGTTATTCTCGGTAATGGGCGATGTGTGGCTGATGCTGCCGGATGATAGATTTGTGCAGGGGTTGGTCAGTTTTCTAATTGCCCACATTTTCTACATCGCGGCATTTAGCAGTGTGGGTGATCACATCGCGTCGCTGCTGGTGCTTATTCCGCTCGGCGCTGTAGCCGGAAGTATGTTCTGGTATTTGCGACCTGCGCTGGGCAAGTATCTGATGCCGGTATTGGCATATCTGCTGGTCATTCTGGTGATGGGCTGGCAGAGTTTTAACCGGCTGGATGTAGAGGCGGGCGAGCTGGCAGCCGTTGTTGGAGCTTTGCTCTTTATGCTGTCGGATTCGCTTCTGGCAATCAATCGCTTCCGACAGCACTTCCATCTAGCTCAATTACTCATCCTGAGCACTTATTTTGCGGCCCAATGGTTCATCGCCCAATCTATTTAGGCTCGCGCTGGCGGGTGCGGAAACTCAGGCGAATTGGCGTCCCGACAATCGGGTATTGGGCGCGAATCTGGTTCTCCAGATACCGTTCGTAGGTAAAGTGGACGAGTTTGGCATCGTTGACATGAAACAGGAATGTCGGCGGGTCGGTGCGAACCTGGGTTACATAATATACCTTCAACCCGCGCGGATCATTGGTTGCTGGCGCATGGCGCTGAATTGCTTCGCCGACGATCCGGTTTAGTTCGCTGGTCGGGATGCGTCGCATACGTTCGTCATAAACCATCATGGCGGTTTCCAGCACCTGATGGATACGCTGTCCAGTCAGGGCGCTGATGAACAAAATGGGCGCATAGCTGATGAAATTGAGTGACTCGCGTATACTCTCAAGGTAGTCATTCATCGTGTCATTGTCTTTTTCAACAAGGTCCCACTTGTTGACGATAATGATGACGCTTTTCATCTCTTCAACAATCATGCCCGCGATATGCGCATCCTGCGCGGTAACGCCGTCGGTCGCATCCAGCAGCAGCAGGGCCACATCACAGCGGCGAATGGCATTCAGAGCACGGATGACACTGAATTTCTCGATGCCGGGTATAATCTTGCCGCGCCGACGAATCCCGGCGGTATCAATGAGAGTGATCGTCTCGCCATTCCACACAATATCCGTATCAAGCGCATCACGGGTGGTTCCGGCATAATCGGAGACAATGGCCCGCTCTGTTCCCAGCAATTTATTGAGCAAACTCGATTTTCCGACATTGGGTCGCCCAACAATGGCAATCTTGAGGTGTTCATCTTCTTCGGCATTAAATTCGGGAGCTTCCGGGATGAGTTCGACAATACGGTCCAGCAGATCGCCTGTGCCTATGCCATGAATAGCGCTCACCGCGAAAACATCACCAAGTCCGAGCGCATAGAACTCGTAGGCTTCATCAACGTGCTGCAACTCGTCGGCTTTGTTGGCGGCAACAAGTACCGGCTTGTCTGTCTTTTGCAGAATCGCCGCCACATCTTCGTCAGCCGCTGTTATTCCCTGCTGAATATCGGTGACCAGGACAATAATATCCGCTTCTTCAACAGCCAGTAAAGCCTGCGAGCGAATCTGAGGAACGAATTCGGCAGAGCCTTCCGAAAATGCATCGGGATCACGGCTGCCTTTTGGTTCATAAACTTCAATGCCGCCGGTATCAATAACGGTGAACTCAATACCATTCCAGTCAGAATCACCCTCAATTCTGTCGCGAGTTGTGCCGGGAACTTCGGATATGACGGCTTTTCGCTCCCCCACCAGTCGATTAAAGAGTGTTGATTTGCCGACATTAGGACGGCCAACCAACGCAATAATTGGCTTTCGCATGTTGATATACCTGCTTATGTATAGAAGTGGGGAGAATTATAGCATAGCGCTGCATGAAAAAAGAAAACGCCCATCGCTACAGGGAGGTGGATGGGCGTTAGGACTTGCGTAGCTCGGTGATCGGATCGGGTGGGAGCCAGGGAGGGAACGACCACCAAGCTATGTTAAGTTTACAATTATGAGTATGCCAGATAAGAATTAAAACGGGATTTATGAATTGTCAAGAAATTGTTAACATTGGTTTTGCACCGAACAGCATACAAACAAAAAGCCCGCCTCAGGTCTCTCAAAATAATTATCGTCGGCGGGCAATTTGTATGCTTGACGGTCAAAGTTGGGTGGGAGCCAGGGAGGGAACGACCATCAAGTTGTTTTGAACTGTCTTTAGTATCGCAGAACGAAATTAAAATGGCATTTATGTTTTGTTAACGTTTTGTCCAGATAAAAAGTGCCTTTTTCCCGCAGCAAAATCAGGGCAAATGTCAGTATAATGGGGGAAACAGACATGGAGGTTCGATGGAAGGTAATTCAAAAAAAGCTGACGATGCCAAACAGGCTCAAGAATTCATCGCAGATGTGAACAAAAAAATGACACGCATCGCGCAGGAATTCGCAACCGGGGACATCAACCGCAAGCAATTTCAGCATTTATATGACCGCTACCAGCGGCAAATAATGATGGTGGCGAATTTGTTGGCGGAGTCCAGACTCGAAGCATGGCGCGAGGCAATCAAAGGCCATTCAGAGGCCGAAACTACGCTCACTATCAAAAAGACATTAACCGCTCTAATCCTTGGATTCAGCACGTATAGTAATCAAAGCGGAATGCCTGTCGAAACAAAAGGCGATTTTAGTGTGGATGCGGAACTCATCGTGCCGATGCTGAGCAGTTATCGCTCCGCGACGGCTGAAATATTTCAGGCCAATGTGCGCAGTACACAACTTGAAAATGGGCACTGGCTGTACTTCTTCGGCGGGCAATATACCACGCTCATTGTGTTGTTCTCGCTGGAACCAGCCGCCAACCAACTGCCGATGGTCCAGAAAGCGCATGAAGATTATGAAATTGCCAACGAAACCATTCTGAAAAAGACGGTCATTAAAGAAGTGCCGATGCCTTTTTACTCACTGGTCCGTCGATTAGATTTTATGAGTGAAAAACTCAAAACTGAGGAACAGCACGAGGGGTAGTGTAATGGGAGTCGTAACAGAAACGACTTCAATATGGACAACCCTCTCATCCAATATCCAGTGCGCATCAACTTTCGCCGTGCGCTACTTTCTGGCGCTCTTC
>JAKEEQ010000011.1 GCA_022616515.1 Chloroflexota bacterium | reverse complement strand
GTCCGTTTCAGAGCAAGCCCTGCACAATTTGCCTTCGGGTTATGCTGTGTTGGCCTTGATGGATATGTATCGGGAACTGGCACTGATTTATGAGATTTTGGAAAATGAACGCGCTTTGTCCATCGAACAGGTCAGGCAGTTGACGGCTGCCTCACCGGAAGTCTTCTTGCAGACAGGTGTGATCCGCTCCGGGGCGGGCTGGCATAGTAGTGAATATCATGCCGGACTAAAATTCGCCTGGGTTGGTAATGATGCCGAATTGATTATTCTGGCATCCAATGACCGTCAATATCCCTTATACATTGACCTTGAGCCGGGGCCCAGTGCCAGCAAAGACGGTTTAGAATTGGTCATCTATCGCGCTGATGGTCTCCCTGTCAGCAGCTTTCTTATCCGGGCGCGGCAGAAAATTTACCTGACACTGCCACTTGAACCGAACACACGCAACATCTTCATCCTGCATGTCGATAATGGTGATTTACCGGTAGCCAACGACCCCCGTAAACTCAATTTCCGTGTGTTTGCGATGGGTGCGTACAAAGCTACACAGCCCGAACAGCCCTATACCCTGCGTGCTGCCGAAGACATTATTGCTCTGGGGCAGGGTTGGTATCCCCAGGAAACTCAAACTGGGCGCGGTTTTCGGTGGGCCAACAATGATTGCGAGATTATCGTCTATAACGCTACCGGGCGCTATCGGAAAGTGGCCTTGGATGTACAGGCGGGGCCCAGTTTGCAGGACAAATTCTTCCAGATGGATGTGTTGGATGCCGATGATTTTGTCGTCGCTTCTCAAAAGGTACGTGGCACCGCGGAGTTAATCGTCGAACTTCCGATTGAAGCCGGGCAGCACAACTGTTTTCGGCTGCGGGTGCATGGGGGTGGCCTGCCCGTCCCCAATGACCCGCGCACCCTCAATTTTCGCATCTTTGGCATCGGTTGGGCGCGGGCATGACCGCCCCGGCAGGCTATCTTATCTGGCCCTATCGCCTGCTGTTAGGGAGTCTCTGGTTGCTGCCCCTGACATTACCGCACCGTGCCAATTACATGCTCTGGCAGGTTGCCGCACCGCCCCATACTAACCTCTGGTACGAGTTTCGGGCAATCACAGCCTATTTGTTCGACATCCCGCTGCTGATATTTTTGTTTTGCAGCGTCATGTTATTGATATCAGATGAGTGGCGGCGCAAGTGGTGTAGCACACTATGGGCTGTCGTCCGCTATCATGGCGGTTTATGGTGGGGATTGCTGCTGCTGTGGATTGGGTTGAGTCTCATCTGGTCAATGCAGCCGGACATTACCCTATATCGCATTGTGCGTACATGGTTCGGCGTATATCTGGCCTTATGGCTGGCGCTGCTAATCCATCGCGGACAGGCGGTATCACTGCTGCGAAGTTTCGTCTTTGCGTCGGCTCTCCACAGTTCAGTTGCTCTATTACAGGCTCTTTTTCGTGCGCCCCTCGGCTGGACATGGCTCGGCGAATACCAGCCGCCTCCTGCTAATCCTTGGGGTTTTGGCCCGCAGGAATTTCAGGGCTTCGGACTGACGATTCATCCCAATAATCTGGCGAGTTATTTGCTGGTTGGCCTCTTCGCCGCCTTGGTCTTGATTCGTCATAATTGGCTGCGGATAGGCTGGATGGCATGGTTGGAAAACGGCGCTCTGGTGTTGATTATCGCCGGTCTGCTGGCAACAGCCTCGCGTACAGCCATCATCGCGGCTGTGCTGGGATGCCTGCTCAGTGTCATCTTGTCACCACCGCGTCTGTTTCAGAATAGGCGTACACTGACCGTTGCCGTTATTGTGTTAATGCTTTTCGGGCTGCTCTTGGCGCTGCAAACAAATCTTCTCAGCCGCTTTGTCATACTCTTGCAGCAAGACTTCACTAGCCGTCTGACATTCGCCTTTGCCGATACCGTGGCCGTCACCCGCCAGCATCCGCTTCTGGGTGTGGGGCATGGCAATCTCCTGATAGCTATCGGCCAACTGCGTGCCGGGTCACCCGATATCCTGCTGCCCGCGCATAACGTGCTGTACCTAGTTCGGGCGGAATTGGGGTTGGTGGGCGTATTCTTGTTAGTGATGTGTCTGCTGACTGTTCTACTGCGGCTGCGGCGCGATAGTCCCGGCGGAGTGATGTTGTGGGGAAGCTGCCTTGCCGCCCTGTCAATAATCATGCTGTTGGATTTTTACCTGTGGTCAGAGGTGCGTTCCCATCTGCTGTTCTGGTACGTTATCGGGATGTGGTGGGGTTACAACACCCTGCATCAGATAGCAACCCCGACCAATCGCACAATTCACTAACCTCACCTATAATCGTGAACCATCTCAATTAAAAGGATAAGCGTGATGACCGAATCGATTGGAATTCTCACGGCAGGGGGCGATAGTCCGGGCTTGAACGCAGCGTTGCGGGCGGTGGGCAAAGCTGCGATTGGTACCTATGGTATGAACCTGATTGGCTTTCGAGATGGCTTTCGGGGTTTGATGGAAAATCGCACGGTGCGTCTGGATAGCGGTCAGCTTTCGGGCATCCTGACGATTGGCGGCACGATTCTGGGGACGAGCCGCGACAAACCCACTAAAATGCCTGTGGGTGGCAAGACCCTTGATATGACCGATTTGATGGTCGATAACTATCATAAGCATCACTTGGATGTGCTGGTCTGTCTGGGCGGCGGCGGCACAGCGCGGAATGCCTACAGCCTCATGCAGAAGGGCATCAATGTCATTACGCTGCCCAAGACAATTGACAATGATGTAGTCTGTACCGATGTGACCTTCGGCTTCGATACGGCATTGACCATCGCCACCGAATCGATTGACCGTCTGCACAGCACCGCCCACAGTCACCACCGTATCATTGTGGTTGAAATCATGGGACACAATACCGGTTGGCTGGCACTTGGTGCGGGCGTTTCTGGGGGGGCCGATGTCATCCTGATTCCCGAAATCCCTTACGACACCGATATCGTTGCCGAAGCGATTTTGCAGCGTTTTCGCAAGGGCGCAGGCTTCAGTATCGTGGCTGTTTCCGAAGGCGCGATGTCTACTGAATTATTCCAGCGCTTGCAGTCGGCACAGCAAAAGCTGGCAAAGGCCGAGAATAAAAAAGAGCGCAAAAAGCTGAATGAGGAAGTGGCTGCGATTGAAGCCGAGCGCTTACGCAGTACACCGATACTCACGCAGGAACTGGAAAAGCGCACGCGCCTCGAATCGCGTGTGACCATCCTCGGCCATGTCCAGCGCGGTGGTGTCCCCTCGCCTGCTGACCGTCTGTTGGCGACACGTTTGGGTACGGCCTGCGTAGACTTTATCCGTGAGGGACGATTTGGCATTATGGTGGCGGCGCGGGGTGACGGGGTGGAAGCAGTGCCGCTGGAAAATGTTATCGGCAGCCGCAAGAATATTCCGCCAGACCATCCGTGGCTGAAAACTGCCCGCAACCTCGGTATCTGCCTCGGCGATAAATGACTTTGTTGATACTACTCGTCTTAGGAATAGAAACGCAGTAGTATTATCACTTAGCATCAAGCGATGAGGATGAATATGCTGGCGATAACCTATGGGTGCGCGATTATCGGGCTGGATGGCACGATTATTGAGGTACAGGTTGACTTCAATCCGCGTGCTGGTATCCCCTCGTTTTCGATTGTAGGTCTGCCCGATTCAGCTGTGCGTGAGAGCCGGGAACGTGTACGTGCCGCTGTGAAGAACAGTGGTCTCCGTTTTCCGGGGAAAGCTTATGTTGTCAATATGTCGCCCGCCGATTTGCCGAAACACGGCCCGGCTTATGACCTTGCGATTGCTGTTGGTGTGCTGGCTTCTACCGATCAGATTCCTTTAGATGTGCTGGATGGGGCGCTCTATGTGGGCGAATTGTCGCTAGACGGGCGCATCCGTCATGTCAATGGTGTCCTGCCAATGTCGTATGCCGCGCAGCAGGCGGGCTTTCACACAATTTATGTCCCGGCAGAAGACGCTCCGCAAGCCGCGCTGGTTGCTGGAATCAAGGTCATTCCTGTCGAAACCTTGGGGCAGTTGGTTGAGCATCTCTACCAACTGCGAACGATTGAACCCTATCAGATGACAGCGATTGAACTGAACAACAGCACCGTGATGGACGGCTTGACCGATTTTGGCGACGTAAAGGGGCAGACGTTCCCGCTACCTGACTATCTTGAGTGAAGAGCATACCAGTGTCTATCGTACCTCGTAGCTCAAACCATCCCTCTTTAACATTCAGGAGTATCTCGTCCACCAGTAGCCTTACGATGCGCTGCTTGAGCTTGAGTGGCGCATCATGTTTATCAATGTGATCTTGAGCGTTCTGAACTAACTGCACAACCGCGTGTTTCTTCTCGGCAAGCTCCTCTGGGGTCATAACTTGCGCCTGAAGGCGCTCATATTCTGACAGCAGCGTATCGCGCTCCTTTATCACCCGTTGCCGTTCTCCTGCATATTCACTCGCGTCGAATGCGCCCGCAAGATACGCTTGGTAGAGTTTCTCCTCTTCGGTGGTCTTGCCCTCTATTTTGTGCCTGAGAAATGAAAGCTGGTCATAAATGTTCTCAACCCGGTCATTGGAGTATCGAGCGTCTACCGCAAGTAAAAGCACTTCGGGTTCTAGGAGGGCATTAGCGATGACTTCCCATACTGCGGTGTCAAGAATATCACAGTGGATGCTTGGTTGGTCGCACGGGTGGTGTTCACGATATCCGGGTGTCGTGTGGATGCTTGAGCAGTAGTATCGTTGGATGTGGGGTTTCTTGCTGTCTGTATGCCCGTGATAGCGCCAGCCGCAAGTTGCACACCGAGCAATGCTTGTGAGCATATAATCGTTTTTCTTGTTGCGCCGGGCAAACCCCTTGTTTCGCCAAAGGTTTCGGTTAGCAAGCTCCCATGTCGTTTCGTCAACAATTGAAGAGACGGAAACCCGTATCCATTCTTCTTCTGGGCGCTGATACTCTTTCAAGACACTTTTTGACAGCCCGTTTTCATCAACTTCGACAACCCGCCTCTTGTAAAAGCGATTGGCTATGAATTCGCCTTTGTAAAGAGGATTGCGAATGAGCTTGACAAGACTCCGCTGGTTCCACGCTTTGGCAATTGGTGAGCGAAATCCCGGCTCAACTTTGCCACGCTCGTCCAGAACTTTCATAAGTTCAAAGCAGGACATGCCGCCGTAGGCGATGCTCTCAAATATAAAGCGCACCGCGATGGCACGCTCATTGTTAATCGCATAGTATGTATCGTGGCGGGCTTCCATCGTGTTTTCATTGCCATTGCCGTCAACGAACCTGTAGCCAAATGCTGGTCTTTTGGCCGTAACGCGCCCGCTCTCTGCTTTCTTGATAGTGCCGATACGCATTCGCTCAATCGCCTGTTCCATGCCTTCTTGGGCGATAATACCCATAACGGCGCGTTCAATCTGTGACGAATATGGCTTCCAATAGACAACCTGCAAACCGCTCGTCTTCATTTCGTGTTCAAGAAAACCTTGATGCCATCTCGCCTCGCGGCTAAGACGGTCTATATGTTCCATAACGATAAAATTGCAGCGTCTGTTTGGCGACTTATATGTTTGTCTAAGTTTTGTGAGGCCAGGGCGGTCTTCAAATTCAAAACCAGAGTGATCGTCGGCGTAGACATCTTCCCATGAAATTCTGTAACCTAATTTACAAGCTATTTCATGGATATGTTCGAGTTGCCGGGGTAGCCCTGAGCGTCCCTCTTCTGCTTGACCATCACTAGAGACGCGAATGTAGGCGTAAGCGGGTCGTCCATTAGGGTCGCCGATAACTCCGTCTGTAGCAAGCGCCTCAAAAGCAGGTTTAAAAAACTGATAATTCGCCATGGGCAATAAAGTCCTTTCCTTGACTCGTCTCTAAGTTGAAGTGCAATGTGCCTCACACCACAAATGTCAATTTGAAGAAATGGTTGTAGTGCGAGTAACGCTGGTAGGGCAGTTGGCATCTCCTGATTTGACTTACGACTCCTCTCCTTGCTCCCCCTTGTCTTCCTTGTCGGGCGGATAGTGAAGCGCCATATCCGGGCGATAGTTTTCTTCTTTCCAGCGGTTTAAATCACTGGCATAAACAAGCCAATTTCGCCCCAATTTGACGGCCTTGATAGTGCCGCTTTTGGCGGCGCGGTGAATGGTATTTCGGGCAACACCTGCCCGTCTTGCTGCCTCTGGTACGGAAATGAGGTCTTTCAAATCCTCTTCCATCGTAATCCCTATGTCCTACGGTGTCAATAACTCCTTATAAACTCTAACGCCTTCCGACAAAAATACGAGCGAGAGCTTATTATCCCTTGTCATTAATTCCGTTCTTGCTCTTAGTGGCTTCATCCTTCTTATCGTCATTCCGCTGGTTTGTTGCGTCCGAAAGCCAATCAATAAGGAGCAACACGGCGGCAGTTAACGCCTGCGGTTGAACGACAGTGTTTGTTGGTCTGACAGACTGGTTTCTTTTTCGAGAAGTCGCCATCGCACTAATCCTTAAATGCCCAAACAACTTATTTTCGGCGAATATGGGTTAGCCCGAAATCGGCTCGTAGACTGGAACATCAATGTCAACGGCTAGTTGCATCGTGAAGGTCAGTATCAAGTTTGACCATTAGACCAGCCTACAGAAGAAAATATTGTTATCGTCCTTAGCGACGCTATCTTGAACACCTGCCCCTTGCCAACGGACAGCATACACGCAAGCATAACCGTCATTTGACGCAGATGGTAAAATGACGGTGTTCATATTGAAGCGTTTATCTGCTCCAACAGATAGCATAGACGCATTTTTGAAGCAGGGTACAAATTGTCCCTATATCACCAGTGATGGCACAGGCAAAGTTTAATGAAACATGAAGATTGGCAACGTAGAGGAAAAATCATCCGTGAGAGGCGGATTGATCTGGGCTTAAGCCGTAAGGAACTGGCGCGTAGGATTGAGCGCGACGAGGATTATATTAAGAAGATTGAAGGTGGAACACGACCCGGAGGACGCGACACACTTGAACGAATAGCGGCTGCCCTTGATATAAGCATCGCAGAGCTTTTTTCAGATGATGAATCTGACCCTATGAAAGAAATAACAAGACGTGAGTTCTTAAAGTTGGGTGCAGTAGGTGGGTTGGCTGGCCTAACCGGGACAATTTCTGGGGAAACTCAGGCAGTAGAACTTGCGTTGTCGGCCAACAGCCCGGAAGCTCTAATTGTTCTTGGAGACGCTTCTAATTTCAGAGGTCATTGGTCAGAAGCAGAGCAATATTATCGTCACGCTTTAGAACTTCTCCCAAAAGACTACCGATGGGCACGCTATATGGTCGAAAAAGTGACACAAATGCTCATTAACAGAGAGGAGTTCAAGCAAGCAGTAATCGAACTCACAGCAGTTGAAAATATCATTGAGCAATGGAGTACGGATGAAATCAACCGCGACTTAGTAAGCGGGCTGGTTGCGGCAAAAAGGGGTTGGATAGAAACCCGCCTCGGTAGGTACGAGGCCGCAGAACCGCATCTCCAAAAGAGCCAGACCGTCGGGGAAAAATGGGGCGAAATACCCCTTATCAGTACAAGCCACCATTTCCTAGGACGTGGCGCAATTGAAAACCAAACGCGCTTGCTCTACCCAGAGCTATTCGGTTCGCAAAAGCCTATCATTGCTCCCTTATTGTTGGGTTTGGAGCATATACGCGAAGCCCAAAAGCTAGATAAAGCAAGTGAGCCTAACGTAGCTTTCGGTAAACAATTGGAGGCCATGGGGCTTTTGATACTAGGTCATGAGGCTGACGCTCGGAAGTTACTTCACGAAAGCGTCCACCAATTGCAGGGGTGGACTGTTGAGCAGACTGGAAGTTTAGTATTACTCCACCGCCTTGAAGGGCTCAAAGTAGGACATTCTTGGAGCAGAAAACAGGATTTGGAAGAACTGGCTGACGCTTTAGCCGAACTATGCGATACACTTGCCAACGAACCCACTACTGCAAGCCATCCTTATCCTTTTGTCGAGGCTATTTTGTCGTTTTTAGACACTAAATATCTAATTGGCGACTATAAAAAAAGCACGGCTGAAAGAAAAAGGTGTGCCGACCTGTCTGTTATGGGGTTGTTATTGCATTCGCACCCGGAGCATCCATTTTTCGATATATCCAGAGCGTTGCTTTTGCGGTTTACCCAAGAGATGCCAGACAACGAGTTTGTAGATTATCTACATTATCTTCCAAACCGAATAATGTCATATTCCGATGATTTTTGTAACCTTCGACAGACCTCACTCCTAAGCTTATCCTCAGTGGACAAGGTATTAGGACACCTTACGGCACTGAGATTTTCCTAAAGCCCACCACTTTAGAGAAGCCCACATACTGCGATACAGTCTGCTTTGTCTTCCGCCATCATTCAAATCCCTTGCTCGAATAGCGGCAAACGTCTTATCTGGATCATACACAAGCAGATGGATTATTTTTTGAGACAATGACTGGTCAGCTTATTGGTTTTAGCTGTAATCTCCTGAGTTCTTGAGCGCTTTTGTGGATTTTCGATGTACAGAAATACCTAATCCGACAAAGCCGTATCCTCAAGAGATGAGTTTATGAAGTCAGCTAATGTTCGTAATACATCCACTGCGGCC
>JAKEEQ010000128.1 GCA_022616515.1 Chloroflexota bacterium | reverse complement strand
GCGCATTAGCTTGCACCGTCTGGAAAACGGTAAGCGATTGTGCCAGAATGCGAAGCCTAAAGATTGTCAGTTTTTAACCCTATCCAGTTTTAGAGTACGAAAGGAGCAGCGCCATTCCTCACCCACCTAAAGACGGGTGTCGCCAAGCGCGATTTCTATGACAAAGAAGACGAGTTTTTCTTTACTCTGGAGGGAAAACTGATCATCGACATTGAGGGAGCCAGTTCGGTTGAGCTGCATCCCCAGCAGGGTTACGTTGTCCCAAGGGCGTGGTGCACAAAACACGAGCACCCGAAAAAACGGTGGTTCTGATGGTCGAAACAGCGGGTATCATACCGACAGGGGATGACTAATCCGCGTGTACGTTTAGACGAATTGAAGGTTGTGCGGAGGAATTTCAATGTCGCAAACAAGGCATACTGGCTTACATGGCAGTCGACTCTTTTTGCTGGCGTGGATTGGCGTTTATCCGATGGTCACGGTCATTTCATGGATATTCAGCGATGAACTGATGTCACTGACATTACCAATCCGAACCCTGCTGCTGAGCGGGTTGATTGTGGCCTATATGGTATTCGCCTGGATACCGTTTGTACAATGGCTGCATAGAGCCAGCTAAAATCGTCCAGTCCGTACTAGAGTAGGGACGCCCAACGGGGCGTCCGGTAAACTAATCCGCCACCAGATGAAAATGCAGGTGGGGAATGTCCTGATAAGCGCCGCCGTTGCAGATCAGACGATACCGCTCCAACTTGAGCTTATCGACCAGAATCTGCACCGTCTCGAAAATGTCATGCAGCAGCGCCGTATCATCCAGCGGCAGACTCGTTAAATTGTCGATGGGATCGCGCGGCACGATGAGGATATGTACTTTGTAGGATGGCTTGGGGTGATAAAAGGCCAGAATCGTGGCGGTCTGGTGAAGGTAGTCCACAGGCAGCAACCAGTGTAAACGGCGAAACAGTAAATGAATAAAAGCCCGCCCCACAGCACTTCTCGCGATGAGACGGGCGGCATCAAACTGGAAACTCATGCCTGAGGAATAATTAACACGAGTCCAGATACAAGCTCAACAAGCCCGAAAATAATAAAATCACGGCGAATAATATCCTGCCCATCGAGATATACAGACAGCAAACGCACCGCAAACGTTACGAAATAGGCGATGCCCAGCATCTGGTACGCGGCATCATCGCTTAGAATGAGGGGCGCAATGCCTATTCCCAGAAAAAACCCGCCTGCCGTCCGCAGTTCAGCCACGCCCACATTGCCTAACAGGTCGAAGCCGGATGCTCGGGCCACGACTTTTGGCTGCACAATGGAGTAAAGGCCAAACACAGCACTCAACAGGGCAAAAATAGTTTTAATAATCAGGGGCATTCAAGCCACTCCTCAAAGCGCAAATAATTGACATCAGAATAACATAAGAACTGTAAATTATTCGTTGGAGTGCACCACATAAACGACACTGAACATTGCAAGAAATAACACCTGTAGTCCAAAGATATACAGCGCTGCCGTAAACGCATCGATGCGTAGAATATCGTTCACGACAAGAATCGTAACAACAATAACGGCGGCGACAAAGAATAAGACCGGAGTCATCAGGGCCATACCGCACATATTGGTCATCTCGTCGTGCTGGGGGTCATCTATCATTTTTGCCTCCGTATACTGCCGGACGAGAGACGCTTTTTGCTCACCACGCGATTTGTTCCCACGTACACATTAACACAATTTCCGGCACTTTAGCTGGCGGACGCCCAACGGGGCGTCCCTACGAAAACCCACGACTCCTGTAGCGACACAGCACGGCTGTGTCGCCCCTCAACCATATTTAGGGGAATGTTGTGCCAGTGACACAGGGGGTTGATGACGTATTTCACATTTTGCGTAACTTATAAGAAAAATGCTCTAACTGAGATCAATTTTAGAAGCATACGGTGACACAAGTCACCACTCTAAGGGGTGGTTTATGGCATGGTCAGTTAAGAAAGTGTTGATGACTTGCAGAAATTGGTGTATGTCTCTATACTTTTGAGAGTACCTTAGTACCAAATTAAATTGTAAGAAAGTTGTAAGAAAGTTGTAGATAATTTATATAGTTTATTAAAATTAATGTTTAAATCATTTAATATTAATTCTGGAAATCGTTTTCATTTACATCAACGCAACATGAGAAAGGCTCCAAGATGTCCAAAACTATCCGTTTGTCTCTAGCATTGCTCTTTGCCCTTTTATTCGTTGTTGGCATTCATGCCCCTGTTTCAGCATCAACCATCACTATTGCTCAGGCACGCAGTATGCCTCTGGGAAGTGTTGTCACGGTTGAAGGCTACGTAACGGTCGCATCCGGTGACTTTAGCTCAGCCACTTTCGATCAGGGTTTTGCTATCCAGGATGATACCGCAGGAATTTATGTTTCCGTACCCGACAACCTGCATCTCCAGCAAAATCGCCATGTACAGGTAACCGGTACACTCGCTGACAGTTTCGCCCTTCTCATTCTGACCAATGCAACGGTTGAAACGCTACCGGGAGCCAAGCGTGTCGAACCAATGCTGGTCAATACCGGTGACGTCAGTGAGTCGACTGAAGGTTTGCTGCTAACCGTTGAGGGTGTTATTACCCAGCCGGTTGGTGATGACTTGCCGTTCGGCTATCGCGTATATGTTGATGATGGATCAGGCGAACTCCAGCTTTTCGTGCATGCCTCAACAGGCATTGATCCTTTCACACAGGGCTATTTTGAGGTGGGCCGCCGTGTTCGGGCGACGGGTTTCAGTGGCGAATTTATTGACCACTTTGAACTCGATCCACGTTCTCCGGGCGACATTCATCCGGTGAACTAGCACGAAGCTTGTTACTTTGTGATGAGTGGGTGCTGGCATCCACTCATCTTGTTAGTGTTTTTGCCTGTGTGCCATCCATAATATTTTAAAGGGGATAAAGATGTTTAAGTCCAGATACGTTTCGTACATCATCATCGTTATGCTTGCTCTGACCTTCGCCGCCTGCTCAAATGATGACAATGGAGATAATGACGACTCGGATTCAAACGGGGACGAACCTGCCTTTGTGCAGGTCAACGAAGGCTCCCTCTCCGAAGGAGATGAGATTCCGGTTCCCGCCGCAGAAGACACTATTCTCACCGTTACCGGCAAGATTGGTAATGCCAATCAAGAAGACCAGATTGTCATGGATCTGGAAGCTATCGAGTCCGTTGGTGAAGTTGAATACACGCTGGAAGATCCTTTTCTGGAAGAGCAAGTAACATATCGCGGCGTGTTGATGAGTGATCTTTTGAGACTGTGGGGGGTCCCGGAAGACGCTACTGAACTGCGGGTGGTTGCCCTCAATGACTACGAAGCCACCGCGCCCATTGCAGACATGTATGAGTATCCCGTGATGTTCGCGTTGCAGATGAACGGCGAACACATGCCCGTGTCGACACGGGGACCGGCGATGCTCGTCTACCCGTACCATCGTTATGAATTTGACCGGAATGATTACAACAACTACTGGGTATGGCAAATTAAGAGCATAGAAGTAAGGTAGCGCGTCATGCGTGTTGCGATGTCTTCCCAATTGCTCCGCGTAGCGGCCCTGCTGAAAAAGGCAGGGTCCACGCGCCTGCTGCGGCTGGTAAAATCTACATGGACAGTTGTTCTGTTGTTGCTGGCGGTTGCTTTTCTGAGTACCTCAATCGTTAACCTGAACAGAAGCATTGCCGAACGTAATGCGGCGGTTGAACGCCGCGAAGATGCTACCCAGATTGTGCGTCCATTCGTTCGCCTGCAACGCGAAGTACAAAAACTGTTCGGCATCATTGCATTGGAACGCACCAACAACGCAGACCTTCAGACCGATATTGTAGACAGCCGGTTCTTCGTTCTTAATGAGTTCGAACAACGCCTGGCAACTGTTCCAGATTCATTGCGTGATCTTATTGCACAGATACAGGCGGATTGGGAATCTATCAAACCGACCATTGATGAATGGCAAGCTGCCCCGGATGATGAAGAAGTTTTTTCGCAGCTTATCGAGGAACTAACCACGCTGGAACTGCTCATCAATCAGACAGACAACATCCATGTGGTTCGAACTGAAGAAGCCGATGGTCGCCTGATTGCGACGGAAGACCAGTTATCGAATGCCATTATTCGGGCGGTTACTGCACTGGTGGTTTTCGTAATTGTGGCTGCGCTAAATCTGTTCTTTTATGCACGGCAAGCGTACTTCTCCCGGCAGGCGAAAGAGCAGGCCGAAATCTCCAACCAGCTCAAATCGCAGTTCCTTGCCAATATGTCCCACGAGCTTCGCACCCCCTTGAACTCTGTGATTAACTTCACCGATTTTGTTATTCAAGGGATATACGGTACTATCAATGACGACCAGAAAGAGGCTCTTACAAAATCGCTGCAAAGCACACAACATCTGCTGGGGCTTATCAATGATATTCTGGACCTCAGCAAGATTGAAGCGGGCATGATGGAACTGTTCATTGAAAAAGTGGATGTTAATGGGGTGCTTAACGATGTGGTGGTGACGGCCCGGTCGCTGCTGGATGAAAGCGGCCCTGTGACACTTGTCACGGACATAGAAACCGATTTGCCGAGTATTGAGGTTGACCGGCTACGTATTGAACAGGTGCTGCTCAATCTGGTCACCAATGCAATCAAGTACACCGAAAAGGGAACCGTAACAATCAGTGCCAAAAAACACCAAAATGCGCTGTTGTTTTCGGTCAAAGATACGGGTGTTGGGATACCGGAGGAGATGCACGCTACCATTTTTGACGAATTTCAACAGGCAAGACAAGTTGACAATACAAACGGGGCACGTGAGAAACGTTTACAGCGCGGTACTGGTTTAGGGCTGGCGATTACCAAATATTTCACCGAGATGCACGGGGGGCGTATCTGGTTCAACAGCCAGGCCAATGTGGGGTCCACCTTCTTTGTGGAAATACCCATAACCAGCCAGACCGCATAATAGGGAGACCAATGGAATCACCTAAAATTCTCTACGTCGAAGACGACCCTATGAGCCGTGATGTGATGGCGGTAATGCTCCGAAATTTTTTAGGCATTACTGATTTCACCATCTTTGAAGACAGTAGTAATTTCTTAGAAAAGGTCAGTCAGCTTGAGTACGCACCGGATGTCTTTTTGCTGGATATTCACATGAGGCCCAACGATGGCTTCTACATGCTCAAGGAGTTACGCAATCATTCGCAGTATAAAAATAAAATAGTGGTAGCGGTCACCGCCAGCATCACCGCACAGGAGGTTGAGCAGCTTCGTGACACTGGCTTTGACGGCTTTATCGGCAAGCCCATTAACCGTCAAACTTTCCCACCGTTGTTAACGCAGCTAATGAGTGGTGAATCATCGTGGAGGGGAACATAAAATGTCGGATTCTCTTGCCAATCTTACTGGCAAACGTGTGCTCATTATCGAGGATGATCGATTCGGTATGGCGATTATGTCTTCTATTTTGCGCCGCACAGGCGCAGTCGTTTTCTTTGAACGATGGGCGGAAGACATCAAGCAGCGTATTGCGATGCTTCCGCAACTAGATATTGTTTTACTTGACTTGAATCTTCCTAATATTACTGGATTTGAGGTCTACGAGATTCTACGCAGTCTGCCCACCATGAATGATGTTCCGGTGGTCATTGTTTCAGCCTCGGATGATACCGCTGTGGTGAACCAGGCGCGGAATATGGGGATTAATGGCTTTATTGCGAAGCCTATCGACTCCAGCCGCTTCGCCGGGTATGTATCGCAGGCATTGACAGGTAATCCCGTCTGGGTAAGGAGATGAACTTTGTTTGAGGACATTCACGCACTCATTATCGAAGATGATCATTCAAGTCAGGATGTGCTGCAAGCCCTCCTTGAGCGACTTGGCGTTTCTCATACAACGGTCTCTACCCCCGTCGATGTTACTACAGTCCTGCGATCCCTGCCGCGCCTGAACATTATCTTTTTAGACCTCGATTTGCCGGTAAAAGACGGTTATGAGGTGCTAGACGATATTTATGCTGAGATTGGAAAAACGATTCCGGTGGTCGCTTACACCGCTCACACCACCGAAATTGTGGAGGCTCGTAAGGCTGGTTTTCACAGCTTTCTGGGCAAGCCACTGAATGGCAATAAGTTTGCGGAACAGCTAGAAAGTATTCTCAGCGATGTTCCGGTATGGAGTCGTCCTACCTAAACTGTGACTTCGATTTAAAATCGCGTTTATCTGCGTCCTCATATCCCGGTCAGGCCCACTATTGTGGCGTTGTGTGGGCCAACCGGTTTATAACTTCCCGCCGCACACAGCAGGGCCGTTACCGTCAACACGGCGGCGGGCGACTCCCCTCCCGTCGTACCACCGCTCGTGTCGTGCGTTGATGCCCCAACGCATCCAGCGTTTAAGGACCGCTGAAGTTTGGGTGCGTTGAATATTTTATTTGGCAGACTTCCTGCCACAACCGCCTCACTGAAGTTGTTAAAGAGCCGTGTTGGACGTCATACTCCTACCATCCCATGACAGGCTTGTGTAGAATGTGCCCAACCGTATATGAAAGAGTATAGCACGCCAGGTTAAACCATCCATCAGCGGCAGTATCTCCGCTGCAAGCAGTGGGGTATTAGCCGCGTGAAGAATAAATTCCCGGCTACGAAAATCACATATTGACGGACGGCATGTATGCTGTCCGTCAATATGTCACCACTATTGTTGTTCGTACACTCCTCCCCCGGCACTTAGACTTTTTGGGCAGGAAGGAGGATAATAGGCATCATAGTGAATGCACGAATAAGGAAGTCAAGTTGGGATGACCTTTAGCAACCGGTACCAGCTACATGAAGTGCTCGGTTCGGGCGGCATGGGACGGGTTTACCGTGCCTATGATCGCTTGAACGACCGCGTTGTTGCGCTGAAGCGGGTTGTCCTCTCGCCTTCCCAACTGCAATTTGGCGCTGAGAACTTCGACGGCAATCTTCGAATCGCGCTGGGTCGGGAGTTTAAATTTCTGGCGTCGCTGCGGCATCCCAATATCATCTCCGTGCTGGATTACGGCTTTGATGCTGAAAACTAGCCGTTCTACACCATGCCGTTTCTCGAAGATGCGATTCATCTGCTGGATGTTCAGGATACCGCCACCGATGAAACGAAGAGTCGCTATGTCCTCGAATTGTTAGAAGGGCTGGCCTATTTGCACCGACGCGGCATCCTGCACCGCGACTTGAAACCGGGCAACTTGATGATTGCCGACGACACGCTGCGCATCATCGACTTCGGGCTGGCGATGCGGCTGGATACTTACCAGCCAATGGCAGGCACGCTGCAATATATGGCCCCTGAGCAGTTTGAAGGCTATCCTGCCTCCGAATTGACCGATCTATACGCGGTAGGCGTTATCGCCTACGAGCTTTTCGCCGGGCATCATCCCTTTGAACCGGGGGAAAGTGTGCGGAAATTCGTCGGCGATGTGCTGCATGCCGCCCTGCATGTAGACCAGCTTCCCGCTGGTGTGGCCCCGCTGGTTGCCCGCTTGCTGGCGAAGCATCCCCAATCTCGCTATCCATCTGCCATCCATGCCATCCATGATTTACGCCAATCAACCGGGGATACTACCCGCTTTGAATCAGCGGAAGTGCGCGAGAATCTGCTGAAAGCGGCTGAATTTGTGGGGCGTGATGAGGAATTCTCGCGCTTAACCGATGCCCTACAACGTGCCTGTGGCGGGCAGGGGTCGGCGTGGTTGGTTGGTGGCGAGAGCGGCATCGGCAAATCGCGACTGATGGAAGAGGTGCGCGTGGTGGCACTGGTGGAGGGTGTAACTGTGCTGCACGGTCAGGGCATTGAGGGCAACGATGATCCGTTGGACATGTGGCGCGAGGTCATACGCCAGCTCGTGCTGGAAATAGATGTTCCCGATCAGATAGCGTCAGTGCTCAAACCGCTGTGCCCGGATATTCCGAACTTGCTGGGGCGGGAGGTACTTGATCCACCGGCTGCTGCCAACCCGGTGGAACGATTGTCGCGTATCATTGTGGAAGCCTTCCACATGCTGAAAGCCCCGGCGCTGCTGCTGTTGGATGACCTGCAATGGGCCTCAAGTCTCGATACACTTCATTTGTTGACGGAGGACATTGATCAACTGCCGCTGCTGATTATCAGCGCGTACCGCAACGAAGAACGTCCCGAATTGCCCGCGCAGTTGCCTAAAGTCTTTCTGATTACACTGGACCGCATCAATCCACCCGATATTGCCCGCCTGAGCAAGTCGATGCTGGGCGATGTCGGTGAACGGCCTGCGGTCATTGAACTGTTGGAGCGCGAGACAGAAGGCAACCTGTTTTTCATCGTTGAAATTGTCCGCACACTGGCCGATGAAGCAGGCAGCTTGAGCGCCATCGGGGATGTCACGCTGCCGCCAAGTGTTTTTGCCGGGGGCATCACGAGAATTGTCGTCCACCGCCTGCATCGCATACCCGGCTGGGGTCAACCGCTGCTCAAACTAAGTGCCGTTATTGGTCGCTTTATCGATCTTGCCCTGTTGAATGATCTCGCCGCGACTCATCTATCACCGGATTATACCCTTGATGACTGGCTCAACACCTGCGCCGATGTGGCAGTGCTGGATATTGCAAACGGGAGCTGGCGGTTTGCCCATGACAAGCTGCGCGAAGAACTGCTGGCAAACCTGATCGTTGAAGAGCGCCGCTATCTGCACCGCATTGTCGCAGAGTCGATTGAACGGTGTTATCCGCGTGACCAACAGCAAGCCGCCCGTCTGATGGAACACTGGTATCAAGCCGGGGATTCGGTCAAGGAAGCGCATTCTGCGCGGATTGCGGCGCGTTTTGCATTGCAGAATTCGCAGTTCATGAATGTGCGCCAGTATGCCGGGCGGGCGCTGCTCCTTAATCCCACCCCGGTGGAAAAGGCCGAGCTTTATATCCAGCTCAGTCAGGCCGATTTCTTTCTGGGGCATCTGGTTGACGCCTACCAGCATGCCCGGCTCGGCATCAACCTGGCAGGGGCCGCACAGGAGCCGCTCCTACTGGCGGAGGGTCTCAACTGGCTGGGCAGCAGCGCCGAAAGTCAGGGCAATCTGGCCGAAGCACGCGAGGCGTTTGCGAAAGCCTACCGCCTGTATCAAGAGGCGGACGACGAATTCGGGCAGATGACGGTCGTTATCAATCTGGCCCGGAATGCCAGTAACCGGGGCGACCGCGAGGCTGGCAGTCGATTTACGGCAGAGTCCCTCAACCTCTCACGCAACCTCAACCATCCGAACATTACCGCCCGTGCCCTGCGCCGGATGGCCGTTGATGCACATCTAAACGGCCAGCTCATCGAGGGTATTCAGCTAGAGCATGAAGCCATTGAGATTTTTGAGCAGTTGGGCGATACCTATTCAGTCGGCATTTGCTATTCGCACCTCGGCCTGATGAACAAGACATGGGGCTATCTGGATGAGGCACTGGAATGGTCGCAGCGGGCACTGAAGATGGCCGAAGGGCTGCATCTGCTGGCAACGGTTGCGCTTTCACAGGCTTGTCTGGGTGAAATCTATCGCTACAAGGGCGATTTTGATCAGTCGTTTCGCTTTCACAGGCAAAGTATCGAGATCTTTCGTGGCATGAACAGCAAGTGGGGCTATGCCAATAATCTGGTGTCGCTGGGCAAACTTTACGAAGAACTGGATGACTATGCTAACGCCACCGCTCTCTATGAGAAGGCGCTGGAATTGGGTCGCGAGGTGAATACGCGCTGGGGTGTCGTTGAGGCGCTTTGCCAGCTTGCCTATCTCTACAGCAGATGGGATAAACCGGACACCGCACGATCATATCTGGCAGAAGGTATCATGCTGACCCGGCAAACACCCGACTACGTTCTGATTGTAGATGTCATCGGGGCCAGCGCGGCATACTTTTACGCCTGCGGGGATAAGGAGCGAGGGTCGATATTAGCCCAATCTCTTTACCAGCAGGACCTGCTGCCGGTTGATACCCAGATGCGGCTTACGACACTGCCCATCGTTAAATTTGATGATAAACCCGCCGATATTGAGCAGATTTTTCTCGAATTGGCGCGGGAGTTTGATAGGTAGTTTATGTTTTCGGGGCGGGCAGGGTGAAATAAAACGTGCTGCCTTCGCCAACCGTACTCTCCACGCCCACTGTACCCTGTAAACGGTCTGCAATCCGCTTCACAATGGATAGCCCCAATCCATGCCCCTCTTTATTGGGGTTAATTCGGGCGAATTCGCTGAACAAGCGCTGCTGCTCTTCCGGCGACAGGCCCTTGCCGTTATCTTTCACCCAGAACTTGACATTGCCGTTGGTGGGTGTATCCACGCCGAGTTTGATGACGGGTGGTTCGCCGCCATATTTGATGGCGTTCTCGATGTAATTGGCCCAGATTTCCTCAATCCACGGGGCATATCCGACCGCGAACGGCATGGATTTCGGCAGGTCAATCTGCGCTTTGCTTTCCTCAATGCGCGAGGATAGACGGCGAATGGCATTATCGGCAATCATCTTCACATCAATAGGACCAATCGGGATTTCTGCCTGACGGCGAACGCTTGCCAGCGTCAGCAAACTCTCGATAATGCTGACCATGCGACCCGTCGAGTCGTCGATTTTTTCCAGAAACGTTTCCTGCTGCTTGCCTTCAGTCGCTCTGGCAAGGTCAATGTAGCCGCGCAGCCCCGACAGCGGATTTTTCAGGTCATGGGCAACGGTATGGGCGTAGGCGTCGAGGTCTTGAATGACCTGTTTGCGCTCGGTGATGTCATAGAGCATCACAATCCGCCCGGATACATTGCCCCGGCGGTCAGTTAACGGCATCAGGTGCATGTCAAAAATCTTATCTTGCAGGGCAATTTCAGTACGAGTTTCACGGACATCCCGGAACTGAGCCATGACTCCGCGATATTCTGGAAATGCCTCGCCTGTTGTTTTGCCGATGACCTCCGGGCGGGTGCGGTTGGCGATTTTTTCGGCGGCGGGGTTGATATCCAGCACACGGAATCCGTTATCGAGGATAATCACACCGCTGGTCACGTTGCGGAAGACAAGGTCATAGGCCACGGGCACAATTTCCAGAAACCCGTAGCGGCTGATGGCGAGAAACACGATCACCCCCATAATGGCGTAACTGATGGAGGAGGGATCGAAGGGCGCAATCGGGTTATAATCGGTCAGGAACATGATATTGGCGATAAGCGGTAGTGCCGCGCCGATTACAAGCATGGTCGCCTGCCCGCGATATTTTTCGGGATAGCGCAGGATTGACAATACCAGCAGCCCGGAGCCAAACACCACCGCTGAATAGCCAAACGCCACCCACAACCAGAAGACATTACCGTAGGTCTTATCCAGCAGGCGCAGGTCGTTGTCGATAACGATTTGATAGTCCTCATAGAACCAGTTGGTGATGCCAATGGTGAGGGCCATCAGGTAACAAAAAATAGGCACAACCGACAGGATAATAACGGTGCGCCGATTCAACCAGCGATCCCAATAGCTGTAGTGGATGGCGAACAGCAGCCAGATGGTGGGCGCACCGATGATACCGATGTACTGAAAGCGAATCGCGTTGAGTTTCCAGATGGTGGTCGTGCCCATGATGTCGAGCGCTTCGCCGATAGCCCAGATGGCAGCGGACACCATGCCCAGCGTCCACAGGAAAGCTCCTTTAGCAGGGCGCATCTTCCAGCACTGGTAAGCGATCACCAGCGCCATTGCTGCCGAGACGAAATAGAACGGTAAAATGGGCGGAAATTGTAAGTTCATAAAGGACCGCCTGACCTCACCCGCTGCTGCATCTACTCAAAGGTAACGTAATCTTCATGCTCTATTGTCGTCAGTTGGTAGCCATGTGTCAAACCGCCCTCATCAACCCAGATACCGACGATGTTGCCGTACTTGTTGATGCCGAATGCAGAAGTCGATTGCGCACCGGGGATGCTAAACGTGTGAAATTCGCCGTCCGCATATACAAACGCCTCGTAAACGGTCACAAATTCGCCTTGATCCTCGTTAAGCGGCTCGATGGAGCGGCGTTCACCACCCGTCTCGCCTGTCGAAAATTCCCCGACGATGACATCCTGATCGTTGATGTCGTAGGCGCGGGTGATGGTGGCGTCGGGGGGTGAAATAGTCTGGTACTGGTCATCCGGCGTGCGCCAGAATCCCTGTAGATCACCATCTTCATCCTGATAGAAGCCGACAATATCAGTGTCGTTGTTGATGCCGAGCGCCCATGTCAAACCCTCCGCCTCCGGCATATCGAATAACTCAAATGTACCATCCGGCTGGCGCAAAAATCCGTGACTGGTATCATCCACAACGGCGCGACCCACGATTTGCCCGGCGTCGTTGATTTTAAAGGCCGACGTGATGCTGGCGTCTTCATAGGCAAAATCGCTCCGCCGACCGTTGTCATCAACGATGAAACTGATGATGCGGTTGCCAGTGCTCATGTGCCCGCTAATCTGGCTCTGATTGTTGATACCGCTGCCCATCTGCCAGCCGGTGACGCCTTCCAGCACAAGCGTATCCATTGCCTCTGCGATGCGCAGGACATGCGGTGAATCATCCCACCACTGCCCGGTAATCTCACCCGAATCATTGATGCTGGTCGGATAGGTGCTGGTGGCGTCCGGGTAATCAATGGCGGTGACGGCATATAGAGTATCATTAATCAAGACGCCGGGTGTGTTGACCACGCCGATGAGCACGGTTTCGGTAGTGAACTCATCCTCGTCCTCGCTCACCATCGTAAAGGTGAAGGAATCGCGTCCGCTGAAACCATCATTCGGGGTGTAGGTAAGCTGCGTTTCGTCATCGCTGACCGTGACAGTGCCATTTTCCGGGCTGGATGCACCGCGAAAGAAGAGGTTCTCGTGCGTTATATCAATGGTGATGGGCATACCCCGCGTGGTGACGATTTTATATTCCTGCGCGTCATCCGTTGTATCCTCACCGGGTAGCTGGACACCGGGGAAGAGCATTAAGAGAAATGCCACCGCGACCAGACCGCCGAGGAAATACCACGTTTCGCGTTTCATCAATCATCCTCAAGTAATTGTTGACGTTTGTCTAAGGATTATATGCCATTCTCCACTTTCGTGAAGTTGCGCCTTCCGTCACGATTAAAGTAAAGATTATGGAGGCGAAGGAAAATGCGAGTTAAAATCAATCGAGACGTCTGTCCGGCCCAACTAGCGTTTTGCGAACGCTGTCTGGGGAAATTCCTGAAAGAACCATTGGGTTATGAGCGACGCTGCTTTGAAACCCTTGAAGACGATGGCAGCGAGATACTCACGGTAGACCTGCATACCGGCAGCCACAATGTGGTGTTCGAGCTAACACCCGAAGAGCGTAAAATGGTCGCTGGTGAAGGCTGGGCCTACTTCGTAGACTTTAACGTCCCCATGTATCGCAATAAAGTTGATAAAAACGGCTAGATTCACTCCTCAATACCTCACCTGCTCCGGTGGGTGAGGTTTATTTCCTCCTGCCAACGCGCACAAACATATTACCGATAAATCGTCAAATCTGGTAACGCTTCAATTTCGGGAGGTAACTCACTGATTTGCGTTCCTCTTAACTCCAGTATATGCAGCTTTGAGAGGTTGCCGATTTCCGGGGGCAGTACACTGAGTTGCGTGTTTGTTAATTTCAACTCTTGCAGATTGGCGAGATTACCGATTTCGACCGGTAACTCACTGATTTGCGTACCTCTTAAATCCAGCGTTCGCAAGCTAGTGAGGCTGCCGATTTCCGGTGGCAATTCATTGAGTTGCGTGCCGAGTAAATCCAGTGCTCGCAAGCTGGTGAGATTACCAATTTCTGGTGGTAACTCCCTGAGTGGAGTGTTTGATAAATACAGCCATTGCAAACTGGTGAGTTGACCGATTTCTGGCGGAAGCTCGCTGAGTAGGGTGTTTGATAAATAAAGCGTTTGCAGGTTGGTCAGGTGGCCGATTTCTGGTGACAATGCACTTAGTTGGGTATTAGCTAAATCCAGCACTTGCAGGTTGGTGAGGTTACCAATTTCAGGTGGTAGCTCACTGAGTTGCGTGCCACCTAAATCCAGCGTTTGTAAGTTGGTGAGATTACCAATTTCAGGCGGTAGCTCACTCAGTGGCGTACCAATAAAACTCAGCGCTCGCAAGCTGGTGAGATTACCAATTTCTGGTGGTAACTCACTGAGTAGGGTGTCAGATAATGCTAGCCTTTGCAGAATGGTAAACCTGCCGATTTCTGGCGGTAGTGCTCTGAGTTCAGTGCCACCCAAATACAGCTCCTGCAGACTGATGAGATTGCCAATTTCTGGCGGCAACTCACTGAGTGGCGTGAAAGATAAATCCAGCGTTTGCAGATTCCGCAGGGCATGAACTTGTTGATCTAGAGCAGCGGTGCGATCAATCGGGAAATCAATGGGCTGGCCTGAAATGGGATCATGCCATCTCAACAGCTTCATCATCGCAACATACTGCGTATCCTGTACTGGTGCTTGGCTGTAAATTGCCGCCAGATTGATCACTAGAATGATGATCAATGGATAGATTAGCAATCGCGGCATGAAGGTGCGAACCATCAATTTCCTCTTTACACTATACGCTCTATGTGAAATAGATGACGGTATTTGACCTTTTCTGACCCCACCCTAACCCTCACCATGCATGGTGAGGGAACATTTCATTGCGTTTGGAGCCTGATAGTTACAGGTCCCAGCCATGTCTCCCCATGTTTGGGGGAGATGTCGCGCTAGCGACAGAGGGGGTTCATGTTTCCATTTCACATAAGACGTACTATGATTACTGTCCCTATTGTAGAGACAGAACGATTTATCTCGTCCACCGATTGACCACCGAAGTGTCCTCCCCCACTGCCCAAAATCGATTGGGACGTGGTGTACCACGCCCCTCCGTTGTACGTGTTTAGGAGGGGTTGGGTATACCCAATCCCGGTATGTAGATAATCGGAATCACTTTCTCAATACACATCATGGCGTCCTCAGATCCATTCATCCAAAACCTCATAAAAATATTTCCCCCGTAAATCTATCCCCACAAGGAGTAAACCCTATGCCCTGGACCACACCCCGTACCTGGACCACCAGCCAACTGGTGACCGCCAACGAACTCAACACGGATGTGCGCGATAACCAGAACTACCTCTATGATCGCAAGAATCTTGCCGAAGCCTACCAGTCCGGCACAATCTCGATGAACAACGAGACCTATGTCAAGGCCGGAACGATTGACGTGACGCTGACTACCATTGGCAAGCCGGTGCTGCTCATTGCGGAACTGGGTGCGCTGCGCCGTACATCAACGATGCACCGCGTGGTTTTGCAGTGGTATAATGACACCACTTCGCAGAATGTTGGATCGGAATTCTACTGCGAGTTTGATGCCAAAACAACGACGGTCCTAACTGCCGTTGAAACGCCCACGCCCGGCACCTATCGCTGGTTTGTGCGCTGGCGCGTTACCGATTCGTCGTCCGGTGGCGAAATCGAGAATCTGCGGCTGCGGGCCATCGAGTTGATGTAGCCGTGTGACTATCAGAAGGCGAGTCGTGTGCTCGCCTTTTTGTTTCCAGATACATTTACCCCCTCTGTGGCAACCTTGCTACGGTTGTTCACTGCCTGTACAAAATAAAAACAGGCGTTTAACGAATAAATTTTGGCTCCAAGACTGCCCCTCTCCTACCAAGTCGCCCTGCGACTGCTTGTGGGAGAGGGGTCGGGGGTGAGGGGGTCTGTGATTTATGGCTTGCGCCCATAAGCCACAAAAATGCTGACATCGGCTTGCTGTGTTCCGCATTCCGAGTCCGCACAACAGTTGCTGCCGACATCTTCAACCCGGACATCAGCCAATCCCGCCGTTTCAAACCACGCCTGCACGTCCGCCCGGTCAAAGCCCAGCCAGCGATCATGCTGTTCCTTGCGTAGAAATTCAAAGTTATGCGTGTTGAGGTCGGTGATAACCAGTGAACCACCCGGCTTGATGATGCGCACCATCTCGGCGATGGCCTGCGGCGGGTTTTCGACGTGATGCAGATACATGTTCGCCAGCGCGTGATCGACGCTGGCGTCATCCAGTTGCAGATTTTCGGCTGTGCCAATGCAGTAAGTCACGGGCATATCTGGAAATTTCGCCCGCATCACATCCAGCATGGCGGACGATTGGTCAATGGCGATGACGCTTGCCCCGGCGTTCAGAATTGCCTCGGTCAAAAAACCACTGCCCGCCCCGACATCCGCGACCACATCCCCGGCCTTTATATTCGCCAGCTTCAGGGCATGATCCCGCACCGCCTCCGGGAAAAATCCGGTGCGCATGGTGTCCCATTGGGTGGTGATATTGTCGAAATAGGCTTTGCTCTTGTTGTTCATTACGGTTATCTCCTCGTAAAATGATCTTGAGTGATTCCAGAACGCTCCTTTGGGCGTCTCTACACCAATCCCCCGTTTTTTGGTAGGGACGTGCCGTTGCACGTCCCATAGGTGTAAACTTAAGCCTAAGATGGCTTCTGAAGGCAGAAAACGGCGATGGTTCGGTTCCCTCTCCATTCATGGGGAGGGTTAGGGAGGGGAGCGTTGTTGGCGCTATACGGATGGCTCCGTCATGCCCGTCCGCCTATCCCCCCTCTGTCGCTGGCGCGACATCTCCCCCCATCAATGGGGAGAGAGGCTTAATGAAGCCATTCCGGGTGGGGATGCCCTTATCTTTACACCTATGGGACGTGCAACGGCACGTCCTGAGCTATGCGACCAATCGGAGGATATAATCAGGTTAGCCGGAAGCCATTCCCGGTTACAGTGCCGCTTCAAGGTACTTGTGCCCGCTCACTTTGAAATTGAAGGTATTTCACCATGCCACCTTTTGACACCGACAAACTGCTCGATGATGTAGGACGCCGCATCCTGCTTCTGTTGCAGGAAAACGCGCGATTATCATTTTCGGAAATCGGACGACAGGTGGGATTAACGCAGCCCGCCGTTGCCGAGCGGGTGCGCCGCATGGAGGAAAACGGCATTATCACTGGCTATCACGCGGCAGTAAATCCAGAGAAAATGGGTCGGGGCGTAAACGTCTTCATTCATGTCACCGCTCATGATGGTCGCTATGAGCGCATTGAAGCCTTCGCCCGGAAACAGCCTGACATCACCGAATGCTACTGTATTGCGGGCAAAGTGGATGTTCTCATCAAGGCATCATTCGAATCATTGGCGCAACTCAAGGCAATGGTGGATGAATTGGCCCAATTTGGCAGCGTCGAGTCGTCGGTGATACTGGAAGCATATGTATCACGTCGTGCACTGGAATAGATTCGGCCACACCCGATTAAAATGGGCACAAGGTTGGTAACGGACATGTCCCTACGGTCAATCGGGATCGTTCGTAGGGACGCCATACATGGCGTCCGCCAGCCAACGCACCCGACTCATTACTCCGTACCCGGTTATTTTTTTCAAGTTGCCTCAGTGCACTTTGATTTTCATGGCAGGGGAAATAATTCTCCGGGGCATTGTGCTAACGTTTTTTCCACTTTTAGATATTTTGCGTCATTTTATACTATACGTCATCATCACCGCGCCACGCACCACAATACTGCCTGCGCTGAACGCCCGCAGTGGCTCGTTTTCATCAATAGCTGGCTCTTCGCGCATGGAATGGCCTTCAAAGCCGCGCAGTGTATCGGGATTAACATCTTCAATGTGCAACACATCGCCCAGTGTTACCCCGGCTGCTTTGCAATAATTTTCCGCTTTTTCGCGGGCAGCTTCCACCGCTCGACGACGAGCCTCGGCGCGGAGTTCCTTCAGGCGGCTGGTCTGGAATGTGGTGTTATTGATACTGTTCGCCCCGGCATCTACTGTCCCCACGAGAATCTCTTCAACCCGCGTGAGATCTGTGAGCAAGACAATAAACTCAACACGAGCGTTATACCCGGCAAATTTTCCATACTCATAGTGCGTTTGAAGACTAATGCGTGTGGTGCTAACTTCCTGTATCCCCGTTTTGTTGAGGTAGGATTGCACTTGCTGTGCACGATTGCGTGTTGCCTGTAAAGCAATGGCTGGCTTATCGTCCCGGCTAAATACCCCAAAACTGAGTGCGGCAATATCCGGCTCCACCCGGATGAGGGCCGAGCCAAAAACATTGATTCCTAACGGGTTGCTGATCGCTTGTTGAACCATGAGTTTTCCCTCCTATGGCTTACTGTAGCGCACCTTGAAAAACGGGGCAATTTGCCCGTCAGGTTGGCGTCATGCTTCACAGGCAAATCGTCTATATGTCGTGACGCTCGCGTGAGCCAATCATCAAGTATCCCCTTGAAAACGAGCCTATGCTGTAAGTGTGAAAGTCAAGGAGGAACAGGACTACTATGAAACGTATCGCTTTGCTTTTAATTGCCGTGCTGGTTTTCCAGATGCTGCCCGCATCTACCATTGAAGCCAGCCCTGATAACACACTCATCGGGTTAAGCTGGCACGCTGAATACTTTGCCAACCAATACCTGGTTGCCCCGGCCACGTTGGTGCGCGAAGAAGGCGCTTTGAATTATAACTGGGGCGCTAACCGTCCGGTTGAAATTGATAATTTCCCGGCGGATTACTTTAGCGTGCGCTGGACGACCCGTCCGACACTGGATGCCGGAAATTACCGCTTCAGCGTCACTGCGGACGACAGCGTCAAGTTGACCGTCGATTACACGAGCGTCGTCATCGACACCATGAATGCGCCGCAAGCAGGCCAGAAACTGACGGCTGACTTTACCCTGAGCGCAGGCTCACACTATTTCCAGATAGACTATCGTGAACTGGCAGGTAACGCCTCCATCACCGCCACACTGGAAAAATTGGATGGTCAGCAGCAGCCAAATCCTGACGGTAGTGTCTCGCCGCTGCCATCGTCACCATCAGCCTATGTGACGGCCTATTCACTGCGTTACCGCAGTGGTCCGGGCCTCAACTACACCATTCTGGGCACACAGCCGAAAAACACCATCGTTCAGTTGATTGGCCGCAACGGTGATGCGACGTGGGCTAAAGTGATCCTGCCGAGTGGTACACAGGCATGGATGAGCACATCCTATCTGTCGGCGAATGTGGATTTCTGGTCGCTGCCGGTAGTGACGGATGAAGGAGTGACCAATCCTGATGGAGCGGAGTCAGGTCTGATGACCGGCATTGTGACGGCCTATGCCCTTAATGTCCGCTCTGGCCCCAGCACCTCATACGCCATCATTGGACGTCTGGTGCTGTTCACTCCGGTCCAGATCATTGGTCGCAACGACGCCGGAACATGGCTGCGCATTCGCCGCAGCAGCGGTACACTCGGTTGGGTCAGCGCCACATATGTCAGAGTTGACGCCAACATCATGTCACTGCCCATTGTCTACTAAACCCTCTTCCCCTCTGCCAGTAGACTGGCAGAGGGAATTTTATTTTTCTAGAATACCAACCTTCAATCATCACGACTCCTTCCCCTCTCAACGGCAAACGGGGAACAAGTGATCTGTCTCACGATTCTGCTTGAAAATATACGATTTTCGAGATGGCGACTCAAGTCCCTCCTCGTTTGCGGCGAGGGTTGGAATACGGTATTTGTACATTAGTGCAAAATTTGTTGAACATTCCCCTATCTGCTGCTATGGTTGCCGAAGAATTATTACCAGACAGGGAAAAACAACCGAATGCCCCGGCGAACAGACATCAACACTATCATGATTATTGGCGCAGGCCCGATTGTCATCGGTCAGGCCGCCGAATTTGATTACAGCGGCACACAGGCCGTCAAAGCACTCAAGGCAGAAGGCTATCGGGTGGTGCTGGTCAACAGCAATCCCGCTACCATCATGACCGACCCCGAACTTGCCGACGCCACTTACATCGAGCCATTAACTGTAGACATCCTCGAAAAAATCATTGCTCAGGAACGCCCCGATGCCCTGCTGCCAACCGTTGGCGGACAAACCGCTCTCAATATGGGCGTGGCGCTGGCCGAAAATGGCATCCTCGACCAATACGGCGTGGAACTCATCGGAGCACGATTGGAGGCCATGCAGCTTGCCGAAGACCGCAAACTCTTTCAGGAAGCGATGCGCAAGGTTGGGCTTGAGGTCCCGCAGGGGTCAATGGTTGGCTCACTGGAAGAGGCGAAGGTTGTGGCGGCGGAAATCGGGCGCTTTCCGATTCTGATTCGCCCCTCGTTTACATTGGGCGGCAGCGGCGGCGCGATTGCCTACAACGAGGATGATTTCGAGGAAAAGGTCATCTTCGGCCTGAAGGAAAGCCCGGTCCATACGGTGCTCATTGAGGAGAGTGTGCTGGGCTGGAAGGAATTTGAACTCGAAGTGATGCGCGACGCGGTGGATAACTTTGTGGTGGTGTGTACCATCGAAAATCTTGACCCGATGGGCATCCACACCGGCGATTCGATCACGGTTGCGCCCGCCATGACCCTGACGGACCGTGAATATCAACACCTGCGCGATCAAGCCCGCATTGTGATGAAGGCGGTGGGTGTGGAGACGGGCGGCTCGAATGTGCAGTTTGCCGTCAATCCTGATGATGGGCGCGTGCTGGTCATCGAGATGAACCCACGTGTCAGCCGTTCATCAGCCCTCGCCAGTAAAGCCACCGGCTTCCCCATCGCCAAACTTGCTGCGCTGGTATCGGTCGGCTATCGCCTTGACGAATTGCAAAATGACATCACCCGCACCACTGTCGCTGCGTTTGAGCCAAGTATTGATTACGTGGTGACCAAACTGCCGCGCTGGGCCTTTGAAAAATTTCCCGGCGTGGACCCCGAACTTGGCCCGCAGATGAAATCGGTGGGGGAAGCAATGGCAATCGGGCGGACATTCAAAGAGTCGCTGCTCAAAGGCTTGCAGTCGCTGGAACTCAATCGCGCCCCCTACCCTAATCATGAGGACAGCGTGTGGGATGGGAAATTGGACAGCCTCGCCCTGCCACGTTCGGAGCGCATCTGGGCGGTGTGGGAAGCACTGCGGGCGGGCATAGACACAAGCACTATTGCTGAAATGACCGGGATTGACAGGTGGTTCCTCAGCCAGCTTGAGCAAATCGTCCATTTTGAGCAGGAATTGATGGGCTGTGCCGGGGAAGATACCATACCGCCTGCCCTGCTGCGCAAAGCCAAACGTTGCGGCTTTGGGGATGCCCATATCGCCTATCTGACCGACTCGGATGAGATGACCGTTCGCCAGCAGCGTAATCGGGCCAGCGTCATGCCAACGTTTCATGTGGTCGATACCTGTGCGGCGGAATTTGAGAGTTATACACCTTATCTTTACAGTTCCTATGAGAGCGAAACCGAAGCGCTGCCGACTGACGATGAAAAAGTGGTCATCCTCGGCGGCGGGCCGAATCGCATCGGACAGGGCATCGAGTTTGATTACTGCTGTGTGCATGCCGTGATGAAACTGCGTGAGATGGGTTATGAGGCGGTGATGGTCAACTGCAACCCGGAAACGGTCAGCACCGATTACGACATCTCGGACCGACTGTATTTTGAGCCGCTGACGCTGGAACATGTCCTGAACATCGTACAGCGCGAACAACCATTGAAAGGCGTGGTGGTGCAGTTTGGCGGGCAGACGCCGCTCAATCTGGTGAAGGGATTGAATGAGGCCGGGATTCCCATTCTGGGTACATCACCCGATGCGATTGACCTTGTAGAAGATCGCGGGCGATTTGGGTCATTGCTGGCCGAGCTTGACATCACCGCACCGGAAGGTGGCATTGCCTATTCGCTGGGCGAAGCCAAGAAAGTAGCCCGCTTGGTGGAATATCCGGTGGTGGTGCGGCCTTCGTATGTGCTCGGTGGGCGGGCAATGGCGATTGTGTACAGTGAGCCACAGCTTGAACATTACATGGCAGAGGCCCTCAAAGCCGCTCCCAATCAAGCCATCTTGATTGACCATTATCTGGAAGACGCCTATGAAGCCGATGTCGATGCGGTGAGTGACGGGCAAACAGTGGTGGTCGGCGGCATCATGCAGCACATCGAGGAAGCAGGTGTCCACAGCGGCGATTCGGCGTGCGTATTGCCTCCCTACAAAATCTCAGCCTATCATCTGGGCATCATCCGCGATTATACCGAACGGTTGGCGCGGGCGTTGAATGTGCGCGGCCTGATGAATGTGCAGTATGCCATCAAAGATGATGTGGTCTATGTGCTGGAAGTCAATCCACGCGCCAGCCGCACCGTGCCATTTGTCAGTAAGGCGACAGGTGTACCCCTTGCCAAAATCGCCACCGAAGTGATGGTGGGACGGAAATTGGCAGACATCGGCCTGACCGAAGACCCGCGAGTCGATGGCTTCTTCGTGAAAGAGGCCGTGCTGCCATTCAAGAAATTTTTGGGGGCGGATGCGCTGCTGGGGCCGGAGATGCGCTCGACGGGCGAGGTGATGGGCCACGCGGCGCGATTTGGTCATGCTTTTGTCAAAGCCCAGATGGCTGCCGGGGATCGTTTACCGACGGATGGCACAGTATTCATGAGCCTCAACGATTTCGATAAGAGCGCAGGCTTAAGACTGGCACGAGATTTGCACCGTCTTGGCTTTCAGATTGTGGCGACACGTGGCACGGCCTCATTTTTCGTACGGGCGGGATTACCCGTCACGCCCATCAACAAGGTCAGCGAAGGCAGCCCCCATGCCGTTGATTACATCAAAGAGGGCAAAATCCAGCTTATCATCAATACGCCGCTGGGACCCATCTCGCGCGATGACGGTGGCTCGATTCGCTCTACGGCGGTGCGCTATGGTGTGCCGCTGCTGACCACCTTGAGCGCGGCACAGGCTGCCGTCAATGGCATCAAAATCCTGCGCGAACAGCAGCTTAAGGTGCGCAGTTTGCAGGAGCATTACAGCCGGGTGCGGTAGACAGTGCAGACTTGAAGTCAATGCTTGTAGATTGCTGTGTATAATTAATTAGGAATAACATACACAATATAAAAAGCAGGTAGTCATATGAACGACACAATTCTTCAACTCGCATTTGCAATACATCATGGTCGCGGAATGTATGCATTACTGCTTGGTTCTGGAATTTCTCGCCCCGCTGGTATTCCGACGGGTTGGGAGATTACAAAAGAAATGATTCGCCAAGTAGCAGCGTTAAAGGGCCAAGAAAACGTTCCTAGCTTTGAGGAATGGTACAGGTCTGAGTATAGTGAAGAACCAGAATACGACGCCGTGTTAGCCAGACTTGGAAGCACACCGATTGATAGGAACAGAATTATTAAGCAATTCTTTGAACCAACTGAAGAAGAACTTGAAGAAGGCATCAAGCAACCAACTCCCGCTCATCACGCAATAGCCTGGCTTGTCAAGCATGGCTATGTTCGCGTTATAGTTACTACCAACTTCGATCAACTCCTTGAAAATGCCTTGCGTGAAGTAGGTGTTGTGCCGTACATCGTAAAATCGGACGATGAATTTAGCAGTATGACTCCACTCCAACATTCTGACATCACGATCATAAAAATTCACGGTGATTACAAAGATTGGCAAATAAAGAACACAACAGAAGAGTTAGCCCAATACTGTGACGCAGCTAATATATGCTTGACGCGAATATTCTCAGAATATGGGCTGATTATCTGCGGCTGGTCAGGAGATTATGACACTGCGCTTCGAGGGTTGTTGATGCAGGATGCCTCAACCGGACCAAAGTTTGGAACTTATTGGGCCTACAAAAGTAACTTAACAGATAAGGCAAAATCAGTAGTTGACCATCGAAATGTAAGTCAGGTTGTCATTAAAGACGCCAATCAATTTTTTACTGACTTGCGCGAAACCGTAGAGTCTCTAGAAAGACTGTCAGCCAAATCGGACATCAGTACGGCAGTTCTAACTCAGCGGGTCACGAGACTGCTAAGTGACAAGAAGTACGTTGAATTGGAGGATCTCATTCGGCGTGAAATAAATGAGGCTTATGAACGCTTTACCAGTGCAGAGTTTCAAGAGCAAAGATCTGCTATACAAACAGGCCCAGATGGTCACTTTGGTAACGAACAAAAGATGTGGCAACTTTACTTTAACGCAGTTGAGAGGGTCTTGGCGATTGTATCAACGCTTGGTTGGTATGGAGATGAGAATACAACAGGTTTGATTATTTTTGGGATTGAACGTTTTGCGGAACCACCAGATGATCCAAGTCAAAGACATCACTATTTTCGTTTATTCCCAAGTCTCTTGGCAATATATTCGGCTGGAATAGCTATGGTAGAGCGATCTCACTGGAGGGAACTTGCACAAATTCTACGTTCTCCCCAAATTTCTGAGGTAAATCGAATAGCAAGGAATGTCGAAACGAACTACATGTCAGCCATAGTTTACCTATCAGAGCACCTAATTCTTGAAACATACTATAAAAGAACAAACCTGTTTAAGGGCAAGAAGACGAGCGTAGTCGAAGAAATGGCACGAACTGACATTGCTAACTTGCTTCAAGAGTATCTTCCTCAAAACAGTTTATTTGAACGAGCATTTGATCTATTCGAAATGTTATTCTGCCTGGTTTATATTGCAATGACCAACGATAACTCAAATAGCGTTTGGACGCCTACTCATGCTACTCTTTTTAGTCGATCCGGCAACTATCTTGTCAAGCATTGGGAGAAAATGGCTCTCGATTCACATTTCTTGAATTCTGGTCTAGTTGCTGATGGTATTGAGGGAATCTCGTCAATACTAAAGAAATATAGCGCTCAAAATTCTGGCATAGATGTTCGCAATTACGCTCACCACTTTGACATGGCTGAAAGTCGAGGGCGTAATCACGGGATATACCTCTGATTACTAATACCGCGATGATGGCGGGTCGATTCGGTCAACGGCGGTGCGCTATGGGGTACCATTATTGACGACCCTGAGTGCAGCGCAGGCAGCGTTGAATGGCATCAAGGTACTGCGCGAACAGCAGCTTAAGGTGCGCAGTTTGCAGGAACATTACAGCCGGGCGCGGTAATTCCCCTCAGTCGCGTCGCGCCAGCTCCCTATAAATAGGGGAGCGTGAATCCGGCGTCGTCAGAAGCCTCCTCCATTTATGGTTAACGTGACAGTAATTGAGGACGTGCCGTTGCACGTCCCTACCGAAAGCGGGAATCTGGCGTAGGGACGCCCAACGGGGCGTCCTGTGGAAGAAGTGCGGACTCATGGAGGATTGATAACTCGCAACATCCCGCCAACCAAATGTGGGAAAAGTCAGGCGCACAGTCGCACACAACGACACGTTACGGTAGAGTAATTCCGTCTGATTGGTAGTTGAGGAGTTGAGATGGACCGCATACGCTGGGGAATTTTGAGCACGGGCAACATCGCCCATTCATTTACGCAGGATTTGAAGATTGTGGAAAGGGCGGAGGTGGTGGCAGTTGGTTCGCGCACACAGGCCAGCGCGGATGCCTTTGCCGAACGCTACCAGATTCCACACGCCCATGCGGGTTATCAGGGGCTGGCGGATGATCCCGATGTCGACGTGATTTACATCGGCACACCCCACACCTTCCACTACGAAAACACGCTGATGTGCCTTGAAGCCGGTAAACATGTGCTATGCGAGAAGCCCTTCGCCATGAATGCCCGCCAGACGCGCGAAATGATTAATCTCGCCCGCCGGAAAAACTTGTTTTTGATGGAGGCATGGTGGACGCGCTTTTTGCCCGCGACAATCAAGCTACTGGAACTGCTGCCCCAGATTGGCCCGGTACGCTCGGTGATGACGGATTTTGGCTTCTATCTGGTCCCTGATCCCACCCACCGTATCTTTGCTAAATCGTTGGGCGGCGGATCGCTGCTGGACGTGGGCATTTATCCGGTGGCTTTCGCTATGTTGATTCTGGGCAAGCCCGACCAGATTTTGACATCAGCCCACATGGGTGAAACCGGCGTGGATGTGAACGCCAGCTACATTTTCCATTACAACAACGGCTCAATGGCAGTGCTGCATTCGTCACTGGTCGGCGATACCGCACAAGATGCTCATGTCACCGGCGAAAAGGGCCGCCTCACGCTGCCAACTCCCTTCTGGATGGCGGGTTCGGTCGAACTTGCCAGAGGAACGGATGAAGTCACCGTCTACCAGATGCCCACCACGGGCAAAGGTTATTCCCATGAAGCCGCCGAAGTCATGCGCTGCATTCGCGAGGGCCGCATCGAAAGCAAGCTGCACCCACTGTCGGTGACGCTGGATGTTATGGAAGTAATGGATTCGATCCGGGCAGAGTGGGGACTGGTCTACGAGGCGGATTGAGGCAGCGTTTCATCAAAATCAGCCAGCATGTCAAGCACTCTGGCGCGATATTCAACATAATCCCGGCTGGTATCCGTCTCCTCGAAAATGTCATAAAGCCGCGTTCGCAGGTCCAGCACCTGCCCGACAGACTGCTGTAATGATTTGGGGATGAATTCGTTGAATGTCCAGAAAATGGGTGGCTCAAAAAGCAGGACTGAGAACTCGCCGTCAAGGTCCTGATCGTACCCATTGGCGCGAACCCAATTCATTGTCTGTTCATCTGTCCAGCCGAGCATGTCGTAGAAAATCTGTTTCCACTCGCTGATATAGTCCGCTTTACGCTCTGGCATGGGCCGGGGCATCTAACTCAACACGATAGTTACTTTTCAGATAGTGGTTCAAGTCATTGCGAAATTCTTTGTAACCCGCGCCGCGCTTGCCGTAGGAGTCGCTGTGCAGGTAGAGCTGCCAGATGTCGTGCTGCATCGCAAGAATTTGTTTGACATCCAGTTGGCGACGCAGTTTAATCGGGATAAACTCCGGAATAGCCCAAAAAAGCGGGGCCTCGCGCAATTCGTCAAGTCCACGTTCGAGGTCGCTGCGATCAATCCATTGCATGGTCTGGTAGGGTGTCCAACCGAGCACATCATGGAAGATGCGTATCCATTCTTCAATGTAGTTGGTCGAGTTGCTTTTCATGACCTTTCCTCAGCATATACGTCAATAATATTATACCGGCAAATAATTGGCTCTATAGATGACATTGTACCCATGTTTTTTTGATTAATTGTAAAAATATGCAAATTCTGTGAATTCCTTAATTTTTTGGCAAAAACACTTACGAAAATTGCTAAAAATTGAGCAAACGACGACTTGCTACAGACCTTTCGCACATGATAAATGATGCCCGTTAAGAAATCAGGGTTTTCCGGTTAAATACTCCTTTTGGTTCGTTTAAAGTTGATTAACCGTTTGGTTGTATGAACACCCTTTCAAGAACGTGTGTTGTTGGCTACGATTGGTGAATATTGCTATCAGGAGGAATCGTTATGGATCTTGGACTTGCCGGAGCCAGAGTATTCGTTGCCGCCAGCCGCTCCGGGTTGGGGGCTGCCGCTGCCCATCAATTTAGCCGGGAGGGTGCCCATGTCGCCATCAATGGCCGCGATCCCGAAACCTTACAGGCCACTGCCGATGCTATCCAGAACGACACGGGCAAACCCGTGCATGCGATCACGGCGAATCTGCTGGATGGTGATGCGGTGCGGGCGGCTATCGTCGAAGCCGCTGCTAAATTAGGTGGGCTGGATATTCTGGTTACGAACGCGGGTGGTCCGCCCGCCGGGAAATTTGAGGATTTCTCAACCGCCCAATGGCAGGAGGCTTTTGACGGGCTGCTGATGAGCGTGGTCCATATGGTCACTGCTGCGCTGCCCTATTTGCGAAAATCTGAGATTCCGTCCGTGCTGGCCGTGACATCCCTCACCGTGAAGCAGCCCGCCGATAATTTGCTGCTGTCCAATACCATGCGAGCCGGAGTGGCTGGCCTCATCAAAACGCTGGCCAATACCTATGGCCCGGAGGGGATTCGCTTTAATGCTATATTGCCCGGCTGGACCGAAACCGACCGCGTGATCGAACTGCTTGAGGCAGGGGCACAGTCTACGGGCAGGTCGATGGCTGAACTGCGGTTGGACCGCACCCGAGACATACCGCTCAACCGCATCGCCGATCCCGAAGAATTTGCCAGAGCCGCCGTTTTCTTGAGTTCACCCGCCGCTTCGTTTATAACAGGCGTGATGCTGGCGGTGGATGGCGGTCAAATCAGGGCCACGATGTAAAGTATGAGTGAAACCGAAGCCCGCATTCAAGCCTTATTACAGGCCGCCCTCGATAACAACCAGCAGGAAGAAGCGATTCGGCTCGCCCTGAAACTGGGCGACCGTCGTTTTGCTGCCGGGAAGTTCGAGAGAGCGCTGGATAATTTCACACTCAGCACCCGCCTGTGCCGCGAATCGATGAATGATACCTACCTCATCGAGTCGATATACAAGCTGGCGGATACTTACCTGATGCTCAAGCAGGTGGATAAAGCACTGCTGCGGGTGAAACGGGCACTGGAACTGGCTGATCGAGAGCGTGATGCCTTCTGGATTGCGCGATTGTTGTTTCTAATGGGCGACATTCATCAGGTGCAGGGCAAGCTCGATGAAGCGCAGGTTGATTATGAACAGGCCGCCCGACGCCTCCAGGACACCGAACAATGGGCCGAGGCAGGACTTGCATTGGGTAAACAGGCCACCCTATTGATGGACGCCGAGGAAAATCAAAAGGCAACGGTACTCTTTGCCCAATCGATCACCCTGTTTGAAAAAGCCGGACGCCCCGAACTCAAAATGCGCGGGCTGGGCAATCTGGGTACGGCCTTTGGCAAGCTGGGGCGCTGGAAAGAAGCCGGTAAGCGCCACAATCTGGCGATGAAACTCGCGCGGCAGCTCAAAGACCGCGAAGAAGAGGCGTTTCAACTGAGCAATCTGGGCTTTGTGGCGGAAATGGATGGCGAGATTGAGTGGGCCGTCCGCTTCTATCAACAGGGCCTTTACGTCGCTATTTTAGAGGATAATCGGCGGTTGGCGGCTGACTTATCGTTTGATCTGGCGCGGCTGCTCATGGCTGATAGCCGCCAGATTCCGCAGGTGATTGTGCTGCTGGAGGCGGTGATAGGCGTCAATCCCGGCCATAATGAGGCGCTGGGATTGCTCAAAGAGGCACGCCAGAACCAGATACTATTGACCGCGCAGGGCGTTCCGATGATGCCTGCCGTCAACGATTTGCGATTGTGGGCCTCCCGCGCTTATGATGGTTAACGCAGTGCCCCCTCTCGGTCTGTACCTTGTCCCTGAAATCCGCACAAGTTGGTGTTATTATAGGGTCGGCCTGAAACGGACGCCCCGTTGGGCGTCCCTACGAACCGGGTTGTGTGTAGGGACGTGCCGTTGCACGTCCGCCGTGAATTGCACCCGAATATTCATGGAAAAATGGGCCACAATTGAATACATTCACGGTAAGGATCCACTAGAATGTTTAAACTTGGCGATATTGAAGTCCATGTCATCAGTGCCGGGCAGGTGCTGGTAGACAGCGGCGGTCCATTTGGGCTGGTGCCACGCATTCTGTGGAGCAGACACCAGACTCCCATCAATGACTGGTATCTGCCCATGAGCCTCAACTGCGTGTTGATTAAAACCGGCGGCAAGAACATCATCTGTGATGTCGGGCATGGCGACAAACTCACCGATAAAATGCGCAAAAACTTCCAGCTCACTTATCCGCATGGCACACTTCAGGATGGACTTGCCCGCGCCGGATTGGGCGTTGAAGACATTG
>JAKEEQ010000127.1 GCA_022616515.1 Chloroflexota bacterium | reverse complement strand
GCGCATTAGCTTGCACCGTCTGGAAAACGGTAAGCGATTGTGCCAGAATGCGAAGCCTAAAGATTGTCAGTTTTTAACCCTATCCAGTTTTAGAGTACGAAGGGAGCAAAGGCCGCATTCCTCACCCGCCTGAAGGCGAGTGTCTCCTGCGGCGACTATTATGGCTGAATTTATGGGATATGTGCGCCCCGATGGCTCGGTGGGGGTACGCAATCATCTGTTGATCTTATCCGGGACCGTTTACGCCAATACGATTTGTGATAATGTCGCCAACATGATTCACGGGGCGGTGTCGATTACGCATCCGAACGGGCGCTGTCAGGTCATCCCCGACCTGCGATTGACCCGGCGTTTTTTGAGCGGCACGGGCGCTAATCCCAATGTGGCGGCGTGTATCGTGATTGACCATTTCCGCGAAGAAGGCTGTACCGCCGATGATATTGCCGATGACATTTTGAACCTGCGCCCCGGTATGGCAGTGGCAACGGTTAATATTCGTGGCGAGGGCGGCTATATCAGCGCGATGGAAAGGGCAATGCGTCTTGCTCAGGAATTCGCCCGCGACCTCAGCGAAAATGTGCGCGAGCCTGTGCCATTGAGCCAGATTTTGTTCGGGACGGAATGCGGCACATCGGATACAACGTCCGGACTTGCCAGCAATCCCGCCAACGGCGTCGCATCGGAACTGCTGATTGCCGAAGGTGGGCGCACGATTCTGGCGGAATGCACCGAGTGGATGGGCTGCGAGAACTGGTTGACCAGCCGCGCCATCAACGAGGAAGTTGCCGAAAAGATTATCGCTGGCGTCCAGCACATGGAGCAGCGGGCGCTGGCAAGTGGCGAGGATATTCGCGGTTCGCAGCCGACGGGGGATAACATACTGGGTGGTTTGACGACGATTGAAGAGAAGTCGATGGGGGCCTGCAAGAAGGTGGGCGACTCACCGATTATTGAATATCTCGAAATTGCCGAAGCGCCGACTCGAACCGATCCGGGCGTGTATGTGATGTACGGGCCGGGGCATGGCGCGGAATCGATTAGCAGCATGGCGGCGGCAGGCTGTCAGGTGCTGACGTTCTGCACGGGCGGCGGTCATACCTCCAACCACCCCATCATGCCGACCATCAAGGTGACAGGCAATCGCAAGTCGTATGAATTGATGCGCGATACGGTGGATATTGATGTCAGCGGGATTTTTTATGATGAGTTGACGCTGGATGAGGCCGGGCAGATTGTGTTTGATGAGGTGGTGCGGGTGTCGAATGGACGCCTGACCAAGAGTGAAGCCCTCAAGGACAATAACAGTTTCGCGATTCACCGGATTGGTCCGAGTATTTAACGGGCAAATTTCCCCCTCCGTCGCTTCGCGACACCTCCCCCATAAATGGAGGAGGGCGATTCTCGGCTCTACAAGTTCCCTCCCCGATTTATGGGGAGGGCT
The DNA here is from genome assembly GCA_022616515.1 of Chloroflexota bacterium. Lineage (GTDB taxonomy): Bacteria > Chloroflexota > Anaerolineae > Aggregatilineales > J027 > JAKEEQ01. The sequence goes on along the minus strand of JAKEEQ010000127.1, from coordinate 6,513 downwards.
GGGGTGGGGATAATTTATGCATTACGTGGCATGAATAAAGCGGGATCGGGTGTACCCGACCCCACCGAAATATGGTTTGCAACGTGCATATTCTACGACCATGATACAACACAACCCGGAGGGGCGCGGTACACCGCGTCCCAAATGTTAAAACGACACCAAAATTATATGTAAAACCTGTCCTCTGCCCAGTTTGCCGGATTATTCATGATATACGCTCGGAGGTTGTTCAACATTTGTTCATCACGAATAATGTGTTCATGGAAATTGCGCTGCCAGATCGACCCTTGCTCCGTTTCGGTGCGATTTCGATTGATGATGCGGGTAACAGCCCCTTTATAATTGCCCACAATGTTACCGAGTGGATAGTGATTGCCTTCCTTAATAAATAGAATCCCATGCATGTGATTAGGCATGATGACATATTCGTCAACTGCGACATGATTAAAATGCTTGGGAATCGCCTTCCAACAATGTGAAGCGGCCTGCCCGTAAAAGTTCAATCGCAAGTCCTCGTCAACAATCTCACCAAAGAATTTAATCCGCTGAAAGGTACAAATCGTCACAAAGTAAACCCCTTCCTGCGTGTAATCATAGTCATATTTGCGCGGAGATTTGCGGCGTTTTGGTGGTTGGTTGTTCATTGGATACACCTTCTGCTTTGTACATATGGGATCATATGAAAGAAGCGGGATCGGGTATACCCGACTCATACCAATGTAACCATAATCCGCATTAAAATGGTAAATTGCATTACCGCGTCCCATCTTAAACAATTGTAACGACATTCTCGTGGAATGGTGTGTTTTTTAAAACGGGATCGGGTGTACCCGACCCCTCCGGTTTAGGCTGGATTGGACGTGTATGATATACACCGCATTCTGTCTCAATGAAACTAAAAACACCTGAATTCTCACTGGTGGTATTGATTAGTGCATTAGGCCGAGCACTTAGCCTCGACGTTTGATGGTTTTTGGGGTGACTTTTCGCCCTCTTTATCGACAGGGAGAGGGGCTTCAGGGACTGTGTTGTGAACACAGCCCCTGCTGGACAAGGAGGAATTTACTGTCTAATTGGTACAATCTTGACGAAATGATCGGGCGGGCGGTGGGTGAGATAACCCAGACGTGACGCCACATCGGGCTGGTCGCTTTCAAGCAGCGCTTCCTGATACATTGCCATCAATTCGCGGATTTCTTCGCAGTCGCGGTCTTCAAGAGATTGAATTTCGACATTGGAACCCTTCGCTAGACGGCGCTGAATGGCCTCAACGGTCAGGTTCATGTCGGGCTGGATGCGCTGGTAGATAATACCGCCGGTCATTCCCGCACAGAAATACGGTCCCGGATCGCCCAACACCAATACCCGCCCGGAGGTCATATACTCGCAGGCAAAACCCTTCAAGTTAGCGCGGCTGCCGATATAACCCAGATCATCTTGCAGCGGCGTGGTTACTTCCCCACCGAACACGACATCAGCCCCCGACAGGCGAATACAGGCCCGCGAGTCGGCGTTGCCCTGTACGATGAGGATGCCGCCCTGTGCGCCATAGGCAAAACTCTTGCCGACGGAGCCATCCACACGCACACCATCGTGATTCATGCCCTTCATAATCATGACCTTACCGCCCCGCGCACTTTTGGCGACGCCATCCTGTGCCCCACCTTCAACCATGACTTTGATTGGGTCATCATTGAAAGCCGCCAGTCCATTGCCGGGCAGTGCTGAACTGCTGAACACAAGATGAACGCGATGCAGACCGTTTAATCCGGTGGCGCGGCGGCGTTCAATCATCCCCGCCAGATGGGTCCCCATGGCGCGGTCGTGGGCGCGGACAAATTCGTCATCGTAGGTCACTTCCGGTTCGCCATCTTCAATGGCAGTCATAATCGTTCTGGTGACAAGCTGCGTCAGGAAATTGCGGGGACGACCCACGCGGCGACCGACACCCTCCTGACCGAACAGGCGTTGTTCGGGCGGGGCCGGTTCGAGCATGGCGCTGATGTCTACTTTGTCATGTCCCGCCGCCTGCTCCAGCAAATCGGTGCGCCCAACGCATTCCTGCAAATTGCGGATGCCCATTTCGGCACAGCGAATTTTGATTTCCTGCTCAAGCGCACCAAACAGCGTCACGATGCCTTCAACAGCCCGGTCAAATTCGCGCGGCTCGAAATGTTTCTGCCCATATTGGAGTGCTTCAGCAGCGCTCTTCAGATGGGAAGTAATGCCAACATGACAGGTTCCGGTTTCGCAGCTACGGCAGATCGTGCAGCCGATGGCGACCATTGCCAGTGTACCGAAGCCAACCCGGTTTGCGCCGAGGCAAACCATACGGATGACATCTTTGCCACTCTTCATGCCGCCGTCACACCATAACTCTACACGATGACGGACCCCACCTTGAATCAGGGCATGATGAGCCAGTGACACCCCGATTTCGGCAGGCAAGCCCACATGTTGCAGGGCATGGGCACGCGCTGCACCTGTACCGCCTTCAAATCCGGTCAGGTTAATGATATCTGCGCCGGATTTGGCAACGCCGACCGCGATAATGCCGATGCCCGGCACAACCGGAATCTTCACGGAAATTTTGGCATGAGGATTGACCGTCTTGAGTTCCTCCACAATTTGTGCGAGGTCTTCAATTGAGTAGATGTCGTGATTGTTGGATGGCGAAATTAAGGGAATACCCATTGGTGTATGGCGGGTTTTGGCGATGACCTCGGTCACCTTAAAGCCCGGTAGCTGACCACCTTCGCCCGGCTTGGCTCCCTGACCAATCTTAATCTCGATATAATCAGCAGAATTGAGCAGTTCGACGTTTACCCCAAATCGTGCTGATGCGACCTGCTGCCCGCGATTAGCCCGGTAGAGGCCCATCATGTCCTGCAATTCGCCACCCTCACCGTTCATGCAGATGATATTCAGGCGATAGGCGGCTTCGGCATAGGCGCGAAAGGCCGTCTCGCCCTGTGAGCCAAAGGACATGGCAGGAATAATAACCGGCAGGTTGTGATGCCCAATGGTTATATCAACATCCGCCGGGTCAAGTTTCTGTTCGGCGGGTTTTAATCCGATTAGATGGCGCAGCGCAACAGGTAATTTATCCTCAATATCGTCAACATGCTCCATCCAATCCTGAATAGTCAGTTCGCCACGTGCGACCTTGCCACCAATCTTGAAGACCTTCGGATACATGCGTTCGGTCTTGGCGAGGCGGTCATGAACCTCGCCCCGGAAAACCTGAGCACGTGCCTGTGCATCATCTTCAAGACGGGTCCAGCCGCGCACATCCCGGCAGAAGTTATCAGTGCGGAAATAAGGTTCCAATTCACGCGGCAGCGCAATCGCCGACACCACGCGCCCATAACCGCGCAGTTCATGGCAGCCGATGGTACACATGATCTTTTCGAGGCCCTTAGTGGCGGCCTTCACAAGGCTGGCCTGGCTTTCGAGCGGGTCTACCGGGTCGGACTTGCCGCGCTGTGGTTTCTCATAATTTTCGCTGCCGACGGCAAACATGGCATACGGCGCAACGGCATCCGCCCCCATGCCCACAATCAGAGCGAGGTCGTGTAGATTGCGGATGGCTCCTGACCGCACCACCACGCCTGTCTTGCGGCGGAAGTTAGTGCCGTTGAAACTGCCTTTGAGGGCATTATCTACAGCGGAAATGAGCAGATGCGGGTCAATCCACAGGCGTTCGCCGTCAATTGCTTCCGCATCATCCAGCAGGATACATTGTGCGCCACTGGAAACGGCCTGTACCGCTGCATCCGCAATGCGCTGTACCGCGTCGGAAATCGCTTCAAGGTCATACGCGCCCATCGAAATCCGCGCAAAAACGGGTTCAAAGGTGGAGATGACATCTTCAAGCGTCATCGTGCCGAATTTCTCAGCGATAGTGCGCAGGTCTTCGGTGGTGCCAAGCTCAGGATGACCGCCCAGCAGAACCGGCGTATCCAGTGTGATCACGCGGTAATGTTCTTTGGCAGCTTCGGTCAGGGCCGGGCGATGGCCCAGCAGCACCGTTGTCGAGAAATGTTCCTGTTCGCGTTCGCGGTCAATTGACGGATTGGTGACGACGGACACCGTTTCCTTGAAAAAGTCGGACAGATTAACACGCCGCTCCGCCAGCACCGCCAACTGCCCATCATAGCCGAGTGACCCCAGCATTTCGCGTCCGGTTGCCAGCACTTCGGCAAAGGTCACATCGTCGCGATCCCAGCCCATTGCCGCCAACAGGTCAATGTCCAGACGGCGTGACGACAGCGGCATCACGGCGGTCATGACCTGTGGCTGCTCCGCAACGGCAACGGCGGATACGCCTGCCGGGAAGGAAAATGCTTCTTCTAATGGGCGACGGGGATAGGGCCACTGCTGCACGTCATTGCTGCCCCAGATGGACATCGTAAAGTGGGTGTCTTCCATCCAGCGCCCGCGATCACGTGCCCGTTCTACAACATGCCGCCGGATAGCCGGATACTCATGCACATAGACATCACGCCCACGCTCGACGCGAACCGCCATTTTCTCACCGGGAGAGAGCGGCTTGGGGTCGCGGACCATCGTATCCACGTCCACCACACCTCGCTCCGAACTGAAGAAATATTCCTTTTCGGTTTCGCCAAACCACAGCGGGCGCAGTCCCAGCGCATCCACGCTGAAGACGCACAAATCACCGAGACGAGTAGCGAGGGCCGCCGGACCCTGCGCGAATGGCCCAAAGGCAGCGCGATAATGTCGATACACGGATTGGGCCTCCTCCGGCATCAGATTGATTTCATCTTCAATGGGCGGGAAAATGATTTCCATCCCCTCCGCCAGATCAAAACCCTGCTGCATACACAATGACAGCAGCAGACGGTCAATATCCTGCGAGTCGGAGCCGTCCGGCACGAGTTGGACACCGAGCATCCCGGCTTCATCACGCAGGCGGGCGATGGTGTTGAACTCGCCATTATGCCCCAATACCGAAAAGGGCTGCACGCGCTCGAAACTGCTGCGGGTATTCGTTGAATAACGGGCATGACCAATGGTGATAGCCGTACAATATTCAGGATTGCGTAGTTCTGGGTAATAACGAATCAGGGCCTCAACTGCGCCGCGCATTTTGTATACCACCACATGCGACGACAGCGACGCGAAATGTATATCAATCTGGCGCTCCAGGTCCATCTGGGCGCGGAAAAGGTGGCCGTCGATTTCATGAACCGACATGTCATGGTTTGCTAACCCGGCAATCTGCCAGAAAAGGGGTTCATCCTGCTCGGCCTGTGGTCCCAGCGCACGCCGGTTAACCAGACCATCTTTTTCCAGCAGAACATCAAAGCCGTTTTCAACAAGTTTTTCGGAAATAAGATTTTTAATCGGCTCTGGATCCACTGCTTTGGGGATCATCACATGTCCGACAAAGAAGCGAGAATCAGCCGCCAGCGATGCTCGAATCCCGGCGCGTGTTAGAATTTTCGCCCATAGTTGGCGCGGAATGTCGGTCATGACACCCACACCATCACCTTCACCATCAACAATGCCCGTCCGATGACCCATCTTGGTCAGGGCGTCGATAGTCCGTTTGAGGTTACCATGCGTGGCTAACCCTTCTTTGCGTATATTGGCGACAAGCGCACACGCATCCCGTTCACGCTCTTGAGTTTGCAGTCCCGTCAAGGGACGTTGGTTTTGCCAGCCACGTTGGTCGTTCATTTGGGGGTCTCCTTTCGGGTATTTCTACCTGATTTTTAGACACGAAAATCGCTGAGTGGGGGAGTCTGGTGTTCAGCGATGGAAAGTGGGCGGAAGTTCCGCCCGGCCTATGTTTTCGACTTGTTTTGGAGTAATATGGTTTCGACTGCACCCACCGCATTCAACTGGTTGATTCCCCCGTAACCTGAGCGTGGTGGGCGCAGTTTTGTTGATAGTGTTAAAATCTCAACATTAGTCGCCAGCGCCAGCCGGAACACTCACCGGACTGGTTTTCGGCATGCCACCTGTGCGAGTGCCAAAGATGTCCAGCAATTCGCCAATGGAACCATGCTCGGCAATGTCCAGGCCCTGTTCTTCGTCTTCCTCGCTAACGCGCAGCGGTACAAATATATCAACAACCTTGAAGACACCGTAGGTGATACCAAATGTCCAGGCACCCGCTGCCACGATGCCAACCAGTTGGACGAGGATTTGTTCGCCCCGGCTGGCGGCCAGCAGGTTATCACTGGTGGCGAAAATGCCAACCGCCAGCGTGCCCCAGATACCAGCCCCCAGATGCACCGGAATAGCACCAACCGCATCGTCAATCTTGAAGCGCAGCAGCAGCCAGTCCACCGCCAGCACCGCGACACCCGCAATGGCACCGATGATGGCGGCTGAGGGCAGCGTCACGGCAAAGCAGTTGGCGGTGATGCCGACCAGACCACCCAATGCGCCATTGAGTACAAGATCAATTTCGGCACGACCACGTTGTGCCCAACCGATAATCAGCGCCGCCAGCAAACCTGTTGAACCAGCCATCATGGT
>JAKEEQ010000126.1 GCA_022616515.1 Chloroflexota bacterium | reverse complement strand
TCCGTATAGGTTGGCGTGACAGTGCTGGTCGCAGTGTTCGTCGATGTGTTGGTGCTGGTCGGCGTAGCCGTCCATGTTGGCGTTGCAGTGACCGTTGATGTCGCGGTATAGGTGGACGTGGTCGTTGCCGTGTTGGTCACTGTTGCTGTCGCTGTGAAAGTGTTAGTTATCGTGATTGTCGGCGTGGTTGTATCCGTAAGTGTGTGGCTTGGCGTCAGTGTCAGCGTATCCGTCGCAGTGGGTGTATCGGTTGGTGTGGCGGTGCTGCTGGGAGTAACCGTTGCCGTACTTGTCAGGGTATCGGTTGGAGTAAAGGTTCGTGTAAAAGTGATACCGGGTGTATTGGTGAATGTGGCGGTTGGCTCAGGTGCCTTACAATCCTCTGAGGTGCGTCCAGTATTTTCAAAACCCGGTCCTGAAATAATAAAATCTTGATTATGATTTGCACGCGGAGCACCACCTTCCGTAAAGTGCCCGTTAAAAGCTGCGCGTGGCAAATTCAGCACTTGATATGATCCGCCCGCTACATGACAGATGATAAATCTTTCATCATCGCCGCTAAAACTCTGGTCAAGTGTTGGCGGAACAGCGGTTGGTGGTACTTGCGTCGGCAGCACAGGAGTGGCTGAGGGAACAACTGCCGTCGCAGCGGGTATCTCGGTGGGTCCGCTGTCGGGCAAAGTGGTGGCTGTCGGTTCGATCTGCGGACAGGCTCCCATTGTGTCGGCCTCGTGACCGGGTCGTGGCGATCCGTCATCATTAAAATGTCCCTCTGGACCAGCAGCAGCACGTTGCGGGAGGGTGAGTGTGATACGGCTGCCATCGGGATTTACGTGACACAACGTGATCTGGCGCTCAGGTGGTCTGGTCGGAGGAGGCCCAACCTGAGGAGGATCGGTGGGCGTTGCATCGCCTGCCGTGCCAAACAGCGATTCATCAGTGCTGATGAGAACAACTGTTATAATCCCAACAAGAATAAGGATGGCGATAATACCGATGGTAAGACGATTTTGTCGTGTCATTATTTTCCCCCACTTCTCAAGGTATTAGTCTACAAAAATTAAGAATTGGGGCTGATGATGACCGTAAACGAACATTCCGCCTCATCCCCGGCTGCCTGTCCTGAAAATTGCTGACCACCGCTTACCTGCGCATCGCGCACCTCTTCCAGAGATAATGTCTGGCTGAAGATACACAGCGTATCATCAGGCGTCAACGCATCGTGATCAAACAGATACAGGCCATATTCAAGGCTTTCCCCTTCGCCAATGGAGACGGTCAGACTGGAGGTTGGGATTGCCACGCTGCCACCCACCACGCCAATGAACTCCGGCAGGCCAAATGAAACCGTTTGCCCATTCGCAACCAGATAGCCATACATTTCAGCAGCCGTCCCACAGCCCAGACCGTCACAATCGTTGATGTTGGTTATGGATACGTTGCTGACTGAGAGGATCACATCGACCAGGCAGGGCGGTGCTTCGCCCACAAAGGCAGAAGACTGGGCTGATTCGAGACTACCGGCAAAACTTGTCACCGTAAATTGGGTACCCTCTCCACACTCGGCGATAAGCAGGCCATCACCAAACCATGATCGCGCATCGGGCGGTGTACTTCCAATGAGTGCGCCGTTGCGATAGATGCGAAAGCCACCGATAGGGTGCTCACCGTCAAAATTCCAGCGCAGGCTGTTGCTATCGACGGTAACATTGGTGGGAGCAACCAGTTGATCGCTCAAACGCGCTGACCCTGAAGGCGGGGCACTGCCCGAATGGGATTGGTCTTCCAATAATTCGTACTCAACTGTATAGGAAAATGTAAACGTGCCTTCGGCGGAAACGGTATTAAGGGCATCTCCCATCCAGTTAACGGGTTCAACACTGGCCGAGAGATTTCCAATCTGAATGAGCGTATCGCCTTGCCATCCCCAGCACTGCAAGCTGAAGTTTAAATCATCTTCTCCGGCATCCAGTAACTCGGCTGGTGCGGCTTCGTTGTTGATAATGGTCCCAAGATCGAAATAATTGCCGCCCCCGGCCATGAACGCCCCCGACCCGCCAGGAATCCGTTTTGACTGGCCTTCTCCCATGTTATAGAAGCAGTATATTTTGTCATACGATTCGGTGGTCGCGATGTAATCGGGCAGAAGACGTACCGTAACCGGTCCATCAGGTGGTTCTGTTACAGGCGGTTGTCCACCATCCGGCGACTGACTGCCGTCGGGCCGGGTCTGTCCGGGTGGAATGTTTATGGGTGGCTCGACAATATCTGTATTGGGAGGCAATGGAACAAGGTTGCCATCTTCATCTTCAACGGCGTGCACTATCTCAATGGTGTTATTGCCCGCGTCGCTGGCGACGATTATTTGCGTAGACGGCTCACTGCTGTTTGAATAATACGCGATTCCGCCTACAGACGCATCCTCTAATTGAGCGTTGATGACATCATTGGCGTTATTGACCGGGATACCGCCAATTTGTGTGTTGCCAAAATACACAATCACTACCCCTCTGGGCACGTTAATAACGCAAACGCCTTCCTCATCTGTGGTACACCGTCCCAGAAACTCCCCCTGACTGCCGGGGCCTAAATCGAGCATGAAGGTTAAACAGACACCGGGGATCGGTGTACCGTCCGGCAGTGAGATAATCAGGGATAATTCCTGAAGTTCGTCATCCTCTTGCGCAAGAAAAGTTTCGGCATTCAGCAGTACACTGCAAGAAGCCTCGACTTCCAGCACACTGTTTTTTACCGGAGAATGACTGGTAAATTGGGTTACGATCATACCGGAAACCAAAAGTATTCCCGGTAGAAGAAGGGCTATTCGGCGGATGCGCATGTAGGAACTCCGAGCATAAATATATACGTTAAATATTAGCTTACAGCACGACTTTTGCGCAAAATCATTTCTTGTCAGTGGGGAAAAATGGGCGTCCGTCGGGCAGTAAAACTGGTAGACGGCTCTGCTCGCGCAGTGTTCGCAGCGGTCGATCCATCCACTCATCAATCGCCACACAAAATTCTGCCCCGATCAACAGCAGGCAAAATGATAAAAAAGTCCAGAACATGAAGACCACGACCGTTGTTACTGAGCCATAAACAAGGTCAAGGGTTGCCACATTGGTGAGATACCACACAATCAGACGCTTGGCAACTTCAAAAACTGCACCCGCCAGCAGTGATACCGGCAGAATGGCGTCCCACCGTATATGGTGACGCGGCAAAAAACCATAAAGCATGGCAAAGATAGCCGCATTGAACGCCGCCGGAACAAATAAACTCGCCATCTGAAGCCACACATTGAATTGATTCAGGAACAGCAATCCGAGGAAGCTAAACAGGACATTTGTCAGGATTGACGCCAGCAAGAAGATACCCAGCATCAAAATCATGACCATCCCAACAAAGCGCCTTTCATAGATGCGGCGGGGTTGGTGAATATCAAAGACGCGGTTGAGCACTTTTTCCATATTGCCAAACAAGCTCGCTGAGGACCATGCTAGCACCAAGAGCGAGAAAACAGTGATCGAGCCACGATTGGTCTGGGTCGATTCGACAGCATCGCGCAGCACATCGGCGGTTTGTCCGGGGAAAAATAGCGACAGGAGGTCGCTCACATTGTCTCGTGCCGATTCAGTTCCGAGTAAAGATGATCCCAATACAATTAACAAAATCAGAAGTGGGAACAGGGAGAAGAGGGCATAATACGACAGAGCAGCGGCTTCGTGGGGGCCATAACTTTGAAAACGATCTATGGCCCGGTAAATTTTGAATACCAGTCCGTCGGTGACTGCATTACCGCGTATCGCGGTTCTTTCAAATCGCCGGTAAAGTTTCTGGAATCGCTCAGTCCAGAATTCTTGTGTCAGGATATGCGGTCTTCTGTCCTCGTCTGCCATGTATGAATTCCAATGTCTATTTGGCGTTTGCTAACCTGTCGGCGTACTGCTGTTTATAAAACTCCAGATACTCGCCGGTCTTGATTTTGCTCCACCACCAGTCGTTATCCACATACCATTGTATCGTTTCTTGCATGGCAGTCTCAAATTCTGTATCTGGACTCCAGCCCAGATCAGCACGTAGTTTATCATTGGTCAGCGCATAACGGCGGTCGTGGGCCTGCCGGTCTTCGACGTGTTTGATGAGCGAGTGCGGCTTGCCCAGATAATTGAGCATATACTTAATGACATCAATATTGTGTCGTTCATTCTCGCCGCCGATGTTATAAATATCACCCGGCTGCCCCTTGTGGAGGATGAGATCAATACCTGCCGCATGATCTTCGACATACAGCCAGTCGCGCACCTGTTTCCCGTCACCATATAGGGGCAGCGGTCGATCTTGCAGTGCCTCGGTGATGAACAGAGGCAGCAGCTTTTCCGGGTATTGATACGGCCCGAAGGTATTGCTGCCGCGTGTAATGGTGGTATGCATGCCATAGGTCACATGATAGGCGCGGATCATCAATTCGCCTCCGGCTTTGCTGGCCGAGTAGGGATTATTGGGTTCCAGCGGGTCGCCCTCGTTGAAAAAGCCTTCTTCCAGGCTGCCGTACACCTCGTCGGTCGAGACATGGTGGAAGCGATTAATGCCCAGCTTACGCGCGGTTTCCAGCAGGATATACACACCTACCACATCGGTATGGACAAAAGCGTGAGGGTCCAGAATGCTGCGATCAACGTGTGACTCGGCGGCGAAGTTTACAATGGTGTCGATGTCGTGAGTTTCAAGGACACGCTGCACTGTTGCTTCGTGCGCAATATCGCCTTTTTCAAACCGGTAATTCGGCTCATCATGGACGGGAATGAGGTTGTCCAGATTTCCGGCATAAGTCAGCTTATCGAGGACAATGATGTTGTAATCTGGATATTTCTCCACCATCATCCGCACAAACGCGCTGCCGATAAACCCGGCTCCCCCGGTGACGAGAATGTTTTTCATCTGGTTTTCTCCGTTATTTTAGTGGTAGGCGGACTTTACTGTGGTCGCCCAGAGCAAGTTTCATCGCGATAGGTTTACGGTCGCTCATATCAACATCCGCAAAGCGGCCAATCAGACTGTCCTGAATGCGCGAGCCTACATTGCGCAGTTTGCTGTGTTCAAGGACAATCGACCGTTCGATTTCACAGTTTTCAATCGTGACGTGATGATAAATGCTGGTGAATGGCCCCACGTAGCTGTTGCGGACAATTGTATCGCGCCCGATAATCGCCGGACCACGCACTACACTGTTGATGATTTGCGCACCGTCTTCAATCGTAACGCGAAAATCGACTTCAGAAAGTTCATCGACTACGCCTCTGATTGCCGGACGAAGCTCTTCCAGAACGCGGCTGTTGGCATCTAACATATCAATGGGTTTTCCGGTATCCACCCACCACCCCTCATGGATATGCGGGTAAACAACATAGTTGTGTTCGAGCAGCCATTGCAGTGCATCGGTGATTTCGAGTTCACCGCGTGCCGAGGGTTGGATGGCATTGGTGGCTTCAAAAATATGGTGATCAAACATATAAATCCCAACCAGTGCCAGATTGGAGGGGGGATCTTCGGGCTTCTCAACAAGGTAGTCAATCTGCCCATTCTCCTTAAGACGAGCCACGCCATAATGCTGGGGATATTCGACACGGGTCAGCACTATCTGGCTGTTCCAGTCTGGATGCTTATCAAAATCGCGAATCAGGTCACTGATGCCACCCTCGATCACGTTATCGCCCAGAAACATCACAAAGCGATCATCTCGCAAAAAGTCACGCGAAATTTTGACCGCATGGGCCAGTCCCATCGGCAGTTCCTGGTTAATGTATTCAATGTACACCTCAAATTGGCTGCCATCGCCGACGGCCTCAACGATTTCGTTATGCGTGTCCCCTGTCACAATACCAATCTCATCAATGCCCGCATCACGAATGGCTTCAATGACACGAAACAAAACCGGCTTGTTGGCAACGGGTATCAATTGTTTGGCACGGGTGTAAGTCAGTGGATACAGGCGGGTTCCTTTTCCGCCGCTCAGAATTAATCCTTTCAAAACAAATCCCTCGTATTGGCTTAACGGTATTGTGATGATGCACGATCAAGCGGTGAATCAATTAGCGCCGCCCCCAGCAAATTAACATTTACCCGCCTTAGCTGCTCCTGTGCCCGGCTGGTGTGGTCTCGCTGGGTCTTGTTGGCTTGCAAAATCATTAGGACGCCATCGAGTTTTTGACCGAGCACCGAAGCATCGGCGGCCACCAATACCGGCGGCATATCAAAAATTAGAATATCGGCCATTGCTTTCAGTTTCTCAATAACAGCGTCCATTTTGTTTGAAGCCAGCACATCAACCGGGTTGGCAGGCAATTCGCCGGATGGCAGTATTTTAAGGTAATCGATGCCGGTGTCAACCAGTTCAATCGTGCTGTCGTCCAGCAGAGCCGTTGTCAGCCCACGACCATTATCCACACCCCAGATGGTGTGTTGGCCCGGACGACGCAAATCGGCATCAACCAAAATCGTTGTATTGCCAGCTTGCGCCAACGTCACCGCTAGATTAGCTGCTGCCCGGCTTTTGCCGTTATCTTCCGCCGGGGAGGTTACACCAAGTGTAACTAAAGGGTTATCTAAGCGGCTGAACATCAGATTGGTGCGCAGTGTCCGGTAAGCATCCGCAGCGGCAGAACGCGGGTCCTTTATTGTAATCAAATCCATCTGTCACCCCTCTTCTGGAATGCTTGCCAGCAGGTCTAGCAAATTCACATCGGTGGCGCTGCGAAGAATGTTAGATTCAAGATATTCCAGCACAAATACCACCACTGCACCAACCAGCAACCCCAACACCGCACCCGCCACCACATTGATCTGGGTGTTGGGGCGATACAGCCCAAAAGATGCGGTATCGAGCAGACGTGCCTCAATGCGATCTTCACGCCGTAACTGGTTGTTTTCTTGATCGCGGAAGATAACCAACTGGCGTCCCCACTCGGTGGCAATTGCAGCGGCCTGTGGTCCATCCGTCAAATCCACGTCAATCTGGATAGTCAAGGTCGTCGGGTCAGAATTGATGGTTGTATTTGAACGCAATTCGCCCGGCTGCATATCAAGTTCCAGTGTTTCGATGATGATACGAGCCACCTCATCGGTGTTTAGATACTCTACAAAGCTCCGCAGCAAAATACGCAATGTCTCCGATAACCCGAGGTCATTACGTGCCGGAAGCAGCAGAACTTTCTGAGTGGCGCGATATTCTTCGGTTTGGAGTTTGCTAAATCCGAAGGCGGCTGTCGCGGTGATGATGACTGCCAGGACAATGATCCACCCGCGCCTGATGATGATCCTTATGTAATCCAATAGACTCATCGGCATTTCTCCTCAAACCCGGACATTATACATGATGTTTTGCCTGTTATGGCACATTGTTTGGCGGGCGTGTGGAGAGCGTTGGTCCCATTGTCAGGTTTCCCAGACTTCACCACCGTCAATAACTCTGGCAACGGAATTGGCAAATGATTCTTTAGAGAGGGGTTTTACAATATAACCATTAACACCCAGTTCCCTGGCTCGCAAAATGGCTTTGTCGGAACTGTTGGCCGTCACGATAATCACCGGAATGTCCTGCAATGCTGGATTTTGCCGGACCGCTTCATACACGTCAAAGCCACTTACGCCGCCGGGAAACATCAAGTCGAGGAGGATAATATCAATAGGGCGATGCCGCAAGATACGAGCTACCGTTTCGATGCCCCAGCGGTCATAATAGACCTGTGCGCCACTTTGCTCAAGGAGCGTGATGGTAATCGCAAGGTTGGTAGGGTTATCCTCAACAATAAATACTCTTTTTCCTGAAAGTGCCATACCAAAATTTACTTTCTGCGCCAGGTAATAAACATATTATATCGCGAACTGCTATGATTGTTCTTTAGATTTCCATCAAGGACAAATTCGTTGGTGAAGTAACATTTTTCGTCACAACACTAGATAAACGTTGGGTCCGGTCCAATCTGGTGCGCGAGTCAGGCGATTGCGAGGCACTGGCACCTATGAGTAATAAAGCAAAAACCGCCTGCCAGTTACGGCAAGCGGTTCATCATGAGGGAGAAAATCTATGCGGGAATTTCGAGTGCGATAAGTTGTTCGAGTGCATCGCGCAAAGCAGGTTCCGGCGCTGCGCCAGCAGCCTGCCCAACGATCTTACCTTCCTTGACAAACATCAAGGTTGGGATGCTCATGATGCGGAACCCACCCGCCAACTGAGGGTTTGCATCCACATCGACTTTGGCAATTTTGACCTTACCAGCATATTCACCGGCCAGTTTCTCCAGAATGGGGGCTACCATATGGCAGGGACCACACCATTCTGCCCAGAAATCTACCAGCACAGGGATGTCGCTTTCGAGAACTTCTTCCTGAAATGTTGCGTCCGTAACAGCTACGGGTTTATCAGCCACAGTAATCTCCTTTTGGCTATTTGGGTCGTCACGCTTTGGTGCCAGACCAGCCAGCTTTTCAAGTAATCCGGCCACATCGGTTGCCCATGGGCGACTGCGCCGCGAGACAATGTCTCCATTGTGCCAGCCTACAATCACCGGATGCCTACCAACGTCAAATCGTTGGGCCAGGTCTGCGTTGGATGTCGTGTCAACAAGATAAACAGCAATTTTGCTGCGATATTTATTGATCGCCTGTTCGATAGCCTTTCTTACGTCTGAAGGTACCGAACTGCTATCAGAAAGCCATAAAAACACCGGAATATCTTGTTCCAGTGCTGCATTTATTTGAGCTGTATCCCCGGCACGGATACTACTATTCGTCATAATTTTGAGACCCCCTCAAAGTTGTCATCTAGCTATTAGACGTTACAATTGTCAGCCATATTACGTGGGAAGATTGTATGGATAACGACAGAATCAAGCAATTCCAGATTTTACTGGCAGCGCACGCTGACCTCACATTTCTGCCACTTTCCGCCGATCTGCAATACCTGACCGGGATTCCGCGCGAATTTCCGAATTTCGGCACGATTTTGCATCCGGGGGCATGGCTCGAAGGTGTATGGCTGACTCCCGACCATTCGCCAATCTTCACGTTATCGCGCATGTCTGCCGAATTTGGCGGAATGGGTGCCGACGGTGATATTCGTATTCTGGGCGATTGGGATGACCCGGCGACAATGGTCCAGCAGGTGCTGGACATGTTCAGACTCCCACCGACACCCCGGGTGGCTGTCAGTGACAATACACGAGCAGAAGCCCTTGTACATCTTCAGGCACTACTCCCGCAGATGCGGCTGGTATCGGCAACCGCAATTCTGAGGACGATGCGAGTTATCAAGACTGACGCCGACATTGCTACGATGCGCAAAGCGGGCGAAATCACTGAAGCGGCCTTTGCGGCTGTTCTCAAGCAGCTTAAGCATGGTATGACGGAATTGGATGTGATGGTAGAGGTTGATTACCAGCTCAAACAGCATGGTGCGGCGGGACCATCTTTCACGACGGCTATGTATAACAGTGGCCCTGACTTTCCGCTCATTCTGGGCCATCCCGAACAAAAATGGCATCGCAAGCTGCAACCACCTATGACCCTGTTGTTTGACTTCGGCGCAATCTATGAAGGCTGGTGTTACGACTTCGGACGCACCGTTTTCTTTGGTGAACCTCCTGAATCAGCCCTGCGCGTCCATCGTCTGGTGATGGAGTCACAAAAAGCCGGGGTTGCTGCACTCATTGCAGGACAATATACTGCTGAAGACGTTGATGCAGCCGCCCGCAAGGTCATTGATGACGCTGGAGAAGGTGAATATTTCAGGCATCGGTTGGGACACGGTATTGGGCTGGATGTACATGAACCGCCTTTCCTGACGCACGGCGACACAATTCTGCTTCAGGAAGGAATGTTGTTCACCGTTGAACCCAGTATCATGCACGATAACGACTTTTCGGCACGGGTTGAAGATGTGGTAGTGGTCCGAAAAAATGGTGGCGAGAAATTGACGTCTGATTTTCAAAACTTAATTATTTACGAATAATTTGTGAATCATGGTCTAGAAACCTGCAACCGTTGGTATTATGGTATATCCTAAGCCTAGACTTGCAATGCTTGTTGTAACTTTTGGTTTGACAAAAGTTTGTTTTTCGCAGGGAATTAATAATTTTTTATGAGTTTTACTGGAGTGGATAATCGGGAGCCATTTTATGAGTGAACTGATAACTTGCCCAAAGTGTGGGACCGGCAATAGTGCTTCGAGTCAATTTTGCAGTCAATGCGGGTTGTGGATTGGCGATATTAACCCTCACCAATCGACGTTGATTGGCACAACTACCACAGTAAACATTCGTGCCAAAATGCAAGAAGCGTTACAGGATCTCGACCAAAATAGAGCGGCCATTGAGTTGGAACCTGACGAAATAGCTGTGTTGATTTCTAGCAGTGCCGATGCGATCAAGATTCCCTACAAACGCCCCGTTATTTTAGGCCGCCATACATACTCTACATCTGCTGACATCGTTTTTATCGATCTAAATGAGTATCAGGGTTATGCACTTGGTGTTTCTCGCAAACATGCGCAGATTGAGAAACTCGAAGACCAATATGTTTTGATGGATCTTGGCAGTTCTAACGGGACGTTTTTAAACGGAAATCGCCTCAGTCCCTATAAGCCATACATTCTCAACCACGCCGACAAGATTTTGATTGGGCAGCTCGCAATACGCTTCTATACGGAAACAGTCGCTGTCGCGGAAGTTGGCAGCGGCGAACGGTAAGTTGTGACCTCCCTCAATGGGAGGTTTTTTTGTTACTAAGGCAACTCGTACAACTCAACCAGCACGCCGAAAGCACTCTTTGGATGGATAAAGCAGTACTTGATGCCATCCTCCCGTGTCTTCGGCTCGTCGTTAATGAATTCAATATTGTGGTCGCGCAGCCTATCCATGGCCGCCCGAATGTCATCAACCTCAAGGCAAATGTGATGCATACCCGGCCCTTTGCTGGCAAGATATTTCCCAATGCCACTTTCTTTATTGGTTGGCTCCAGCAGCTCTATCGAGGACTCGCCGATCTTCAAAAATCCGATGTTTACGTTCTCTTCGGGATTTTCTTCGGTGGCGGTCAATTCCAGACCCAGCGCATCGCGCCAGAATTTAAGGGCATCATCCAGTTGTTCCACAACAATTGCCAGATGATTAATCTGCATTTTTAGGTCTCGCTTGCTGCCAGATTCTCGTTACTATTCGATTTCGTATCTTCCACAACGGCGGGAACTTCGCCGGTTTGAACGCGCTGTGTCCGGCGCACTTTGACTTTGCGAATACGCCGCCCCGTCACCGACTGCACAGTAATTACCAGATCATAAGCGTGAATCTCGTCGCCCACCACCGGCACACGCCCCAGGTGACTGAAAATATAGCCGCCCAACGTGTCGCTCTCCTCGGTGGGAATCGAGACATCGAGTAGGTGATTCAAGTGGTCGAGGTCAATTCGCGCACTAAAGATGTACATCGAGTCATCAATTTGCTGGAGCAGTGCTTCCTCATTGGTGTCATACTCATCCTGAATTTCGCCCACAATTTCTTCAACAAGGTCTTCCAATGTGACCAGTCCCGCCGTCCCGCCATATTCATCCACGACGAAGACCATGTGAATCTTGCGGTTCTGCATTTCTATCAGCAAATCGCTGGCCCGTTTCGATTCGGGAACAAAATGAGGCTCGCGCAAAATGCCTTCCAGCGAGGGGATTTTTTCGCCAGACCGCCAAATTTCCAGCAGGTCCTTCGCATATAATACGCCTTCGATGTTGTCGATATTATCGCGAAAAACTGGAATGCGGGAATGTCCACGCGCAATGATGAGGTCCAGAGCTTCTTCCATTGAGGAATTTATGTCCAGCGCCACAATGTCAATACGCGGCAGCATAACTTCGCGGGCCACCGTATCGCCAAAGCGTATGATGGAATAGATCATTTCCTTTTCCTCATCTTCGAGGACGCCTTCTTCGGAGCCTGCATCAACAATCGTTTTGATCTCTTCCTCGGTAATCAGGTGGGTAACGCCGCTGCCACCGAGGACACGTGCAATGCCTGTCGAGATTCGCAGGTTGAAGTAAATGAACGGCAAAAAGATTTGCAGGAGGGCCTGCATGGGGCGTGACATGGTAATGGCAATTGGCTCGGCTCGCCCAATTACCGTGCCAATCGGAACACGTTCCCCAAAAATCAAGAGAAACGTACTCAAGACAGGCACGATAACAGCCAGCCCGATGAGTATTGCCATCGTATCGTCTTCAATCCCCATGTCGGTCAGCAGAATTTCCGCGTAGGGTAAAAAAGTTAGAAAAACTGCCCCTGAAATCAAGATAGTGAGTAGAATAGATAGATACTGGTGAAGGGCTAACAGCGCACTGGCGTCTTCACCCAACCGCGCCGCCCGTTTTGCACCACTATGACCGTTTTCGGCTCGCTCCCGCAGTGCCGACTTGCTGGCGTTGATAAGGGCACTGTAGCCAGTGGTGAGGGCAATCTTCAATAAAACGAGAACTAATATGCTTGTTAAGCCGCCTATAGAACCAGCTTCCACCATTTTCTCCTGTATCTGAAGCATGAAAAAACCGAGACAAGGCTCGGTACGCAAACTTTATGCAGGTTATTGCATCTAGAAGAAGGGTCTGATAAGGAAGGTGTCTCGCTCACAATACCAATTTTTATCAAAGTTCATTGCTTTGGCGCATTATAGCATACAGATTCTGTTAATAGCAACAATTCGAGGGTAGTACTTATGTTTTTCCAATGGGCAGGCAGCCAATCATTTTTCTTCGATTCACCGCATGTAGACACGCACAGCTCCTTTACTATTGGGCGTTACGGCGGGAACACTCGCGGCGGTGCTCAGGTGAATGAAGATGGTCTGGTTCTTATGTCAGACGAAGATTGGGAATTTGCCGCCATATTGGATGGACATCAGACGGCACAGAGCGTTGAACTGGTAATCGAGACCTTGATGAACCAACAGACCGCCATCCGCGAGATTTTCACGCAGCCGGTGCGCAGCATATTTCGTGACTTGCAATTTCATTTGCACGATGTCTTTTCCTCACCAGAATTCCTCAAACAGAGTGGGAATATCCGGGGAGAAACCTCATTGCTGATGGCCGCCCGCTGTGAACACTATCTGTGGTGGATGAACATTGGAGATTGCGTACTATATTTGCTACATCCTGAGCTGGCAAGCCTCGGTCAGTATGCGCTGAACGAACGCAGCCGTTTCGAGTGGATTGGCTACGTCAACACATTTGAGGAGGCAGTGCCAGCTTATTCGACTGGTGTTCGTGTGTTACGGGAGGGCTGGAATCGCTTCCTGCTCATAACAGACGGTCTATTTGGTGATGAGCGTTTTAAGGATGCATCATTTTTATACGAGCACTTCAAGCAGCCAGATTCCCTGCCGGATGTCATGCACCATGCGCTACACAGGGTCCATAAGGCAAAAGGCAGAGACAGCACCACAATGATTGGGTGGGATTATGAAAATGCTACCCCGGCCCCGTATCCAAGTCGTCGCTAGAAACAGCGCAATTTCAGAAAATGAACCTTGCCGGATGCGCCGCCTACGACAATTGTTTTGCCATCGTCTCCCACGCCAATAGCCGATATGGCATCTTCAAGATTGAAACTCACCAGCCACTGCCCATCTTCAAGTTGCCAGACAGAGAGCCAGCCATCTTCACCACCGGAGAACAGAAATCGTTCATGAATGAAGACGGCATTCACGTGTTCGCGGTGGCGGTTGATGGTATACCTCTCTTCTCCAGTAATTGAATCCCAGACCTTGACCGTATAGTCGTCCGAGGCGGTGACGAAACAATCTTTGCCAAACGCAATCGAGTTCACTTTGCGGCGGTGACCTTCGAGCTGCTTCACGAGCGTTCCGGCTTCCATGTCCCACAGGCACAATCCATGATTGCGACCAAAATACTCCCCGGCAGCGGATACGGCAAAGCGGTCATTGGCGGACCATGCCAGCGCATTAATCCGCTTGTCGTGCCCGTTTAGTGTAGACAGTTCATTGCCCGTTGCTACCACGATGCGCTTCAAAATACCATCCGTAAATCCACATAGCAGTTCTTTTTCATCAGCCGCCAACGCCAGCGCGGTAATCGCCCGGTCATGGGGGTTATGGGACCATAAATCTTCGCCGCTGAACAAATCCCAGCGTTTCAAGAAACCATCAGAAGCGGCGGAAATAACGAAACGACCGTTGCTTGTAATGACAATATCGTTGACATGACGAGAATGCCCGCGCAGTGTTTTGTTCAGTGTGAAATTCGTCAAGTCCCACACTTTGAGCGCTTCATCTCCGGAAGCCGTAATCGCAAGTTTGCCCCCCGGCGTAATCGCCACACTGTTGATGCGGTCAGTGTGGTATTCAATTTCAGGTTCTGCCACCACGCCCGTCAAGCGCCAGACCTTAAGACTTTTGTCAGCCGAGGCGGTGACGGCAAACTTGCCATCTGGTGTCACTTCCAGGTCATTAATGGGGAATTTGTGTCCGACCAGTGTCAAACCGGGTTCGTCGGTGTCCCAGAGAATAGCAGTACAATCTGCCGATGCCGTGATGAGCTGACCGGGTTTATAGGCTTTGATTCCATAGATGCCTTCTTTGTGTGCCCGGAAATGGTGCAGCAGTTCGCCGTCTTCCAGCGACCACACCGCTACGTACCCTTTTTTGTCGCCCGTGTAGATGTAGCCATCGGAGACGGTCAAGGCATTGACATACGAATCATGATAAAGACGGTGAATTTCGCGGCGATCACTCAAACTCCAGACCCGCACCGTTTTATCTGAACCGCCTGAAATCAGTAGATTATCATAGATCTCAACAACATTAATAATGCCGTTATGACCTCTTAACGCAGCGATGTTTTCGCCAGTATCAATGTTCCATATATTGACAATATCATCCGAGCCGCCAGAGATGGCGATGTTGCCTTCGACCGCCACCGATTCAACCGTGCCATTGTGCCCGGCCAGTATATGCCTCATCTCTCCACTGCGGATGTCGAAGACACGTACTGTGCCATCCGACCCGGCAGTCAAAATAACCTCATCGGTGGCCGCCACGTCGTTCAAGATGTCGCCATCATGGGCCTCCCACGACGCCAGTTCAATGCCATGTTCCAGGCTCCACAATTTGAGCAAACCGTCTGACCCCACCGAGGCGACGCGCTTGCCATCGGGCAGGATTTTCGCTGCCCGCACAATTTTCTGGTGACCCTCCATTGTACGCAGGAGCGGTCCTCCGGCTCGCGGTAAGCTCGGCGATTGCGGTTCCAGCCACGGCGTCAGGCAATATTCACGGGCTTGCTGCACAAGATTCTGGATAAGCTCATGGTCAAACCACATCAAGCGCCCGATGAGCTGTCCGGCCAATTGAGAGGGGTCTTCGACAATAACATGTGCCATGTTGCGTAAGGCGCTTTCCACCAGACCCAGTGCTGCATCATCGTCGCCCAGTCGCGCAAAGTCAGTAAGTAATGCGTTTGGTGTGGTCGCCCCCAATTTGGCATCAATCCAGTTGAAATCCAACAGCAACTCCCGCAGTTCGTTGGCCCGTTCGGCCCGCAGCAGGTGATAGGACAGCCATCGCCACGCATAATCATCGGGCAGGTCATACAAATCGCCCCACCCCCGAATGATTTTGTCATGGATGATTACCATGTCCCCCACCTGTGATCTGGCATATTCGCGCAGGACATCATGCAGGCGGAAAGTCGCTGCACGAAAATCAAAGTTGAGCAGCGATAGACTGAATAAGGTGCTTATCAGGTCTTCAGTATCAAATTCATCCATCCCCCACAACGCTCCGGCAGCATTCAGGGGAATATCGGCATCTTCAGGAAAAATGGACAACTCAAAATAACGCGCTTGCTGTGATTCACTCAGCAGCTCAAGACTGACTTCAATAGTTCGTGACAACGCCTGATGACGATCACTGTCGCTGAAGGCGTCGAAGGCTTGTAGCCCTTTGCGCTCTAGCGCCGTGTTCACCCACGACAGCGCGTGCTCTATCGATTCGCCCCGGTCAACTCGCTGGTAAATCGCCTCGCCGACCAGTTGCAGCATCATCGGCATATCGCCCAGTCGCCGGGCGAGGTCCTGAAAAGGGGCGAGGTCGGCGGGCGACAGGTGGCTGGTTAGCAGGCGAACAGCTTCATCCGGGCGCATGTGCTCGATGCTAATCTGTTCAGATGCAACTGCTGCCACCTCAACTGACCGCGTCGTAATCAACCGTGCGACCCGCCCGCCACCGCGCAAAAATGGGCGCAGATGTGCTCTATCCCACACATCATCAATCACCATCAACATATCCTGATCTTCGAGCCGCTCCGCCAGCACTTTTGATGCCTCCTCAACATCAATGAAGGTGGTCAACTCTCCTGTTAGCGCACGGTACATTTTGGTGATCTCAGCCAGTAAATCGGGCTGTTTACCCAGCGTCGTCCACAGCACCCCCTCGTCAAACGCTGTTTCAATTCGGTGGTCATAACAAACTGCCGCGGCAATCGTCGTCTTGCCAAATCCGCCCGGTCCACGCAGCGCAACCGTTGCTGCCACTGGATTTACATCATCAAGAAAACTGGATAACACCCTGCCCATTTCTTCGCGGCGATCAACAATCGTCTGGATGTCAATCTCCGGGGCCATGAATGGAACACGGTTGACAATGCACTCTTCCTGTAAATGCTGGACGAATTTTCCCCACTCCCGGTCAAGGTTATAAACATGCTGCTTCTTAAACCAGTTCGGCAGTGCCAGCGAGTCGACAGGGTAGCCCGGAACCATCACTCCGTAAATGCATACCCCGTGCTGGCGAGCATAACGCAGTTCTGCTGCAACGTTTGGCGATTCGGCGGCACCCGGCGTGGCGACCAGAACAAGAAATTCCGCCTTATCCAGTTCATCCCTGATTTGTCGCCACCAACTGGCATTACCTCGCATTTGTGCGCGATCCATCCAGACTGGAATGCCTGCTGCCACCAGTTTGTCGTGAAGTTGCTGCGTAAATGCCTCGCCATCCTGCCGTGCGTAGGAAAGAAATACGTCCATTTCACCTCGACTTTGTAAATTTCACGCTTACCGGATAAACAAACGTTTCCATGCCAGAATCCATTGTGCTAAACTAGTGCTGTGATTTGGCTCGTATAGGAAAATACGTTGATGTGGAAGAACTACTATAGCGTTACGACAATTGATGAAGCCCTCAATTTACTCGAACAATATCAAGATCGTGCCCGGATTGTTGCCGGTGGAACCGACATCATTATTGAACTCGAACGCGGGCGTCGTCAGGGAATTGATACCCTGATTGACATCACGCGGGTTCCCGGTCTCAACACGATCACTACCCACAACAACCAGATTCATATGGGCGCTCTCGTCACTCACAATCAGGTCGTCGATAGCCAACATATCATCAATAACGCCCTGCCACTCGCCCAGGCATGCTGGGAAGTCGGTGCGCCGCAAATCCGCAATCGCGCCACCGTTGCAGGCAACCTGATTACCGCCAGCCCCGCTAACGACACGATTACCCCCCTGTGGGCGCTTGGTGCATCGGTCACGCTCCAATCAACATCTGGTGAACGTGTGATTCCACTTCCTGAATTCTACACGGGAATTCGCGAAACCGCGATGCGCCCCGACGAAATGATGAGAGAGATTTCATTTAATCCACTCGGCGAAAATGAGCGCGGCGTGTTTCTTAAACTCGGACTGCGCCGGGCGCAGGCAATCGCGGTAATCAATGTGTGTGTGATTCTCGCATTTGACGGCGATGTCATCACCGGTGCACGGATTGCGCTGGGTAGTGTGGCTCCCACTATTGTTCGCGTTCCGGAAAGTGAGGCATTTTTGCGGGGCAAAACCCTATCCGATGACGTCATCCGCCAGACAGCCGTAGAGGTCAGTCAATACCCACGCCCGATTGATGATGTGCGCGGCACGGCGGTCTATCGTACGGAAATGCTTAAAATGCTAACGGCACGTGCCCTGCGCCAACTTCGCGACAAGGCACAGGGAGCATCATTTCCACAGCGACCCGCTATGCTGTGGGGCGACAATGCTTCGTCTTCCTTGCAGATGGCAATTCGCCATGAAGATGATGCC
>JAKEEQ010000125.1 GCA_022616515.1 Chloroflexota bacterium | reverse complement strand
TTCATTTGTGGGCTGTAGCTGCGTCTTTTTCCACTCATGGTTCTTCTCCTGCACTCCACTATATCCTATAGTTTTTGTGTCCAGAAGTCCCACCGCACTACTATCAGGCTCCAAACGCGGCAATGAGTTCCCTCCCAAATTCTCCCCATTTATGGGGAGATGTCCGAAGGACAGAGGGGATGGGAGGGGTCAGATAGGTTCCGACATCTATTTTCACATAAAGTGTATTGAAGGAGCAAACCATGACCGACAACCAACAGGTAGATGATACCATTCATGATATTGTCGAGCGCATTCGCAACTACCGCACCCAGATGGAAGAACTGGATAACCGCGTCAACGACCTCAAGGATGAACTGCGCCAACTGTTAGAGTCACGCGGTGAGAATTGGGCCGATAATCAAGGCTATGCCCGGATTGTATCGGAAGGGGAGCGTGCCTATTACGACGCCGAAGCGCTGGACAAACTCATCATCAATGACCCGCTGCATTATGGCTGGTTAAAGGATTATCGTCACACAGCCTCCATCCAGAGCCGCATTCAGGTTAAATAAGGGGCAAGGCCATCGGATAACGCCGACTGGATTGGGTAACAATTTCAATCAGTCCTGATTACTCGACTCGTCAGCCTCAAACGGCACAATAGAAGTCATATCCCACAGTGCGACTTTGGTTCCCATCCCCGTTGCCAGCCATCGGCCATCAGGGCTGAAAGCAAGAGCGTTGCTAAACACATTCAGGACTGTCAAAAGGTCGCCGGTTGCCGCATCCCAGATATGAAGCTGTGAATATGGACCAACTCCAGCGATAATGGTGCCATCAGGGCTAAAAGTTGCTAAGAGACTAAAGCCCGAGCTGCCAGCGGTTAAAGGTAATGTGACTAAAGTCTCGCCTGTGGTCTCATCCGTTACAACCAGCATGTAGTTTTCTGTGTAACGTATCGCCAGATTGCCATCGGGACTGACGGCGAATATTTCACGTTCCGCAAGACTAATTCCGGCTAATACTTCCATTATTTTCCCATCTTCATCTGGCAGCAAAATGTAATTGTCATCTTCATCTTTTTGCCAGTCGAGAGATGTATCGGGGGGGACCAGAATGCTAAACAATTGCGTGGGTTCCGCAGCATTCAGTTCCCATTGCTGAACCTTCAACGGGTCCCGTGTATTTGAATAGAGGTCTAATTGTCCTACGGCAAGACGAGTTCCATCAGGACTCCATCGTAGTCCATCGACCCACGCACCTGTCTCAAAAGTGTTATCAGGAACATCGACAACTGAAGTCGGCGTGCCCGGTGGTAAATTAGCCAGATCAACTTGCTCAGGCAGCCAGTCCACACATGCGTAGCAACTTCCTAATTCACGGTACACTTTTCCATCAGCGCTGATCACACTCGCAGGTAAGTAAGCTGACTGGTCGTGGGCCACACCTGTCACGAGCCAATTACTGGTTGGATGCCACCTCGCACTATAGAGTGTAACGTCATTAGCGTAGAAATATGCCCCACTATGCCGTGGTATGGGAACCTGTTCTCCTGAAATCAACCTAAAAATAGTTGTCTCACCGGACACACTCACATAATAAGCGCCATTTGCCGACATTAGTGGATGAAGACGTGTATTGAACTGGTAAAACTGACCTTGCTGTGTTGTCAGATTATACTCATAGGCGAATTGCTGTTGCCGCATCTCATAGGTTAGTTCGGGAATCAGCCAGCGATCCCCGGATGGGAACCAGTATGGTCGAGGTCTTTCGGGGAGTGTAAGACCAGGATATTCACTGAGTGGCAATTCCAGGTCAGTAATTGTAAGCGCCTCGGCCTCTAGCATATGTAGAACCCGATCCGGTGTGGTAAATACCGCCACGTCCTGTGATGGCGACCAGACATCATGTTGTACATACTCAGATTGATGAATGACGTTCTCGGCTACTTTTTCTAGCGTTTGATCAGATGGCGTGAGAAGCCAGAGGTTCGATGGACAGTCGGGCGCGGGATTTGCACAGCGATCTCTTGTGAAGACAGCAGCGTAATCTCCTGAAAAACTCCATTCAATCCGGTGAATTTGCAGGGGAGGCATATCAAACTCAAGACGCTCGCCTGTGCTGACGTTATCTGCTACCAGCTTTGCCTTGTCCGGTGTAGCATAGAGCAACCAGCCCTCTGTCGAGTATATCGGATACGCGCGACCAGCGTCCTCGTAAGGTAATATACTGACCTGGCGATGACTGACTTCACCTTTCCGCGATATGACCCTCAGGAAGTATTGCCGGGGCTGTGTCCTATCGCTATCCGGGTACTTCGAATAGTAAAACGTGACATATTGCCCATCAGGTGTCCATGAGATACCGCCTACATCGCTGTCGTGTATCTGCAATGCGGACGACATCACAACACGATTCGCGGCAACATCAATCAGTGAAGCCTGAATGTTCCACCGGTCATGCAGCATAAACAACAAATCTTCGGCAGGCGACCATCCGATAGAGCGCACATCTGTTACATCATTCAACAGTGTCAAGCGCTGTGTACCATCTACACTTACTCCCCACGCATCGCGTCTCACATCCCCCGGACCGCCAAACGGTATAGCAGTGATCCATACCAGCCACTGACCGGATGGCGACCAGCCCGGACGGGGATATGCTCGCTGATCAAAAGGTGTTATCCCTTCACCAATGATGCGGCTGTCTGTGCCATCGGCACGTTCGATAACGAAAGCATTCAAAACGGTGGAATGGTAGAAAATGTAGGGCACGGGTCCAGATTGGGCCTTCGTTGCACTGGCAAGGGTGCCACTAAGGATTATCAAAAGGAGGAAAATACATACTCGCTTGCTCATGGATATCCTCCTATTTGAGGTTAGTTCTGCTGTATAGACTATTATAACGCAGTAGTGTTGTCTCCCACCGTGCGGAAAGTCAACGTTTTGTCATGATAATTATTCACTTACGAGGCGGCGGCTCAGGGCAATCAACCCCAGTCCAGCCATGACAGCGGCGAAAATGCCGATAATCCACCACGGGAACGTTTCCGGTGACGGCGTGGTTTGCAGGCGACCGCTGAAGGCCAGCGGGGCACTTGCCCAACCTTCCTGACGCCCATAAGCCGCCCACACCAGTCCGGCGGTCATCTCGCCATAACTGTTGATGGCAGTCACCTGCCACTCGATGTCACGGTCTAAGGGGCGATTAAGCGGCCAGAATGGCTGCTGCGTGGAGCCAACGACCTGTCCATCAATACTGACCTCGTAGGTAATCCCCTGACAGTTATCCGGGCTGCCCGACCAGCGCAGTGTATTGACCGTGCCGGATATGGGATGTTGGGTGGCGGGCGCGGGGTTGGAGGGGATGGGTGGAATCGGAGCGTGACCATCGGGATTGAATCTGATTAGGGCAGGCGTTCCATCCGTCATTGCCAGCAAACGGCGATCATCAAGCCACTGCACATCGGTCGTATGCCCCACTTCAAGCACAGCATAATCACGCAGCCCCAGATCACGCTGGCGGGCATCCAGAATACGGACGCCACACACACCGTTCGCCACTGCCAGCCATTGGCGATTCGGGGCAAGATCAGCGGCATTGGACGGTGTTGCGAAACTTGCCAGAATGTTGAGGTCACGATCCAGCCACAGCAGGCTTTCGGCGGTGCTGACCAGCAAAAATTCGCCGCTGACACGGATGTCGTTAACTGTTCCCGGCAGTTCATATAATGACGCCCCATCAACTTCTAACAGTGTGCCGTCCAGTGTGCCGATATAGACCCGTCCACCGGCTGCCGCGATTGAATTGGCGGGGATATTGAGCGGCTGCATACTTTCTACCAGCAGCGTTTGCAGATTGAGACGGTATAACATGCCGTCGTGACGAACCAGCCACAGCGTCTCACCATCAAGAGCCAGATCCGCGCCGGTGATAGCCTCGTTGCGATTCATTACCGTGCCATCCGGGGCGAGGCGGTAGGGGTGAAACTCGTCATCCAGCAATATCACGCTGCCATCGGGCAGTGCCACCCCATCCAGTGCCATCAACTCCGTCGTCGTGATGTCCCCGGACAGGTCGAAATCACCCCAGTATTTGCCGACCGTGCCCCATTTTCCCGACGGCAGCATCAGCAAATCGCGTTCGCTGTGCAGCGGGCGATAACGATCCTGTGCGGTCATATTTTCGTAGCGGGTCACGCCAGTCGTGTTGTTCACCGTCAACATTGTTTCGCCTGTTAGATAAAGATCATGCACGGGCTGAGGGGTATTGATGGTGAGGATTTCCTGTGGCCCTGTAACAGACAGCAGCGTAATACCGTTATCCCCGGCGGCGTATACCGTGCCATCCAATACAGCGAGGTCGTGGTAGGTCGTGGGCGCGGTATAGGTAAAGGCGCGTTCGATGGCATTGGTGAAAGCCGTATACAGCGCGAACTGCTGGTTACGCCCCCAGATCACACCGCCCGCCAGCGGCACGAGTATCCCGCCCGGTTCCACGATTTGCTCATCCAGAATCGTAAGCTCGCCTGCCAGCCGCACATGCAGCAGGCGGTCGCCATCGAGGGCCAGCCAGTTTCCGCTAGCGGTACTCATCACAGCACTGAAGCCCACGCCGCCCTGTGATGGCTGCGTCATGATGAGCGCCGGGCGTCCCCCCACCAGCCGGAAATAATGCACGCCGCCCCGTCCACTGGCAACCGCCAGCGTTTGCGTCGATTGGTCGAGGGCGAGTCGCGTCGGCTGCCCGGCAAGCTCAATGTCGCTGATGACGGTGCTGGCGTCAGGATTGTCCGCCATAAAATTCAACGTGACCAGCCGCCCGTCACCCAGTGCCAGATACACGAGTGCGGGATTGTTGGCATCGGGCAGCACATCTTCCACCGGCCCGGAAAACGGCAATGCAGCCTTGAGGATAGGATTAAATGGCGAGGCAATGTCAATCACCGCCAGACCACCCGCCCCCAGCGCCACCAGCAGCAAATTCTTCGAGGGCATAACGGCTGTTGCCGTCGGCGGCGACCATAACGCGACTTCATTGATGACGGGCAAATCCGGCAGCAATCGCCAGTCATACACCCGCATACTATCGCCCGTCGTGGCATATAGGAATCCATCGTGAAAGGTGACATTTGAGGCGGGTTTATCACGCTGTCCGTTGAGATAACGGCGGTCGCTGCTGTAAACTTTAAGACCATCCACGCCATCGGCGATCACCATCATCTCGCCGCGCCACTCAACATCGCGGAAACGGTTGAGCGGGGCATACACACCCGTGACCCGTTGAGTTTGCGCATCAATGGCTTGAATATAATGGCGGTTGGCGGCGAAAATGGTTGACCCGCTGGCAGCAATCTCCGTAGCAGGCACGATGCCGCGCAGTTGCCCTGACCGCTCACCATCCAAACGGCGGAAACTAACCCCACCTTCGCCATCCGCAATCGCCAGTTCACCATTTTCCAGCACTACTGCATCGAAACTTTCACGCTCGGTGGGCAGTTGGTTTTCCGGGCGCAATGTGCCATCCGGCTTAATCGCCATCAAGCGGATACCCTGCTGCAATGCTGCCACAATCAGATGATTCCCCTGTATGGACAAACTGCTGCCCCCGCCCGGTAACGCCTGCTGGACAATAGTCCCGTCGATGGTCAGGACCAGCACATGCGATGGGGTCAGGGCATACAGCGCGGATTCAGTCGCGGCAAGATCGAGAATCCGCCCGTAGCCATGTTCGATGCGGGCCAGTGGCTGGCTCATATCGGCCAGTGCTACCCGCACCAGTGCCGTCCCCTCCACGATAATCATCTCATCCCCGGACATGACAGACGCCGTGGTCGGTCCGCCAAATGACCGCACCAGACTCAGGCGCGGTTCGGGAGTTTCCTGCGCAGGCAGCAACCCGGTTGTGAGGAAGATGATGGTTAGGAGGAGACGGAACATGCTCATGGATGCCTTCGGGTTGGGTGGGTGGCATCCCCCTTTGTCCTTCGGACATGTCCCCCATGAATGGGGGAACGTTATTTCGCTGCATTATCCTCCTCCATTTATGGGGGAGGTGGCGCGAAGCGCCGGAGGGGGAAACATACCACCACACGAATTTCGCATCCATCCAGTATACCCAATGCACTACGATTGGCGCACGATTTGTTTCAGCGGGCTGTAATCGCGTTATCATG
>JAKEEQ010000124.1 GCA_022616515.1 Chloroflexota bacterium | reverse complement strand
TATGATAAGCTGTTCGTGATTGTGAACAGCAACAATCCTGAGGATCAGCTCCCCGTAGCCGAGGCTGCGCCGGGCAACCCGGACTACAACGGTGGTCGCTGGTTCACGCATACGGTCGAATGGACAGCCAGCGGTTTTGCCGATCACGGCACCGTTCCGATCCTGATGTCCTATGATGATATTCTGTTTCACGAAAGCTTAGGACATCTGGAGATTACGCCCGGTTCACCGGACAGTGACACACCGGATTACTTCCTCTGCCCGCTGCTGCCAGTGAAATAACACCTAACCGCTAATAAGCGGACTCTGAATGTGACTCAAATCGCAGGGATGGGTAGCAAAACCCGTCCCTGTTTGATTCATCCGATTCCATCAGGAAAACGATCCGCCACCAGATTCAAGAGAATGTCGTGTTCGAGGAGGGCTTTTAACCCGGCAAGAACCATTGTAAAAGCTTCCGTTGAGGCAATCACCTGTGAAACCACATCATCGCCGCTAAACCCGGACTCGGTGATGCTGACGAACGTTGTATCGTCCGCTCGACCATCAAAACGCCACTCCACCGTCGTGGTTCCTCCATAACCCGGCCATTCGATAAGGATTCGTTTGTTTTCCTCGACCTCTTTCACATCAACAGGTACAGAAACACCATACATCTCCCATTCCCAGTGAACGGTTTTGCCGGGTTCCAGCTTTCCGCTGCTTTTCGTAAACCAGAATTTGGTGGTGATGTCCGGGTTGGTAAATGCTTCGAATACTTCTGCAACAGGCTTGCGAATGAGCATTTCAACTTTGGCTGCAAGAGCGGTCTGCATCGTTCTATACTCCATATTTCCGACATAATCCGCCTGAGTGTAGCACATTTGTTCTATGGCGACAAGCGTACAGCGTTAATCATCTCATGTATAAAGCGGGCATGTTTGAGCGCGTCATGTACGGTCGTGGCGGGCTGGTGATTGTTGATGACGTTATCGTAAAAGGTCAGCAGTTCATTCTCAAATGCTTCCCCGTGTGACACGATGACCCGTTTTTCCCACGCGAGTTCGCCATCGCCGCCCTGTATGGTGACCGGGCTGGGGAAATTGCGGAAGTAAGGTGAGGGGAAATTGATATAGACCCGCTCATAATTACCAAAAACCGCATATTCTTCTTTATAAGCTTTAAGATGAGAGAGAAAATGCCAGTCGATTGTGCAGCGCATATCATTTGGGTACTGAACAATGGCGTGAATTGAGAGTCCATCGCGCCAGATGTCGGTGCTGATAACCTTTTCCGGCTCTCCCAACAGTCCGAACATCATGTAAATCTGGTGAATGAGGCTGATGGTGATAATGCCGTAGGCCAATTTTAGATTGGGGTTATCCTTGCGTTCGCCAAGTGCTTCATCCACCAGCGGCCCAAGCTCGCCACCCGTAAGTCCCCTGAGCTGCCCTTCGATTTGCTGTTCCCACGCACCGGGAAGTTGATGGCCCTCTTCGATGATTCCGCCGCCGCGTCGTAGTCGATACGGCGAAAAGCCGAGTTCATTAGCGGGGTGCAGCATCGAAATCCGGGCAAAACCGATGTCGGTCATGGCGTCAATCTGCTGTTTGGCGGAGGCAAAAGCCGGGTCATAGAGTTTGTGGTAGCCGACCTGCACAATCTGGTCGCTGCGGTCAGCGCGTTCGACCACCTCCTGCACCTCGCGCAGATTCCAGGCCAGCGGCTTCTCGACAAAAACGTGCTTCCCGGCGTCCAGCGCGGCGATCACACTGTCGCGGTGTGACCCGGCATGGCAGATTACAACGGCGTCGAGGTCATCGTTTGCCAGCAGGTCATTCCAGTCGGTATAGCGGTTGGCAATGTGGTAGCGGTCGCCGACGGCATCGACGACGGGTTGATAAGAATCGCACAGGCTGACCAGCTTAAAGCGTTCATGCTCAATGAGGTATGGAATGTGCATGATCTGGGCAATCGCACCGCAGCCGATGACACCGATACGTAACTGTTGGGGCATCTATTTCTCCTCTAAAATTAGTCACTCAACAGGAGTATAACACTACTCGCGCACCATCTTGAATGCCAGCCGACGCCCCAATCCGCGCTGCATGGCGAGACTCACCCACAGCGAACCTACGCGATCTACAATCATGTGCAGGTTAATGTCGCCCACGTAGACGGGATTGATGCCAACATCCCCGATGAGCTGCTCGACCGCCTGACGTGCATCGCCATCCAGCCCGCAGTAAAAATGATCGACGGTAACTCCATCCACCACCGGATTGGCGAAAATTTCCCAGCCCAGCGAATTGAAGGCACGGAAAAGTCGGGCGTTGGGTGTATGCTGCTGGAAGGCGGGGATGTTGCTGATTTCGGCGGCGGCGAAGGCGTTGGTGGCATCAATGATGATTTTGTCCGCCAGCGCACCAGCATACTCGGCAGCAAATCCCGGAACTGCCCCGTGTGGGATGGAGACGAAGATAACATCACCGAAGGCGATGACATCCGCCAGCGGTGCGGTGTGCAGGTCAGGGTATTTTTCGGGACTACGGCTGCCATAGACGACTTCATGCCCGACGGCCTCCCATTTGCTGCCCATTGTGGTGCCGATCTTGCCTGCTCCAATAACCGCGATTTTCATTGCATTTTCTCCTGACTTTCAACAGTAACCATTTCGCCAATTTTAGCCTGTTATCGACCATTTTTCGTTGCTAAAATCTGATAAGCAAAATGTGCGCGGACAGCATGTTGTGGTTTAGCAGAGTAGTCCGGGTTATGGATTATCGGGGATCGGGTACACCGCGTCCCGTGATAACCGATCAGATGCATTTTGCGTATTTATTTAGCGACCATCACAACTAGCGCATGATGACTTTGCAACTGGCAGTAATTATTGTCAATTGGAACACCAAAGACCTGACGCTGCAAGCGATCCGCACCCTGCTCGACGATGTACAGCATAACGGTCCGGCGCAAATCGGCGTGTGGGTGGTGGATAATGCCAGCACGGACGGCAGCGTGGAAGCCATTCGTCGTCAGTTCCGTGACGTGAATATCATTCGTAGCCAGGAGAATGTCGGCTTCGGGGCGGGTAATAATATTGTGCTGCGCGAACTTGGCTTTGGCGATTCAAACGTGGAGAGTGCACTCTTGCCGGAGGCCATATATCTGCTGAATTCCGACACCATTACTCACAGCGGCGCAACCAAAACCCTGTATGAGACCTTGATGCGTTTGCCGGAGGCGGGAGTTGTCGGGGCGCGGCTGACGTATGAGGATGGCAGTTTCCAGCACAGCGCGTTTGCATTTCCCGGTTTGCTGCAACTGTGGATTGATCTGATGCCCGGCACAGGCCGTTTATATAATACTTGGTTGAATGGTCGCTATTCCCGGCGGCTGTATGAGAGCTATGAGCCATTTGAGGTCGGGCATACGCTCGGCGCAACGATGATGGTCAAGCGTGAAGTCATCCAGCAAACAGGCATATTTGATGAGGACTTTTTCATGTATGCCGAAGAGGTGGATTGGAGCTGGCGTATTCAAAAAGCGGGCTGGAAAATCTACTGTGTGCCAACCGCCCATGTCACGCACCTCGAAGGCAAGAGCACTGCACTCGTCAAGCCGCGCAGCGCCAAAAATTTATGGGAGAGTCGACTGCGGTTGTTTGAAAAACATTACCCGCGCTGGAAACTATTTCTGGCGAAATGGTTGATTAAACTGGGAATGACGCGCAAAATAGCACAAACAAAAGGCGCATATCAAACACGCCAGATTTCCGCCAAAGAACGTGACGCTTTACTCGATGCTTATCAAGAAATACGAAGACTATGAAACTAGCCGGAGTCATCCTCGCCCGCAATGAAGCGGACAACATCGTGGACTGCATTGAAACGCTGCAATGGACGGATGAAGTCGTCGTGTTCGAATCAAATAGCAGCACTGACAACACGGTTGAATTGGCCCGGCAAGCCGGGGCAACAGTTATCCGCCACCCCTTTGAAAATTACGCCCAGCAGCGCAATGCCGCACTCGATACGATTGACGCGGATTGGGTGCTGTTTGTGGATGCCGACGAGCGCGTCCCGACCGCCCTGCGCTCCGAGATTCGCCGCACCCTGCAAAACGCCAGACATTCGGGCTATTACATTCCGCGCCACAATTACATTTTCGGCAAACTGACGCGCCATACCGGCTGGTATCCCGATTATCAGATGCGGCTGCTGAAGCGCGATACGGTGCGCTATAACCCGGACATCAAGGTTCACGAGGTGGTCATCCTGCCCAATGGTGAGCAGCCCGGCTATCTGAAAAATCCCTTTGTGCACTACAACTACAAAAATGTGCGGCATTTTATCAGCAAGCAGCGGAACTATGCGAAATATGATGCGCAGGTGATGTATGACAGTGGGATGCGTCCGAAACTGCGCAACTTTATCATTCAGCCACTGCGCCAGTTTAAATATCGTTTCCTGACCCTCAAAGGCTACCGTGATGGCTGGCATGGCTTCAAGTTGAGCCTGCTGATGGCCTGGAACGAATTCGACAAATACTGGAATCTGCGCCGGATTAGCTAGTCTCCCGGACTTCCCCCTCCGGTCCTAGCGGACCACCTCCCTCATAAATGGTTGTCAGGGGTACACTTTTTCGTCAATGGAGATGAGTCGTGGTGCTGGAAAGTGGACACGGCAGTGCCGTGTCCCTACGCAGCCGTTCGTTGAAAGGCGCATCGCCATGATACAGATGGCCCGTAGGGACGCCCCGTTGGGCGTCCGCCGCCGAAAACAGCCACAATCTCTTGTCGTTATCGGCGGCTTTTGCAAAAACCGTCCTTCTCCCAACCATTTATGAGGGAGGCTGATTCTCGACGCTATGAATCCCCTCTCCATTTCTCCCCATTCATGGGGAGATGTCGCACTAGCAACAGAGGGGAAGGAAGGGTTAGGGTAAGGAAGAAAACAACCCACAGCCCGGCCCAATCAACTCACATATTGTGGCACCTCTTCCGGCACTTTCACCCGCAGCCCAATCAGTAACGCAGCAGGACCCAACAGCATCACCCACATCATCGTTTCAAGGCCATAGACACTGGCGATAAGGCCCAACGTGAATGGAATAGCACTGGTGACCAGCCCAGAAATGTTATTAACTGCCAGCACAGTACCACTCTGACCGCGCATGCTGGTATACAACTGTCCCTGCAAAATGGAATACCAGCCTGCATTGAAGAATCCCAGCAGCCCCAGCAGTACGAATTTGCCTATCAGATTGTCCACCAGCAAAAAGGCCGAAAAAATGATGGCCTCCAACACAGCGCTGATGGTCAGGTAACGCAGGCCGTTCATGCGTTCCAGCAGCGGGATCAGCAGCAAATCACCGAGC
>JAKEEQ010000123.1 GCA_022616515.1 Chloroflexota bacterium | reverse complement strand
GAGCAGGCTGGAGCGTCACCCACCCGTCCCTATATATTCGTCTCTAACGTAGTCCTTGCCTGTCGGCCTGACTCGGGCTGGTCAACATGGGCATGAAGTCGCTACTCCATGCCCCGTAGCTTGCTACGGGGTCGTTGACGCGAGTTCTTGTACATATTTTTCGTAGCGTGCCCAGACTGCCGGGGCCAATTCTCGTGCTTCCTGGGCAATCGCCTGTTCATCTAGCGTGAGGATTTGCCGGTCACACATCAGCAACTTTCCGGCAGCAATCGTCGTGCGGATCATGGACGATTCAAAGCCAAAAATGATATGCCATGGCAAATTGCCTGCGGTCAAAGGTGTATAAGGGTGATAGTCTACCATAATCAAATCCGCGACGGCACCCACTGCTAACTGACCAACGCTTGTGTCGGGGAAAAATTGCCGGGCAAGGTAGGCATTATTGACGAGGGCCATCCGGGCGATGCCATCACCGGAGGCACGGCGCGGATCACGGCTGGCGAGTTTGTGGAGCAGATAGGCGGTTTTCCATTCAGCCCACATATTGTTTGAAAAGCCATCCGTTCCCAGACAGAGCTTCATGTCTGCCGCCAGCATGGCATCAATATTGGCAGCGCCAACCGCGTTGTTCATATTGCTGCGGGCCTGATGCGTAACCCATGTGCCCGTATCGCGCAGCAGTTCCAGTTCCCAGGGATCACAGTGGACGGCATGGGCCACAATCGAACGTTCCCCCAGAATGCCTGCCTCCGCCAGCCGTTGAACGACTCGCTTGCCGTAGCGATTTATGCTGTCATATTCATCGGCTTCATGCTCGGCGACATGAATGTGAAACCCGGTATCCAGCCCCTGTGCAGCCTCAACACAGGCCGCCAGCGTCTCATCGCTGAGTGTCAAACTCGCATGCAAACCAAACGTCGCTGCCACCATTGGATGGTGTTTGGCGGCTTTGAGGAAGCGGACATTCTCGGCAATCCCGGCTTCGGCCCGCTCTGGTCCATCGCGGTCGGTAACTTCGTAACACAGCACAGCACGAACGCCCGCCTGCTCAACTGCGTCGGCAATCACGTCCAGACTGCGATCAATGAAATTAGGGCTGGCGTGATGATCGATGAGCGTGGTCGCGCCATGTTTAATCGCATCCACCAGATGCACCAGCGCACTGAGCCGGACGACATCTTCATCGAGAGCTTTATCCAGACACCACCACAGCTTTTGCAGGATTTCCAGGAAATCTTTGGGAGCAGGGCCAGGGATCGCCATACCCCGCGCATAAGCACCATAAAAATGCGTATGGGCGACGATGCTGCCGGGCATGACCAAACCGCCGCTGGCATCAATGACCTCACCTGCTGCCCGGTTCACGTCCGGCCCCATCTCCGCAATCAGACCATCTTGGATATATATAGCGTGATTGTTGAGGATGCCTGCTTCCGTGTTGGTGATAATGTGGGCATTCTTAATTAATATCGACATATTTTTTCAACCATTATCAAACTGCTGAAATCGCACGTATAATCGGTACCAGTGTACTTTCGTATGTACGGGTTTGCCACTTGCGGGGCAGAAGGAAATTTGCATGGCAATAGAACGTCTGGAAACAGATTTTGTGAGCGGGTACTTCGCCGAGGACGAAAATATCCTGTATGTTACATACCGCCACGCCCTGACACCGAGCGTCACCAATAGCATGTATCGCTGGCTGGGGCGCATCATCAAAGATGCCAAAAATGATATTAGCCGCTCAATTGGCTCCATCTATGATTTTTCGGATGTCGATAACATTGATCTGGCGGATTTTATGAACGCGCAGGTTCAGAGTGTGTCGATTAACGTCAAGATTGATCTGAGTAAGCACCCGGTCGCCCTGATTGTGAAATCCGAACATCAGGAAGAGTATGTGCGCATGCTGATGGGGGTTACGCCACAGGAAAACCGGAAACGGATTGTGTATTCAGTTGATGAAGCGAAATCTTTTATACAGGAATTTCATGAGAACCTCGCATGAGTAATGCCGGTTATTCGGGAACGCCACTCGTCAAAAAGCTGGGCATCAAACCCGGCTTTCATATTGCACTGCTCAATGTGCCGGACAACTATCTGGATGAATTGCCTGAGAATGTCACTGTGCGTCGTACCCTTGACCATTCGCCCTATGATTTCATTCAGTTGTTCGTCGTGTGGCGGGAAGACCTCACTGAGCAATTCCCCCTCTACAAAACTGCTCTGAACAAAGATGGTCTTCTGTGGATTTCGTGGTACAAAAAAGCAGCAAAAATGGACACGGATTTGACCGAGGATATTATTCGTCAAATCGGTCTGCAAAATGGTCTGGTGGATGTGAAGGTGGTCGCCATCGACGAGCAGTGGTCGGGCTTGAAATTTGTGTATCGCAAAGAGGATAGATAGAAAAGCCCCGCTATATGACATCGAGTGGAGTACAGTTTTTCAAGAGCCGCTGATCACGGCAAAAGATCATGGCTGTTTTCGGCGACGGACGCCCAACGGGGCGTCCCTACGCACCTATCTGTATACGGGCGAGTCGCCTTTAAACGAATGGCTCCGTAGGGTCACGGCACTGCCGTGTCCGCCCGCTTTCCAGCAACCACCTCTCGTCTCCATAGACGAAAAAGTGTATCCCTGCCACCCGGCAGGGCATTTTTTTAGCGTAGACCTAATTCATTGCGGGCAATGACCAGCCGCTGAATTTCACTAGTGCCTTCGTAGATTTCGGTGATCTTGGCATCCCGGAAATAGCGTTCTAGCGGGAGTTCCTTGCTGTAGCCCATCCCGCCGTGAATCTGGACGGCAGCGTGGGTAACAAACATGGCGGTTTCACTGGCAAAGAGTTTTGCCATGCTGGCTTCGGTGGTGTAGCGTCCGCCGCTGTCCTTGCTCTTCATCTTGGCAAGGGCGGCGTTGTAAATCAAAAAGCGCGACGCCTCAATACGGGTTTTCATATCCGCGATTTTTTGCTGAATCATTTGAAACGAGCCAATCGGCTGCCCAAAGGCGTGACGTTCACGGGCGTACATAACGGCGGCCTCGTAGGCGGCTTCCGCGACGCCAAGCGCCTGTGAGGCAATGCCGATGCGTCCCGCGTCCAATACCGCCATCGCAATTGTGAAGCCCTTGCCAACTTCACCCAGCACATTTTCGACCGGGCATTTATAGTTTTCAAAATAGAGTTCGCTGGTGGCACTGGCCCGAATGCCGAGCTTCGGTTCCTTTTTACCGCGAATGAAACCCGGCTTGTCGGTATCAATCAGGAAAGCCGTGATACCCTTGTGTTTCTGCTCAGGGTCGGTCATGGTGAAGAGGATGACGAAGTCGGCTACCGGGCCACTGGTCACCCAGCTTTTCGTGCCATTGATAACATAATGTGCCCCGTCATCACTGAGGACAGCGCGGGATTTCATGGTGCCTGCATCGGAACCACTCATCGGCTCGGTCAGGCTGTAGGCTCCAACTTTTTCACCACTGGCGACCGGAATCAGGTATTTCTGTTTCTGCTCCTCCGTACCGACTTTATAAATCGCGTGGCAGTACAATGAGTTGTTGACGCTCATAATGGTGCTGTGGCTGACATCGGCCTTCGCGATTTCAATCATCGCCAGTACATAGGCCATCGTGTCCAGCCCGGCACCGCCGTATTCTTCGGGTATTTCGATGCCCATGAAGCCCATTTCGCCCATCTTTTTGATGGTCTCCATGGGGAATTCTCCGCTTTCGTCAAATTCAGGCGCGATGGGGGCGATTTCTTTGCGGGCAAAATCGCGTGCCGCTCGTTGGATAAACTCGTGCTCTTCAGAAAGATCAAGGGATGGACCGGAATAGTCTGGGGCACTAATTGCCATGGGGATGCTCCTTTTTTGCCATTGTGCTGGTGGCGCTAATCTTAGCACAGCCAGCGTATCCTGAACACATTTGTTACTTGCCAAAGATTTTTTTGTAGCGATCCAGAGCGTCTCTGATTTCTTTGCACGCCTCGTCGAGGTTTGCCCAGCTCAAATCTTCGACCGAAACGCCCTCTAACTGCTTGTACGTCCCGAAAAAGTGTTCCACTTCACGCAGATAATGATGGGGCAAATCTTCTAATTTGAAATATTCATTGAACATGGGGTCCCGCTGGGGCACGGCAAGGATTTTGGCGTCAGGTTCGCCCTTGTCCACCATACGCAGCATCCCAATCGGGCGGACCTCAATCACACAGGTGGGGAAGGTTGGCTCATTAATCATCACAATCACGTCGAGCGGGTCGTTGTCTTCAGAATAGGATTGGGGGATAAATCCATAATCACCGGGATAATAAATGGAACTGTACAACACGCGGTCGAGTTTGATAACGCCATCAATTTTGCTGTATTCGTACTTATTACGGCTGTGTTTGGGCACCTCGATGACGGCATTAACTAAGTCTGGCGGGTTTGGTCCCGGTGGCAGATGATGCCACAAATGAATGGTCATACAATCCTCGCTTTACGGCTAAAGTAATGCGCCAATTCTAGCAAAAAGCAACTCCTATGTATGCCCACAGTCGGTGGGTATTTCCCGGTAAAGAATGTTATCCTCTGTCGTGTATAATAAAATGCCATTGCGCTAATCTAACTACGGAATAGGACGATGAGCCAGGATTTCAGAATGCCCAAACCTGTCGATTATGTGCCGGAGCGGGTGGTGTCACTTGTACCCAGCATCACAAAATCACTGTTCGATATTCAACTGGACTACGTGCTGGTCGGCATCACCGACTACTGTGTCCAGCCACCCGAAGCGCTGGAAACACTGCCTGCCGTCGGCGGCACCAAAAACCCTGACATCGAAAAGATTAAATCGCTCAGCCCTGATCTGGTTATCATGAATGATGAGGAAAATCGGAAAGAAGATGCGGAGGCATTACAGGCGGCGGGTATTCCGTTGTGGGTCACAGGTCCGCGCACGGTGATGGAGGCCATCAATCTGCTGTGGGAAATTATGGAGGTGTTTCAGGATGCCGAAATGGTCCCTCGCGTGCGCCTCATTGAGCAGACAATGGATTATGTGTCGCTGGCGATGGAAAACGAACGCCCCATCAAAACCTTTGTGCCTATCTGGAAAGACCCCTGGATGACCGCCAACCGCGACACTTATATGCATGACGTGATGCGCCTGTTCGGGATGGAAAATGTCTTTGCCGACCGCGACCGAAAATTCCCACTGGCGGCTGATATTGGCGATGCCGAACCCCTGCCCGCCGATGATCCACGAGTGGCGGACCGCGATGTGCGCTATCCACGTATCAGCTTGGAAGAAATCGAAGCCGCCCAACCTGAACTGGTGCTGCTGCCGGATGAACCTTATGTATTCACCGAAGAAGATGCCGAAACATTCTACCATCTGGATATTCCGGCGGCGCATCTGGGCAATATTTATACGATCAGTGGAGCCTTGTTGATGTGGCATGGCACACATATCGCCTACGCCTTTACGCAAATCCCACCGATTCTGGCAGAAGTCCGTGAACTGCTCAAGGAAGTTGACGGCGATGAGTGATACTTTAGCCCAAACGATTCACGTACTGGATACGCTCGGAATACCCGCCCTATTTTGTCGCCCGGACAGGATTGTACAGCAGGTCAATGAGGCGGCGGCGGTATTACTGCATGATGAAAGCCACCGTCTGCAAGGTGCTATGCTGGACGAACTGGAAGGCTTTGATGAGCTGGCGAAATTGATTAGAGATTGTGAGCGCACGCCAACGGTGCAAGAAGTTACCATAGGTCTAACGCTGCACTGTCAGGTCCGGCTGCGTCAGGTGGGTGATGAAGGGTGTCTGGTTATCCTGAACGACATTTCCGAGTACCATGAGCGGGAAAAATACCAGCGCGATGCCATGCACATGGTAGCCCATGATCTGAATACGCCGATTTCTGTTGTCAAAAGCTACGCTGATCTCATCAACCAGATGGGCAGTTTGACGCCGCCCCAACTTCAATTTCTGGACCGTATCAAACTCGCGGCAGAACACATGAGCCGCCTTGTGCGCGATTTGCTGGACTTAACGTGGATTGACACCAATGCGCCGCTTGAATTGGAGACAACCCGGCTTCAATATGTAGTGCAAACGGTGGTCGAAAATCTGCGCACCACCGCCGCCGAAAAACGAATTGATTTGAGATTAACAGCTAAGGATGATTTGCCACCAATTCAGGGCGACCCCGGTCGATTGAGCCGTGTCATTAACAATTTGCTCTCCAATGCTATCAAATTCTCACCGGCAGGCTTAATTGTCTCCATCGACATTGATCGCCAGAGTGAGAACGAACTGCGTATAGCGGTGACAGATAACGGACCGGGTATACCCGAAGAACATCTGGCGCGTATTTTTGACCGTTTTTATCGCGTGCCGCAATCTGAAGATGAGCAAAATGCGAAGGGCAGCGGTCTGGGGCTGGCGATTGTCAACGCGATCATCGAGAAGCACGGAGGCCGCGTTGAGGTTAAGAGTAAGGTGGGGGAAGGCACGACATTTATCATCTGCCTTCCCGTAGAAACATAAAAAAGCCCGGCAAAGCACCGGGCATCACAGGCTTAAGGCTTATAGATGATTTCCACCCACTGGTCGCGCAGCAGGTTCACACGAAACTCAACGATGGGCTGGTCGAGGGTAAACTCGGCAATCGGTGAGGGTGATGTGCTCACTAACTGAGTGCCAGCGGGCAACCTCACCTGAATGTTGACACTGTCAGAGCGAGTACCGGGTTGCTTTTGCAGGCGCAAACGGTAGCGCCGGTAGCTTCCTACTTCTTCGATGAGCGCCGGGGTTTGATATTCCACTTCGACTCGTTCCCCGGAATTGTAATTCACCAGCACCGACGAGACAAAAACAGTGTGCGACTCCTGGTCAATCTCGTTAAAGGGTTCAATAAAGTTATCAAACTCTACCAGATCACTACCTGCTGGCACATGAATCTGGACACGATTGAAGTAGTCAATGCTCCAGTAATGTTCCGGGCTTACTGCCGGGTCATTTTTGGCAATGGCGTCGGGATAGTCATAATTCACTATCAACCGGCAGTTGAGCGTTCCATCCTCATTGATTTCGACGTCATAGGTCCACTGGCGGAAAATTGAGTTATTCGATTTGTTTGCGCTCAGGTTGGCATCTGCCACCAGAATGTAATCGTGCTCTGTACCAGCGTCCAGTCTGCCATCCCAATCGAGAATATCCAGCGACTGGTTCATGGTATCGTCCGCAAAATAGAGCATGATATGCTTTTCGCGCAGTCCGCGCAGAATGGCTCCCAGAACATCAGATTTATTTTCCTGCGGGACGTTTTGCCAGTTCACGAGGACTTCGCTGTATAGGTCTGCCAGAAAATTCTTATGAGCAAGATCATCCCCATCACGCGATGCCCGAATCTCGTAAACGACATTGCGGAAGTTGCTGCTGCCGATGTTTTCCCCGTAGCCGGGCAGTTCCACCTCACCAAGCGCTTCCAGAAGATATTCGAGTCCCGTGATGTCGATGGCAATCACACCATCCACCGGCGCACCCGGATTATCGCCGTTATTGTAATACCACGCGGCCATTTCGGCTGTTTGCCCGAAATCAACATACCAGCTTCCATCCCATGCCATGTAAATCGGGCGCTCGTACTCATACCACCATGAAGGCACATCAAATTCTTGCGCAAAACTGGCCGATGGAGGATTAGGTTCCGCTGTGGTGGTGGGGTTGTAATCAAACTCAAGAATTCGACCGTTACGCACCGTCATCCATCCCCACGTACTGATATAGCCACCGGCAGGTCGAAGTTCATCATTATTTTGCGAAAGAATCAGATAGGTCTGTGTGTCTTCGAGTCCCAACAACTGGGTCAGCAACTGCGGCGATTGAACGAGTAATTCGTTCGCGTCACGAATGTCGGCCAGATAGTTCTCTAATGTCTGGACATCAAGCAGCATGTCTTCCGAAAGTGTCCGTCTATCTATCGCGGCGAGTTTCTGTTCGGCGCTGTCTAGATGGGTATTCGCTTCAATGAACTGGCTGCGCCCTAATTGAAGCAGTTCAACCATTCGTTCACCTGATGAAACCTGCGCGACCGAAGCATCATCCTGTCCTTCGGTCACAAAAAAAGCGGCGGGCTGTGCGCCAGTGAGCATCTTATCGACAGCAAGGCCAAGCTGTTCGGCAACCTCAACTGTTTTCAGGAGATTGTCGCCGCGAGTATTCACGCGAGACACAATAGGTTTTACATATGACGTTCTGCTTTTGATCAGTTGTA
Source organism: Chloroflexota bacterium (assembly GCA_022616515.1). Lineage (GTDB taxonomy): Bacteria > Chloroflexota > Anaerolineae > Aggregatilineales > J027 > JAKEEQ01. The sequence continues at coordinate 34,583 of JAKEEQ010000123.1, read as the reverse complement.
GATTGAGGACAACTTCATTGATGCTAGTCTGCAAACGCTCATAATCAGCATATGTCCATTCATCTGCCGGGCGGTTGTTCAGGGAGGTCAGCACACGGTCAAGCGTTTCTTCAGACTTATTGAGGCGATTTAATCCATCGGTCACCAGCACCAATGTGGTGCCTGCCAGTACAACGATCACGATAATCATGATGATAAACACCAGAGTCCATCGAATTCGACGCAGACGTCGCCGGAATCTGCCGAAAGGTCCCCGCCGCCTGCGCTGTCGCTGGTCTAATTGTTCCGGAACAACGTCCCCGGTTTTGTTATATTCAATATCGGTTGTCACACGTCAACTTCCTTGGATGGCTTCATGCTGCCGTTGGGCTAACCCGATTATATCATTGAGTTGAGCTAGTGGAAGGCGTTCATTGCTGAAGCCACTGTCCAACAGTGAGCAGACGGTCTTTATGAAGTGCTGGGGTTCGAAATCCTCACCTAATTCCATCAATTTCACAATGTCAAGGTGAATGGTTGATAGTGAATGTTCGAAGTGATTGCTGAGTTCTTCCTGCAACTTCTCGCCGGGACGTCGTCCGGTGAAGATGATAGGTATATCAACATAGGGCCGTAAACCGCGCATCCTGATCATTCGCTCCGCCAAGTCGAGGATGCGGACCTCTTCGCCCATTTTTAGCATGAAAAGGTCTTTGCCAGACGTCAAACAACTGGCATGCAGAATAAGATTCACGGCTTCACGAATGCTCATAAAATAGCGGGTCATCGATTTATCTGTGACAGTCACGGGACCGCCCATGTCAATCTGGCGCTGGAAAATGGGAACAACACTGCCCCGGCTTGCCAGCACATTGCCGAAGCGAACCGCCGTGAACAACGTCGTCCCCGGTCCATTAGCCAGAGCCAGCACCAGTAGTTCACAGATGCGCTTGCTGGCTCCCATCACGCTGCTGGGATTAACCGCTTTGTCGGTTGAAATCAGAACAAAGCGTTCTACACTGAAGTCCTTCGCGAGTTGGGAAACATTCAGCGTTCCCTGAATGTTCACCCGAAGCGCTTCATCAGGATATGTTTCCAACATCGGGACGTGTTTGTATGCAGCCGCATGAAAGACAACATCGGGACGATAGGTCTCGAAAACTTTTTGTAACTTATCCCGGCGTGTGATGTCACAAAGCACAGGGACCAATTCAGTTTCAGTTGATAGAAGTAAATGAAGGTCTTTGATAAGGTCGTAAATTCCGCTTTCATTCGTGTCCAGAAGCAGAAGGCGCTGCGGCGCATAATCGGCGGCTAGCTGGCGACATAACTCGCTGCCGATGGATCCGGCAGCCCCCGTCACCAGTATTGTCTTGTCGATAATGGGTGAAAAGTCTACATTTTCGTCCTTTTCGATGGGCTTGCGCCCGAGGTAGTCCTCCGCCGTTAGGTCGCGCAGCAAAGGTTCGCCGTTCTGTGCGTTTACTACAGCAATCATGTCCGGGGCGACCTTGATGCGGGCATCGGTCTTTTCGCAGTAATTGATGATGTCACGAAATTGATGACCGCTGATGTTATGAATTGCCATGATGATGAGGCCGATATTATGCTGTTTCCCCAGAAACGGGATGTCAGTCCTGTTTCCGATAACCCGGCATCCTTCCACGAACATGTTTTGTTTGTGTTCGTCGTCATCGATGAAGCCGATAACCCGGAAACGAAGATGTTCCGATTCATGATGTTTCAGGCGCTTTGCCACATTCTGGCCCGATTCGCCAGCCCCGACGATGAGAACATTCACGCGCAGGGCCGGAAACTCTTGCTTCCAGACGGCTCGCCAGCGCCATTTCAGACCACGGATGGCACGTGATCGATAGCGGGCCATGACAAGCGCCACCAGAGCTAGCGCATTGCCCAGGATAATAACGCTCACCGGCAAGGGACGCCGGTCCAGAAACGCGATTTGCACAAACAGAATCGTTATCATGGAGGCAAACACTGCCCCAATCAGAATCGTAACCTCGTCGCCACTGGTGCGGGACCAGATGCGATGATAAACGCCGAATGCATACAGGTAGACGATGGTGATGATAATGACGAATAAATTGAAAGTCGGAACTTCGAATAACTTTTGAAAACTTCCAATGGTGGCCCGCAGGTAGAATGCAATCAAATATGACAGACTGATGATTACCACATCCACCAAAAACCATCCGGCATGACGGCGCACATGTATATATCTGGCTTTTAGACTCAAACTTTCCCCCACTGCTCCGATAATAAATTACAGGGCAGGCATAGAGTCATTCTACACCAGATATGTCTTCCAAACGTAAGAGTTCGTTAAAACATCCGAATTTGCTACGAACTTCGATTGAACCATCGTGTTAACCGATGCCAGGCTGTAGCCCCGACCGTTTCTTGCGTACCATAGTAGTAATAATAGCTACCACCATAGCCATAACCCTGGTCAGCCGGGTTCATGTGGTTGATTGCCACGCCGATAATATCTATGCCGAGATTGTCGAATTGTTCCTTAATCCGGATTCCAGCACTCCGGTGAGTTTTTGCGGCTCTCACGACCATCAAGGCGGGTACACCAATCGTCGCCCCGAGCACCGATGCGTCTGCTACAATCAGACCGGGTGGCGAGTCGAAAAGCAGAATATCAAAATCAGTGTCGAGCAGTTCGTGAAACCACTTTATCATCAGCGCTGATCCCAGAATCTCGGCAGGGTTGGTGGGGGGGAAACCGCTGGTCATTACACTTAAACGTGGCACTGACGTTGGTTGAATACACCGCTCCAGTTTTTCGTAAATAGCGTTAGCCCCTGTGATATTCAAATCATCCGGGTTAGAAAATAGCAGCGTTGTCAAACCCACCTCATTATCGAGGTCGAAGATCAGGTGCTGCTTTGGTCGGCGCAGGTCCGCATCAACTAGCAGCACTTGATGGCCTGCTGTTGCCATTGCCACTGCCAGATTTGCAATAGTGACAGATTTACCCTCTTCGGGGCCAGGGCTGGTGATGATAAAGGCCCGTTTCTCGCCCCCATTAAGTTCAGGGACCGAGTACATCAAGTTGGTACGCAGTGCCCGGTATCCTTCGGCCACCGGAGACGTAGGTTGGAGATGCGTGACTAATCGTTTGGCATACGAGTCGGAATTCTTGCCAAACCTTGTAATGGTTCCCAATACTGGCAGTTTTAAAACACTGGTGACTTCCTCAGGGGTGCGGAACGTGTTGTTAAGATATTCCACCAGCAGCGCAAAACCCATTGCCAGTGACGCCGCCACCACAGCACCGAGGGCAGTTGCACTGAGCGAATTGAGTCCCGATGGGTTATCGGGGATACGGGCAGGTTCAGAAATTTCTACCCGGTTACTGCCCTCCAGCGCACTCAACGTTGCATTAAGATTATTAAAATTCTCCACAGCAGCGTTGATCTGGGTATTAATCAGGTCAAGGCGCTCAGTCACATTTTCCAGTTCATCGGCGGTGAGGGTGTCGTCTGACTGCTGTGTTGCCAGGTCGATACGTTCTTCTTCAAGATCGCTGATTTGTGAGCGTACGCTGTCAATTTGATCACGCAGTTCCTGAATACGTACCCGTTCTTCTTCTGTCAAACTGGCCGGGCTATTTAAGACAAGTTGCTCCGCCACCCCGTTCGCCATGTCGGCTGCCAGAACGGGGTCGGTGTATGTGACACCGAGCAGGAGAAGAGACGTATTCTCGATAATCCGAGTATCAATGCTTTGGCGCAAAGCTTCTGGCGATATCGGAAAGTTGCCGCTATTTACTGCTTGCTGCGCTGTCTCATAATTTTTTGCCAGAACAGCGTATGTTTCGACCAATTCCTGACCGACATACAATTCTTCAAAGCCGGGATCTGGATCTTTTAGTGCAGGACCGACGTACAGTTGAACCTCAGCCCGATATACCTGACGCTGGCGACTGCGGATAATAAATCCTGCACTGCCGCCAATAAAGGCCATAAGTAAAATTAACCACAGCCATTTCCGGGCGATACGCAGGTACTGGCTTAATTCCATTTATACCTCTCAACGCTTATCAAATTGCATTTCACCAATATATTTCCTATGATTAGATATGTCCAGTCATAAAAACCAGACATCATTTCGAGATATTGGTGTACCACCTTGTATATTATTTGGGATAACATAAGAGTGTGCGTGCTTACAAGTGCAGGAGTCTTTATCCAATGAAAAAACATCTCAGAATGACAATCTTTGTAATAGTTGTCATTGGCTTGATCTTTGCTTTTAGTCGCGGTCCTGAGAATCACAACTATATTCTTGAAGATTCATTCGCTCCGTCGGTTGTTTTTGCCGACACCGAGGAAGCCTGTGTCGAACTCATGCAGAAGGCTTTTTTCGATGCGGGGGAAAATTGTTCGGGGGCTGGTGTAAACAATGCCTGCTTTGGTTATGAAGGAATTGATACCAGTTTTCTTGCTGCCAAAAGCGGCACGTTTGAGGTTCCCGGAGATAGAATTCCACTGGATTCTGTCGAAAGTTTAGCCACCGCCGCCCTGAATCTTGACGACGAAACCTATGGCGTCGCCGTTCTGAATTTACAGGCGAATTATCATACGGCTATGTCAGAGGCCGTTGTAATGTTGATGATCGGCGATGTTCATGTTGAAAACGCAGTGCAAGATGGCAACATGGTGACGCCCACGGAAGCCATTGAAGCCGAAGTCACCAGCGACGCTTCTTTGTATTCAACTCCCGGTACAGGTGCAATGAACGTGGGACAGGCCAGTCGCGGTGATTTTGTCTTTGCCGATGTGATGGATGCTACTGAGCAGTGGGTCCGCGTCTTTTTCCGCCGCCAAATGGTATGGATGGATGCGGCATCGCTTGATCTGGACACTGGCGATTTGCCAGTCGTAACCGAGGTCTCCCTGACACCCATGCAAGCCTTTAGTTTCCGAAGTGGGCGGAATACATCCTGCCTTGCCGGGCCACCACCCGTTATCATGCTTCAGAGTCCCGATGACATGCCCTTTCATGTTGTTGTCAATGGAACCACTATTGAAGGTGATGCAACGGTATTCTTGAGAACGATTGATGACTCTCTGATGCGTGTGGCAGTTGGCGAAGGCGCTGCAACAGTATTTGCCGGTGAAGTCAATGAAGTAGTTGTGCCTGTCGGCTACAGTGTTGATGTGCAGCTCAATACGGACGGACAGGCCGTTGGAAGTTGGTCCGGCTGGGACGTCGCCGCTGAAGAGCTTAACCGTTACATTCCATTTAAAGAACTGCCCGCCAGCATGCTAAATGGCCCTTACAGTGGTCCGCAGTTTTTCCAGACCTCTGGTATTGGCGAACCTCCACCAATTTTACCCGGTGGGTCAGATGAACCGATTTATACTCCTGTGCCATTCCCGCGCATTGATCTCTCTTATGGTGAATTGGGCGAAGATTTGCCACGCGGCGCATTCACCCCCATCACGGTAGGTCCAGCCACCTGTCCGGATTGGCTTTTCTACCACAGTGATGAAGATGGCGATTGGGATGTATATCGTCTTCAGAACAGTGGCGAAACGAATAATGTCAGCAATGGTGATGGGTCGGGCGACATCAACCCCGGATACTCGCAGGATGGACAATGGGTTGTCTTTACGAGCAATCGCGTGGACAGCACTAACTGGGAACTCTTTATTGCATCCGCCAACGGGACCGAGATTCAGCGTATTACCTACAACACCGGCAATGACATCAATCCCGCATGGGGACCGGACGGTAAGATTATTTTCGAGTCCAATCGCGATGGAGATTGGGAACTTTACCTGATTGATGTGACCGTTGGTCTTGACCTGACACAGATTACTGATAATCCGGCTAATGATGTGAATACACACTGGCTTCCTAACCAGCAGGCGATCCTGTATCAAAACGATCAGGATGGCGATTGGGAAATCTTCCAATTGGATGTCTCCACCCGAAGCAGTACGCAGTTGACCGACAACACTGTGGAGGACATTGTGCCAGTCGGTTCTCATGATGAGAACACAATGATCTGGCTACAGCAAAGCCCATTTGGTGTCTTTGATTTGTGGTCGATGGATCTGGCAACGCAAGCGACCGAACAACGGACCGACACCGGCACGACCATTTCAAGTCATGTATTCAGTGCCGATGACACCTTCATTGCCTATCATACGCGCCTCGATGGTGATTTTGATGTTTTCGCACAAAGTCTTGAGGATCGGGACAGCGGCGGTGAGTTTATGGTGGAGAACGTATCGGATGATCAGTCTGATACGGCAAACGATGGATTTGAAGATCGTGCCCCAACCATTCGCTGTGACAGCCCGATGATTGTCTTCCACTCCAACCGCATTGAAGCACAGCAAGATTTGTATCAAATCAATCCGCTTCCAATCGACGGGAACACAGGCTCTCTAACACGCCTGACCGATAACGAAACGGCTTATGAAATCTTCCCATTGGCCGATCCCCGCGACGAAATCAACAGCCGCCAGGGCGATCTGCCCGTCCATCCCCCCGTGTCAACCAACTAGCAATACGAACTGCCGGGGCCTGCTCCGGCAGTTTTTTACACAAGTTCATTTTCCATACGAATAGTAAGAAGGAGGCCGTCGGTGGCATCATCAATCAGCCGGTAAACATGGTGGAATCGTTCGGTAAAACAGGGGTCCTCTAAGTCACGCTGTGTCGCTCCAGAGGCATAATCCATAAGCATGGCGATACGAGCCTTGTTGTCGGCAGGGGCAAGGCTTCGAATGGCCCGCAGATTGCTCGTATCCATCGCGAGAATGTAGTCAAAATCCTGAAAATCTTTTCGGGTAAATGGCCGCGAAACGCCTTCATAATTGATGCCAAGCGAAGCCAGTATCTCGAGTGTACCCTTATGAGGAGGACTTCCGGCAAAGATACTCGAAATGCCTGCCGAGTCTGCCCATATCATGTCCGACAGCCCGGCCTGCTCAATTTTCATGTTAAATATCCCCTCTGCCATCGGAGAGCGACAAAAATTGGCGTGGCACACAAACAACACTTTGATCATTCCAGCTCCTCTTTGACAGCCAAATACACATTGTCTGGTTCTCCCTCCCATACCCAGCCTGACAGGTCATTTGACTCTGCTTCTAACCAGCGATGGTCGCCGACACATTCACTGTTATTTTCTACAGTCAGGGTACTGCCCACCGGCATAAAAAGCAACCGGCTGCTGCCTGCATCAAGTCCTTCATAGAAATACACCCCTAAAATCCGCACGAAAACAGTGATGTCAAATTCGGGCAGTCCGGCGCTGGCTCAGTGGATGCCGGTGCGGAAGTATTACGGCGGGGTGAGCGTCGGGAGGGGACTTTGTGACTCTGACGGATAAAACAACATGGTCAGGACGACCAGTACGAACAACGCTATCAGCACCGCCACTGTCAATTGACGCCAGTCGCGAAAGAGCGGCAGTCGAAACGGTTGGAATGTTTGCAGTGAATTATTCAATTCGCGCAAGTGCATATCCGTAATCCCCTGCGACAGATCAATAGGCAGTCTGAAACCCAATGCCGGAAAAATTGCCTGCGTATCGCGAACCAGCAATCCCTGAACTGGGATATTCGAGCGAAGTGCCTCATCGAGTTGGCGCTGCCACTGTGCATCCTGTATGGCGTCCGGACTGATTAAGTACAGCATGATGTCGGTATTTGCAATTGCTTGAGCGGTTGCATCCCAATCTGGTTTGTCCTGTGCGCTGTCGGTTACATAATCATCAAAACTCGCCTCAATATATTGGGAAATCTGGACAGCCGTACGATAGTCTGCTGAAACAAAATTCAGGTAGATTCTCTTCATCGATTGGCTCCATCAGCGGCGACGGCGTTGGACAATGGCCTGTAGGACGGTGCGCATTTGAGCTATGAGTCGACTCAGATAGAGGGAAACAAGAGGCTGGTTATATTTTGGGGCATAACGCTTGCGCATATAGGCACGCGGCGGAAACATGATACGCCAGATAATTTGCAATCGCCGCAGCCAGTCACGAGGTTTCAGTTCGGCCCGCAACTTCTCTACCTTTATTGCTGCCGGGTAGTGAACCGCTTCATCTTCAGAATCGTATTGCTGAAGTTGGGTGAAGACGGACGCCGGAATTGGGGTTTCTAAGTAAGCCTGCGATTTGAGAAGCATGTGCTTTACAGGATGTATCCAGTTCAATATTGCGGCCTGTTCAATAATCGTGGTCCAATTCAGTGCAGATGTGGACGCTAAATAATGGACGTCAAGATAATGCCGTATGAGCAATTCAGAGGCAGTATGATGCAGCAATCCGTGAGCACACAAATACAGCAGGTGAGCCTCCGGCGTAAATGTCTTAAATAGTATTCCGTCGATTTCGAACGACATTGTCTGCTGCCAGAACCAGTGCTCATTTGGAATAAACCCTATCAATTTGAGCAGCCGCCAATGAACTTCGAGCATAACATGCTTATCATCAACCAGCGTGGTGTGGTGAATATTGGCAAGGTCGTTTTCCTGAAACAGCTTGTTCTCAGAACGATATGGTGTATAGCCTAACTGCTCAACAATTTGGAGAATTTTATCAATATCCTCCCGGCGCACATATAAATCCAGATCAAGCATTTCGCGCCCCTGTGCAAAGGGATAGATGGTTTCGGCCAGTGCTATTCCCTTTAGCCAGATAGCAGGTAGTTGGGCGTTATCAAGCGCTTGCTGAATGTCTTTCGCTGCCCTTCTTTGCAGAGCATACTTTGCCGTCTGGCGCAGCGCATGTACCTGTAAGGCAGGCAGGTGCGTCATCTGAAAGACAAAACTGCCCACACCTTGCCGAATGGCAGCACGAGCGACAGCCTCCACTTGATCAAGCTCAACTGGGTCTAATTTGCCGGTCAGGATGTGACATACCTGCTCGACGGTCATTTATGTATCGGCTCCAGACGATGCTGGTCGAGCTTAAGGATGGGTATAAAACCATCAATTCGGGATGGGTGTTGTAGTATTAATCGTCCGTTATTTTCTAACCACGCATGGCCCTGACCGGGTGGCTTCATACCAATGACCATTACCGGAGTTTCGCCTGCTAAATACAGAAAACGATAGCCAACAAGGGCCTTCACAAGGCAGTCCCCACGTTTAGCACCCAGTGCATTCAACCAGTGGAGCATCACCATGACATCATCCAACCGTAAATGGGGCGGTTGTAACTTCTGTGGAACGGCAATAGAGACCAATCGTTCTAATTTGATGAATGGCCTCAACAGCGACAGCAGCCCATGCCAGCCCATGACTGCCATAACAAGCACAATACGATGTGGTTGGCTAAAAATGAAGAATACACGTCGCCACATTCTCAAGCCTGAATCAGCAATTCGCGGGCCTGCATATCCTCTACAAGCTGCAAAACCGACTCCAGAGCAGAGGATTCATCAACATCATATTCGTCCAGTAGAGTCTCTAAGATGTCGTGCAGTCCGTGTCCACTTTGTATAAGTTCAATAATCCGCTTGCCAGTCTCGTTAAGCATATAAATCATCTCTGTCTGGAGATTTACCACAATGGCCTCGGTGTCGAATAACTCCACAATAACATCCTCGGCAAGTGAGTAATGAACATTGTCCATCTGCGCTATTTCCATTCCTTACTGTAGTATACATATGTATTTTGCGATAGGCGGCGAATTTTTCCAACCTTGCACCTCATTCCGAATTTGGATAGATTGAAGCAGGGATGGTCCGGACATTCGAGGAAACCATGAAAGATTATCTGCTCAATAAGATCAACACCCGCACTGCAAAAATCGGTGTTGTTGGTATGGGATACGTCGGTTTGCCGCTGGCTGTGGAGTTTGCCGAGGCAAGTTTCGATGTTATTGGCGTTGACATTGCTGAAAAAAAAGTAGACCTCCTTAACAATGGTAAGAGCTATATCCCCGATATTCCGACTGACCGTCTCGCTCCACTCATTGCATCCGGCAAACTGACGGCTACGACATCCTACACGGATATTGCCGACGCCGATGCCATCAGCATCTGTGTGCCCACACCACTGCGTAAAACCAAAGACCCTGATATGTCTTATATCATGCAGTCCGCTGAAGCCATTGCGCCCATCTGTCACGAAGGCATGCTCATCGTGCTGGAAAGTACCACTTATCCCGGTACCACTCGTGAGGTCATCGTGCCGATGCTCTTGCAGAACGGTTTCGAAATCGGAAGAAATATTTTTGTGGCCTACAGTCCGGAGCGCATTGACCCCGGCAATAAGATTTATACCGTACACAACACACCCAAAGTTGTTGGTGGCGTGACGGAACACTGTAACGATGTTATGGCTGCCCTGTATGGAACGATTATTGAGACCATTATCCCGGTATCGTCGCCAACTTCTGCCGAAATGGTAAAACTTCTGGAAAATACATTTCGTGCCGTTAACATCGGGCTGGTGAACGAAATGGCCTTGATCTGTGATAGATTGGGCATTGATGTGTGGGAAGTCATTGAAGCCGCTGCCAGCAAGTCATTTGGTTTTATGCCTTTTTATCCCGGTCCCGGTCTTGGCGGACACTGTATTCCGGTTGACCCTCACTATCTAAGCTGGAAACTAAAAACGCTCAACTACACGGCCCGGTTCATCGAACTTGCCAGCGAAATCAATACGGCAATGCCCCTGTACGTGGTTGAGAAAGTGAATGATGCCCTGAATAATGATTGTAAGCCGGTGCGTGGCTCAAGCATTCTGGTGCTTGGGGTGGCCTATAAGCGTGACATTGATGATGTACGGGAAAGCCCGGCGTTAGATGTCATCAATTTGCTCACCAACAAGGGGGCTAACGTCATGTACCATGATCCCTTTGTGCCGAATCTTCAGTTGCCCGATGGTAGCCAACTCGCAACACAACCATATAGCATCGACTTACTATCACAGATGGACGCGGTGGTCATTACAACCGACCACTCGGCTTATGATTGGCAGGAAATCGTAGATCACAGCCCATTGATTGTAGATACCCGTAACGCGACAGCCGGATTGTCCGGTACAGCGCGAATTGTCTCTCTTTAGGTAGAAGGATTTTGAATGTCAGAAACCCATGTTGTTACAGGCGGTGCTGGTTTTATTGGTTCTCATATTGCCAGTAAACTCCTTGAATTAGGCCATGAAGTCCGGATTATTGATAACTTCTCAACAGGCCGCCGGGAAAATCTGGAACGCCTGACCGGACATTCTAATTTGACGGTTATTGAGGCCAGCATTACCGACCTTCATGCCCTGCACGATGCGTTTGAGGGTGCAGATTATGTGTTTCATCAGGCTGCTCTACCATCCGTGCCACGCAGCGTTGAAGATCCTTTAACTACGCATGAACACTGTGTCACTGGCACATTGAATGTGTTGATTGCGGCACGAGATGCCGGGGTGAAGCGGGTCATTTACGCTGCTTCATCATCGGCATATGGTGATGTGCAGGATGAATTCAAGGTAGAGACGCTGCCACCTGACCCAATATCACCCTACGGAGCGGCGAAACTGTTTGGTGAATACTATGCCCGAGTGTTTAATCAGGTGTATGGGTTGGAGACGGTGGCCCTGCGTTACTTCAACGTATTCGGGCCATGGCAAGACCCTACCTCGGAATATGCGGCAGTGATTCCAATATTTATCAACCGGATGCTCAAGGGCGAGTCGCCGGTTGTGCATGGTGATGGCCTGCAATCGCGAGATTTCACTTATATTGATAATGTGATACATGGAAATCTACTGGCAGCCAAAGCCGATAAAGCACCCGGACACGTCATCAATCTGGCAACATCAGACCGAATTACACTCCTCAGTCTGGTTGAACGACTGAACACCCTGCTAGGGACAAATATCCAGCCAGTACATACCGAGCCGCGGCCCGGCGATATTAAACATTCGCGGGCAGATATTCACCGTGCCGGGGAACTGCTGGGTTACGAGCCTATCGTCGACTTTGACACGGGCCTGTCCAGAACCCTTGAGTGGTATCGCGAGATGGCTAAAACATGACGATGTGCCCTTCACAAAAAATTCATCTATAATGGCCTTGTTGCAATTCTCACTTTTGAAAAGATATGATTAGAAGCTTCAGTACATCCTTTACCATATTTCTCCTTTTTCTCGACACCCTGGCGGCACTGCTCGCTATCCGTGTTGCAGAATGGCTTCGTCTGACTCTGAATTTTGGTCAAGAAGCACCCGAGGCTTGGTTCGAGACTCCCTGGGGTCTCTATATCATTCTCCCGATCACCTGGATTCTTATTTTACATTCAAGCGGCGCTTATTCTCCCAGTCAGACATACCGGGCGGTACTGGAAATCTTCAATTTGCTGCGGGCGCTGGTAATCGCAATCCTGATCATCGCCGGGATTTTTTACTTTGCCTATCGCAACTATTCCCGTGTTCAGGCATTTTACCTGTATACGCTGCTGGGGGTGATTACCATTGGCAACCGGGGCATCATGCGTCTTTATTTTCGCCTCACAGGCGGGCGCAAGTATGACAGTCGCCGTCTGCTGATTGTTGGTACGAATGACCTCGCCATGCTGGTTGCCAAACAGGTGCGTTCGTATGCCTGGACAGGCTTGTATCTGGCAGGATTTGTGGCTGAAGACAGCGAGTCCGACGCAAATGTGGACGTTATCGGCTCTTTGAACGAGTTGGATACACTGGTAGATGATCAAGATATTGATGAAGTTGTTATCGCTATCAAGCGCCCCGCCCACCATCAACTCCTTGATATTGCCAACCGGATGTACAAAAAGAACATCAAAGTGCGTTTCGCGCCAGACCTGCACGAAATCGCCTATGTCACAGTAGATGTTGAGCAAATAGACGACCTCCCGCTCATCAGTCTGCGCGACTCGGTCCTGACGCCCGACGAGAGAATCGTTAAGCGGCTGTTTGATATTGCCATCAGTATCTCTCTTTGCACGCTCGCGCTTCCCATTTTGCTGGTGATTGCACTCGCCATTCGCCTTGAATCCAAAGGGTCGCCCCTCTTTTTTCAAGAGCGCATTGGTCAGGATATGAAGCCGTTTAAGATGATTAAATTCCGCACGATGGTGAAGGATGCCGAAAAGTTGCAGGACGATGTTAATCTTTATGATGATGACGGCAACCTGATTCACAAACGCCCTGATGACCCGCGCATTACCCGCGTCGGTCGATTCCTGCGCCGCACGAGTTTGGACGAACTGCCGCAGCTCATCAACATCATCAAGGGCGATATGAGTCTGGTGGGTCCACGCCCGGAGATGCCCTGGATGGTGGATAAATATGAGGAGTGGCAGCTCAAGCGGTTTGAGGTTCCGCAGGGTCTGACCGGCTGGTGGCAGGTGAATGGCCGCTCCGAAACGCCGATGCACCTTGCCACCGAGGACGATTTGTACTACATACAACACTATTCGCTGGCGCTGGATTTAATGATTCTGCTGCGTACACCAGCAGTGGTGCTGACGGGTAAGGGAGCCTTCTAGCCAGACTGCTCCCATCCTCCATACACAATAAATGACTTGGTCAGGCCCATAAACTTTTCTTCAAATATCGAAGCATCCGGGAACAGGTCTTTTAGTTCCTGCTTGCGCATCAACCGGATTTCATTCACTAACTCAATGGCTTCTTCGCGGTTGGCCGGGGTATACCAGCCGGGTTTGATGTTGGTGGCAATCCAGACCTTCATATTGAATGGCAGAAACTGAAAGAATGGGAAGACAAAATGCGGCTCAATGGGGAAATAATGATTAGGGGTCTGCACAAAATACCGCTGTCCCACCCGCTGTACTTCATTCGCCATGCGCTGCTGGTCACTGAAAGCGCCAACGTGTTCAATTACTGAATTGGAGAAAACCACATCAAACTGGTTATCCTCAAATTCTGGCATGGCGCGGGCATCGCCAACCGTCCGGCTGATGTTGGACGCCGTGACCTTAACTTTGCTGATGTTCAGCAGCAAAATGTCGATGTCTGGCTTATCCGTCAACTCCATGTAATCCCATAGCTGCTGCGTTCCACCCACATCCAGAATCTTCATGGGGCGCGGGACGGTTTCAATCAGGCTTTGGAATAAGCGGAGCCGCCTTTTACGCATTTTTGCCGCCAGCGAGTCCGGTTGATTGTTGTCATAAAATCGTTTGAGCATGCGCTTTGAACTGTACCTTTCAGCAATTCCCTGACACGCCCCCTATAATAACCGAAAGCTCGCCCGGCGTAAGGCTGATTTCGACTCCATCGCATCAAGAGCTTTGGGCGAACTTTATCCGGTCAATGAATTCCTCAAGTGACCAGATAGTGTCGAGTTGTTCCTGTGCATAAGTTTCCTGAATTGGTCGTGGCACAATAAGCGTTAAATTGCTCTGCTGCATCTCGTCAGTTTGATTTACAGAGATACTCGTTTCGAGAGTACATAGATGTTTATTTTTGATTCTGTCAGCTTCAGACAGAACTTGTCTCCATCGGTCTTTGCACGTCGATTTTGCTCCCAACATATACAATGAGTCTGTGGGGTATGTGGGATCAAGATATGCGTCAGAGCCGGGAAACAGAAAATCCGGTTTTTTCTTTGCCTCGGTTCTACCACCTCTATCAAATTGCACGTTATGCTCATTGAAAATGTACTCAAGGTGATTTTCCAGTGCGTGTCCCATTCTAGATTTTCTGCGATTCTGAACACTTAAAGAATAGGTGATAAACTCGTCAACCGACTCAAAGCCTTTACTGAGTTTCTCACCGACAATAACTTTTTCAAGTGCCCGGAATAGTTGTTCCTCTCTATCGAGAAGTGCTACTAAGGTCTCGTCAGGGTGCTGTAGATTGAAGTCTGTATTGTTAATCGCAAGTTCTGACATTTCACGCGTGGTCGGGAAACGTCCATCGAAAGCAGCAATCACAATCTGCTCATCAGATAAAGTCGTGGGAATTTCAATTTCGAGTTCAAGTTCTTCAACGATTCGTTTAGTAACAAAATCTACTTGCGTCTGCCCTAACTGTTCATCCGTCACATGAAAATACGTATCGGAAACTTGATAAAACCCCAATAAATATTTTATGGCCCGTGTCCATGACGAATCTTGTTGAATGACAATGCCATATACCTGTTTATCTCGGCGGGCAAGAACCAGAATATCGCCTTCATCTGCATGACGGAGAAAACTGCCGCCATAATACAAACGCCATTCCGTGCGAGATGAGTGTTTTGCACGTGCATCGTAGAATGTGTAAGTGTTGATCTCTGGCAAAACATCCTGATCATCACCAAAGTAGTGCCATGAAATATTTCCTTGAACTTTTTGATCAGTGGCAAAAAACTCTTTGATGGCTTGCACACCATTGATTTCATGCTGATGAGAACCAGCATCAGGAAGATCAACTTTTGCTAATCGTTTTAGCACCACTGAGTCAAAAATATCGGTTAAATCCATTATTCTCATTCTCCCTCTACTTGATGAAAGTAGAAACAATCATATTTAAGAGGACATAATTCGCACAGTGGCTTAGGTTTACATATCTCTCTTGTAAAATCAATCAAACCGTAATTGTATTCTTTTACTCTGTTGTGCGGGGTGAGTTTCTCTGCCAGTTCTTTGAACCACTTTTTTCGGCGTGTTTCCGGATCAGCATCAAAACCAATAACTCGACTGTAGAACCGAACAACATTACTATCAATGATGGTAGCACGAACGCCAAGGTGCATCGAAAGAAATGCAGAAGATATATAATCTCCGATTCCGGGAAGTTGTTTTAAACCGTTTTTAGTCGTTGGGATAGGTTGCTCACTGAGTTGTTCGGCGAGTTTTTTCAGCCACTTGTCTCGCCAGTGTAATCCTAAATGTGCAAAAACATCACTGGTATTATCTTCAGCATAGTCTTTTGGTGAGGGGTATTTTTCTGTGAATGCTTCGTACACCGGAACAACCTGCTCGGCATTTGTACGCTGTAACATAATTTCTGCTGCCAATGCGTGCCAGCGATTGGTTGTGGACCTCCAGGGGAAATTAGCAAAGTTCTCTGCTCCCCAGCGAATAACAGATTCCTGAATGCTTTCGACCAGTTGTTCTTCCAGTTTTACGTCCATGTTTCTTGTAACACTGGTAACAGTAACTGAACTGATTGTGATTGCATGTGAACTTCTTTTTGAGAATATGCTTGTCCACTCATGTAAGCTTCAAGAATAGGTGTAATTGCCTTTGCAATAGCTTCAGCTAGCGACACAACCATTGAATTTCCAAATTGTTTATAGGCTTGCGTATCTGATACAGGAATTACAAAGTCTTCTGGAAAACCCATCAATCTTGCACACTCACGCGGCGTGAGACGGCGTGGATTTTTGCCCTGTTGTTGGATGAGTATTTCTGATCCATCTTTATAATATCGTGCACTCAAAGTACGTGTTGTTGTATCTCTTGCCGGGTCTATAAGCCCATACCCGAATCCGTTACCTTTACTACGATGCTTTTCTTTGTACTCCTTTAGATATGACCATAATTTGTCTGATAACGTATATTTTTCATCTACTTCAGACAATAAGATGTCGGCAATGGTGGGACTGTGTTTGGGTGGTTTGGGGAATTGAAAGTTAACATTTTGAAGGCGTTCTCTCAAAAATCCCACGATAAAAATACGTTCCCTATGTTGTGGAACATAATATTTCGCATCTAAAACTTCATAAAAGATTTCGTAACCAAGTTCATCAAGTGTTTCCGAAATAACCTTGAACGTCTTGCCCTTATCATGACTTTTGAGATTCTTGACATTTTCAAGGAATATTACTGTTGGTTTTTTAACTTCCAGAATTTCGGCAATATTGAAAAAAAGCGTTCCTTGAGTCTTGTCACGAAAACCGTGTGCTCGTCCGAGACTATTTTTCTTCGAAACGCCTGAAATAGAAAAAGGTTGACACGGAAAACCTGCTAATAGAATGTCATGGTCTGGAATATCCTGCGGGTCAATTTTTGTAATGTCACCATGTGGTTGCTCACCATGATTGGCAGTGTAAGTTTGTTGGGCAAACTTATCCCATTCCGAGGAGAATACACACTCACCGCCAGTCCGTTCAAAGGCGATACGGGTCGCGCCGATACCTGCAAACAAGTCAATAAATTTAAACATTATCAACATTCCTATCATACTGAGGCAAGTGTGAGTTGCCCCTATAGTACACAAAGTTGAACTATAGAACAAATATACTATTCAGGTCATGAGTTTCTGATGATGCGAACATCACTCCAACGGCCTGAACAAAACAAGACTCGCCGTGTGTCCGTGCAGGAAGTTCCTGCCGCCGATGGGTCCGATTTCGCCCGCCGCGAAAAATCCTGCCATATTCACCTCGCCCATCGCCTGTTTGATGGGCGAAATGTCGCCGTCGGTGTTGGTGGACAGTGAACTTTCAAAATACATCAGCTACCTTTCCGTTAAGACGATTCTTACGCCGAACCGCCAGTTTGGTTTTACAGTTTACAAGCATTAAAATATAATGCTGCGAGTTCTCTTCAAAAACTGGTTGAATCCTTATGCTGCGTTACCAATTACAAGACAAACTCGGCGAGGGCGGAATGGGAAAAGTCTTCCAGGCCACTGATCGCCTAACGGGCAGTACCATTGCGATTAAACAGGTTACCACCAAAGTTGATAAGCTGCTCTTTAACTCACAGGATACATCATCTGATGCCCATGTTGCATTAGCGCGTGAGTTTCGGGTGCTGTCCTCACTGCGCCACCCTAATATTATCAGCGTCCTGAATTATGGCTTTGAAGAGCGCCTGCCTTATCTGGCGATGGAATTTCTGGATGATGCCCAGACGGTGGTGGCGGCGTCGCGTCATAAACCGCTGAAGTATAAAGTTAACCTGCTCATACAGTTACTACAATCGTTGGTTTATCTGCACCGGCGCGGTATTTTCCATCGTGACTTGAAGCCAGCCAATGTCATGGTCACAGCCGACGATACGGTAAAAGTACTCGATTTTGGTCTCGCCACCGAACCCAGTCAGGAAACCGATATTGTCGGAACCCTGCCATACATGGCTCCCGAATTGTTTCGCGAAAATGTCTATGATGTGCGCAGCGACCTGTACTCGGTAGGTGTTATCGCTTATGAGATGTTGGCCGGGAAATACCCGTTTTTTGCCGATTCATCGACCGCGTTGATTCGCTCCATTCTGCTGGAAACACCCAATGCGGATGTCCTCAACGAAGCAATCTATAACGCCATTGTTCTTGAAGAGGACTCGGATGTCGCTAATCTCCTGAAGGATGCCGCCGACACATTTATTCTTGAGGACCGACAACTTCCCGATACTGGCGGCGAAGGCGTTCCAGTTCCAGAGCCGGTACGCCCCATCGGTGCGCTCACCCATATTGTGCTGCGTCTGCTGGAAAAGGATCCTAAACTGCGTTACCCGGACGCCCAATCGGTTATTAACGATATTTACCGGGGAATGGGCGAAGCACCGCCGTCGGAATCGGTCGAGATTCGAGAAAGTTTCCTGCAAGCGGCGCGATTTGTAGGGCGAAGTGCTGAGGTTCAGAAACTGCGCAGCGCCACTGAAATGATGGTTAATGAAAAGCGCGGCGGCACCTGGCTGATTGCAGGTGAAAGCGGTGTTGGCAAATCTCGACTGACGGATGAAGTATACGCCTACACCGTGACACGCGGCGTCGAGGTTTTACGCGGGCAGGCACGTCGAGAAGGTCAGATCCCCTACCAGGTGTGGCGTGATGTCCTGCGCTGGCTGGTGATCGCGGTGGACGTCACCGATTTCGAAGCCAGTATTTTGAAAACACTGCTGCCCGATATTGGTACATTGTTAGGGCGCGACATTCCCGATTCGGGTGATGTCGATCCGGCGGCGGCGCAGGAACGACTCCTCAACACCGTCGAAACTCTGTTCACGCGCTTCGCGGATAGGCCGTTGATGCTGGTGATGGAGGATATGCACTGGGCTGGTTCCGAAAGTCTGACACTGTTTGACCGACTACAAAAGTTAGTGGAGACGCAGCCACTGTTGCTCCTAGCCACCTATCGGGATGATGAACGCCCGGACTTGCCCACGCAAATTCCTGATAGCCATGTGCTCAAGCTCAACCGGCTGGAATCTGAGCATATCGCGGAACTCAGTGGCTCCATGCTTGGGCCAACCGGCACGCAGCCCCACATTGTTGAATTCTTGCAGCGCGAAACCGAAGGCAACGTTTTCTTTCTGGTGGAAATCATGCGGTCGTTGGCGCAGGAAGCCGGGCAGTTAGAGAACATCAGCCAGATGGAACTGCCAGAAACCGTCTCGGCAGGTGGTATTGAGGCCATAATCCAGCAGCGCCTCAGTTATGTTGCACCGGAAAATCGTCTCCTGCTTGATATTGCCGCCGTCATGGGCCGCCAGCTTGACCTTGACGTGCTCAGAGAACTAACTAATGGTCTCGCACTTGAATATTGGCTCAACAGTATTTCAAATGCCGCCATTATTGAGGTACGTGAAGGCGATTGGCGCTTCTCACATGACAAGATTCGGGCGGGGATTGAAGACCGTATCGAGGATGCGCAAAGCAAAACACTTCATAGTCAAATCGGACAGGCCATCGAAAGCGCCTATCCTGATGGCGAGACACAGGCCGCACGACTGGCCTATCACTGGCAGCAGGCGGAAATTCCCGGTAGCGAAGCGTATTATCGAATGGTGGCGGGCGAACAGGCAATGTCGAGTGGTGCTTATGATGAGGCACTGGAATTTCTAAATCGTGCCAGTGAACTTCGCCAGCACAACGCCCATCTTGATCTCGTCAAACTCGAACGCTTGTTAGGGGAGACCCATCATGGGCTGGGGCAGCTCGATGAATCGCAGGAGCATCTGGTGCAGAGTCTGGCCTTACAAAGTGAGTATGTTCCCCAATCGAAGGCAGCACTCGGCGTGAAACTGGCCCGTGAAATGACACGCCAGATGCTGCATCGTGCACTGCCACGCCTGCTGGTGAATAACTCCACACCTATGACCAACAATGCGATTGAGAAAATTCGGGCACTGGATCGCCTATCGGAACTGTATTATCACGATGACCGTTCATTCTGGACGCTGTACGCCGGGTTCCGGGCGGTCAATGTCGCGGAGTCGTTCGCACCATCGCCGGAGAGAGCACGCTCCTACGGCACAATGAGCATTATCGCCGGAACTACCCCTATGCGAAATTGGCTGGCGAAGAATTACTCTAAATGGGCATTTGAACTCGCCGAAGAGCTTGACCCGCAGCGGTCGTTGGGCTATATCGGGATGGCAACCGGCGTCTATCGCAGTGGGGTTGGTCTGTGGGATGCGATTTACAAGGATGCTGGAAGGTCGGTTACGATTGCCGAACAGCTTGGCGATTACCGTTTACTTGGTCAATCACTCATCGTCATCGGCACCGCATTGCATTATGAGGGCAAGTTTATGGAGTCTCTGGCGGAATACCGGCGTCTGCATCAAGTTGGACTGCGCAGCGGTGATCTGCAACTACAGGCATGGGGATTGGGCGGCATCGGGCAAAATGAACTGCGTTTGGGGCGACTGGATGAGGCCATCCAGCACCTGGAGGAATCGCTTGTGCTTTACAATCAGGTCGCCGACTCGTCCCTACAACTCCGCAGCGTTGGGCTTTTGCTGCTGGCCCACATGCGTAAGGGAGATATAGGTAAGGCACATGCCGCCGCTGATGATGCCCGTGAATTAATCGCCGGGCAGCCGCTGCCAAGTTCCAATGGGCGTTTTGAAGGGTATCGCGGTGTGACGGAGTTAACGATGTATGAATGGGAACGTGATGTCAAAAATCCCGAAAAGAAGAAAGCAGTCAAGAAAGCGATGAGCGGAATGCGCCGCTTTATCAATGTCTTTCCTTTTGGTGACCCCACACATTCCTGCTGGGAAGGTACATTCTATTTCTTAAATGGCAATCTCGAAAAGGCACACCAATCATGGGCCAGTGCGATTGACGACTCGACGGCTCTCAGTATGCCTTTTGAAAGCGCAATGGGTTATTTTGAACGTGGTCGCCTGACGCGAAATGTTGCCGATCTACAAGAAGCCCGCAACATCTTCGAACAGCTCGGCGCGGAATTGGATGTTCAACGTGTCGATGCTGTCCAGATAAAAAAGTAGGCGACCTCGCCCGCCATAGCGTTATGGCGAAATGCCGAGTGCGTTGAGAATATCGATCACGGCGGCATTGTAATCACGCGCCCGTTCCTCGCGAACGGCAATACCCTGTCGTCCTTCTAACCGCCCGGCGAGCTTATCGCCACCATCGCGGGCTGAACGCAGATCCGCATCCGAATAACCACTATGAAAAACTGGAATCAGGCGAACGTTATTATCTAGAGCAAGCTGGATTTCCCGCCGCACATACGTTGAGTCCAGCGTGCCCGGACCCAGTAAACACACGACATAGTTGCTCTCGCGCACATTGGATTGCAGCACATCATCCCAATCGTCACCGCCACGCAAGCCGCTGATGTCGATAAATGGGGCAAGGCCAGCTTCTTTCATGCGTGACACCAGCAGCAGGGCGAATGCGCTGCTGGGATTATTGGCATAAGAGATAAAGACCGGGACGGCCTGAGTTTCGTCAATCAGATCATAGGCTTTGTCGGTCAATTCGTAGCGACCTTGATTTGGTGAAATTGTCTCCCCGCTCATCAGGGACAGCGACATTAGTGGTTCCGGTGCTGGAGTCAGGTAGTTCCATTTTTTCTCAATATAAGCTGGCAGCAAAGGTAACTCTGGTCCCCAGTTGTCCCATTCATATCTGCCAGTATTGTCCCAATACACGCCGAATCCATGTCCCCAATGACCTTCTAATGCACCAAATGCCAGGTCGCGTACGAAAGCCTTTGCCCGCGAGAGCGGATGGCGGGGCAGGGACTGCGAAAAGGGTGGCTGTTGTAATAGTTCATCAATAGTTATGGTCATTGCGGTGCAACCCCCAGTGCATTCAATAGTTCTCGGATAGCTGAGTCATAATCTAGCGAGCGTTCATTCTGAACAACAACCCCCTGTCGCGATTCAAGGATGGTGGCTGTCTCATTCCCTTCATGCAAGGCACGACGTAAGTCGGCATCAGTATAACCATTATGGAACACGGGGATGATGCGCACACCAGAATCATGAGCCAGTTTAATTTCTTGCCGGACATACTCCGATTCGAGCGTGGTATGCCCCATCAAGCAGATAACGGCTTCCGCGGATTTCACCTTGTCCTTCAACACGGTATCCCATTTATCACCACCGCGTAGGCTGGTCATATCCAGAAACGGTTCCAAGCCCACATCGCGCATTCTCGACAACAGCAACAGGGCAAACGCGCTGCTATCCCGATTGCGGTATGAGATGAAGATACTGATAGGTTGAGCTTGCGCCAGCAGGTTATAAGCTTCACGCGATAAATGATAACTTATTCGGGTCGGTGCTGGTGGTTTTACCCCGCTACGGGTTAAAGGGTTATCGGGTACCTCAATTTTCTGAGTTTCTACTGCAAGATAACCGAGTGACGCTAGTAAATTGGGGTTTGGCGTTTCGTTGTTCCACTTTTGCTCTAAATATTGCCTGAGTAAATAAGAACCCAGATTCAGATCGTTCCAACGATATTTTCCTCCACCAATAGTCTTGACTTCAAACTGGCTGCCCCAGTGTTCTTCCACGGCCCCGGCGGCTAATTCACGGGCAAATGCCAGGGTTCGCGACATTGAATCGGCTGGCACAGGATATGAAAATGGCGGTAATTTAATCAATTCTTCAACGGTTGTCATAGTAAGCTCCCGGCGTGAAAACATACAGAAATTGAACCAGATTGATTCGGAATGCGCAATCAAATTGAGTGAACAAAATCACAATATCGTATAATTAGAGTAAGTAAGTAGAAGGAATCTGGTATGGATGACGCGCAGCAGGCATTTTGTGAGGCGTTGCGGGATGCCCTGGAAATGTACCAACCCGAGTGGCACATCCGGCGACACGTTGATTCGTGGGACTACCATTCACTGGAGCAAAACCGGCAGCTTGGCGTGTGGGTTGATACGCTGCGCCGCTGGGTGGACGGGGAAAATTTCCCACGTGTCAAAAAATTTGAGGGATTTCTGGACACCACTGAGTTTCCCGACGATGTACGTGAGTCTTTATACCGCATGTTTCACCACGCCCGCTCCGCCCCGCGTCGACATCACGGCAAAGCCATCTCTATCGGCACACCGATGATTAGCTCGGTCAAGCCATTTATTGGGCGCAAACCTCAGGTAAACCAGCTATTGCAGTGGCTTGACGACGATGGCGCTATGTTGACCATCATAGGGCGCAGCGGCATTGGCAAAACCGCTCTCGCCTGCCATGTCCTTCAGCAGCAATCTGCATCGACGGTCGTGTACCTGCCCGCCCAGCAGCCAACACTGGAAGGTATTTTTCTGGCGCTGTCTGCGTTGGATGAGTCTTTACAACAGCTATGGACTTCTCCAAACTCGCTCAACCATAAACTGGACAGACTATTCGATACATTGCATAGTCACGACATTATCATTTTGCTTGATGATGTTATGCTGGACAAGGATGGACGCATCATCGAACCCGAACTACTCGAATTCATGAAGGCACTGGTTGCTACGGATATACGGCTCATCATGACATCTCAACTTGATCCGGCTCTACCTGCTGCTTTACGCCCGGCAAACGTCATTGTGCCATTGACCGAGGGGCTGGCCCTCGATGACGGGGTGGAACTCCTCAAGAAGTTGGGCGCGACGGGTGATCTGTCAGCGATGGTCCAACACGTACATGGTATTCCTCGCGCACTCGAAGTCATTGCCGGGTTGCCCAATGATGCGGTGGAGCACAGCACGGCTCTGGACGAACTTCATCAACTCAGTTACGAACGCCTCACTGATACAGAGTATCAGGTTCTGGAAGCACTGGCGGTATTGCGACAGCCCGTCAAGCCAGCAGTAATTACCGCTTTACTGGACATTGACCATGTATTGCCAGCGGTTCAACATCTGATTCGTGCCCGGCTGGTTGAGGGTAATCGTATCACGGGTGAAGTTCACCTGAAGCCCATTGAAGCTGGACTGGTCTATGGTCAACTAAATGAGCGTCAACGTCTGAAATTAGAACGAGCCGCCGCCGATTATTTCGTTGATGTCGATCCACTACGGGCATTTGACCATCTGGTTCATTCCGGTCAAATGAAGCAGGCACTCGATGTCCTGATTGAACACCGGCAGGATTTCATCAACGCGGGCTATCTGCATCGTGTACTTGCCATGCACCGCCAGTTGAAACTCAGCGACCCGCGCAACGAGTGTTATCTGGCCGATACGCTGCGCCTGATAGGTGACTACGAAAAGGCAGCGAGTCATTATGAAAACGCCATTGACATGGCGCGAATGCAAGACAACGATGAATGGTTGGCGAAGGGTTTACTTGGGCTTGGGGATTTGAATCGCATTCTAGGCCGCTATGAACCCGCCATTGAAGCCTATGAGCTGGCAATGGAAGCTTCCGGTGAGGTTGACGAGCCAGCTTATAAGGGACTCGGCATGGCCTATTTTCATCTTGGCGAAAGCGAACTCGGGCTTCAATGTCTTGGCGAAACATCAAACGCTAACCTACTGCGGGCGGAAATTTTGTATCATTCGGGCGATTTTGTGGCGGCCCTTGATCTCTTGCAGGACAAGCTCGACCGTCTCGCTCCGCTTGAACAATTCCCCCGCTACAGTTTGATGAGTGTGATTCATGCTGACATCGGAGAACTCGATCTTGCTGTCCGCGAACAGCAATACGCCATTACGCTTGCCGACCAGGTCGATGCCATCCATACCCAATGCTTGCTGCGCCTCGGAACCTTGAAGATACTGCTGGGGGATACAGGCAGCGGCGAAGACGCGCTGCAATCAGCTCTCTCTGAAGCAGATCGCCTCGGCAACCGTGAAGTTGAAACAAGTGCGCTCAACATTTTGGCGCGTCAGCGTATGCGCGATGGGCGAATTAATATGGCGGGTTACATCCTGAGCCTTCTCCTGCAAGCGGGATGGTCAACGCGCAGTCGCGTCGAGTGGGAGGCGTGGCATACCACCGCTGCTGGCTTTTGCCTGCTTACTGAGCAGTTGGAAGGTGCGCGAACCATGATACATAAAGCAATCGCCTATCCGGTCATTCACCAGCACCATCTCACGCTGGCGGTTCAGGCAATTGTTAAATTGTTGAGTGGTGACCAGGACGGAGCGCGTGTTGCCTTTAATCATGCCCTTGACGCCGCCCAGTCCCCGAAATTGAAAGACACTTATCATGCCTACTACACGCAGGGACTAGCCTATGCTGGCTTGTCGATGATTGAGGGCAACTACTGGCTGGATGATGCCCGTCGAGCATACCGGGAAGCACGCTGGCGCTGTGATGCGCCCGGCATTGTCGATGAGGCTCATTTCTGGCTCGAACTGCTTGGCGCAAGTCATTTGTAAACTCAGCTTCCGCCGGTGGTTATCTATCGCGTACTGGTATTGATTGGTCTGGCGGTATTTGTGGCTGCTGATGTGTTGTTGACGCTGGTCCTGCTCGGTGATGATCGGCTTCTCCTCTCCATTGCGATTTCGACACTCGTCGCAGTGATAACCTACACGCCAGTGCGTCGTCTTATTCAACATTTTATTGACCGCCACCTCTATCACTTCCGTTTCGATTTGAATGAGCTTCATACTGCTCACAAAACCCTATCGCATGCCGGTTTGCTTTCCGAGCAAACTCTGGGCGGTTATAAGCTGTTGGAATTGGTAGGCGTAGGTGGCGTGACGGAGGTTTATAAGGCGGTAGGTGATAACGAAGTTGTTGCAGTCAAAATCTTGAGAAAAGGCGATGAGGTGAAGCACCATCGCTTTGAACTGGAAGCCCGTACCGGAATGAGTCTGCATCATCCGAACATCGCCCATGTTCAGGAGTACACCATAACGGGCAACCTACCCTACATGGTCGTAGAATTTATTGATGGTGTTGATCTCAGCACTGTGATTAAACGTGGCGCACTATTCTCCCATATTCAAATCTTGCGCTGGATAGATGACATTTGCCGGGCACTGGATTTCGCACATGCAGAAGGCGCAATTCACAGCAACATCAAACCGCCAAACATTATCATCCGGCACGACAACAGTGCCGTTTTGACAGATTTCGGCATGAGTAAATTTGCTTATCATGAAAGTGATGTCACTGGAGCGATTTACTACATGGCACCGGAACAGATTCGAAACAAGATGGTGATCGATCACCGGGTTGATATTTATGCGCTATCCGTCGTGGTTTACGAGTTGCTGACGTTGCAGCGGCCTTTTCAGGGAACGATGGAACAGGTACTTTTCGCTCATTTGAACGACCCTCCACCCGACCCGCACACCATCAATGCAAATATCAGCGACGATGCAGCCTGCGCTGTCATGCGAGGAATGTCTAAAAAACCGGCTGATCGTTTCAGCACAGCCGGGGACTTCGCGCTGGCTTTACAGGGCTATCTCCCTCAACCAGATAACGACTGAGCGAAATACATTCTTCAAACCCAGAAACGGTAAAGCATGGGGATATTTTGACGCCAGTACACATCGAATATATCGAACATTGGATGGTGATGGTCGTTATTGAGCGGCATTGGTGGAGCAGGTGAAATGTCTACCCCGGACCGTTGCAGTAACTGGACTACAAAATTGGTCAGGATACCCCACTTTTGTTTTTTCTGATGCTCAAGTGTGGCGACTATTCCGCCGCCAGTGGTGAGTGCATAGGTAACCAGTTCGAGGAGTCCTGCTTCACGCCCTGCCCCGCGCCGCGCACTTTCCGCGACGGTAAACCGCCCCAACTCGGCAGCATTGTCGGGGTCAAATTCAAGATAATCAAATGATGACCAGTCTATGTCGAACAAATCCATGAATTCAGTAGCGTAGGGAACAACACGCAGTGTGCCGAGCGGTTCTTCAAGACCCGTGTTGGGATTGTATCCAATTGCCAGCAGAAATTGGGCGTTCTTTGCATGATATTCGCGCAGTAGATTGTCATAGACCCAGTAGGGATCAACGTGAGGATGAGTAGATAGTGTTGAATAGTTCTCCGAGACCATCCACTCCGCAATTTCTCGAAGTTCACTGTCGTCAGTGATGTTTTCAACAACCAGCGATTCTTCGACCAGATGACCAATGGCGGTGGCGTCCATGATGTTCCCTCCTCAATCATGCCCACTGGTATTTTAAGTCGTAACACTCAGAGAAAAGGTGTTGTTAGACTTATATATAAATTCTTGACTCCCACTGCTACTATAACATGTGCGTAATGTTACGTTTGTGAAGAAAAATTAATTGCGGGCTTTCCGCAGGCTAAACGGGGTAAACAAGGATATTTTTCACTATTTTCACATGCAAAATAGCAGGTCAAAAAATCAAAAATATAAAGGCTCTAGATCATACAGTCAGTTTGTGGATGATGAGGAAAATCGGCACGTTAAAGGGCAAGAAAAATGCGGGCCTATGACCCGTGTTGTTACCCGGTTGCTCGCGCTGGGCGCAGTGATAAACCCGTGATTGTAGGCTGGCAAAGTGTCATCGTAATGGGATCGCTCAACATACGGTGTAAATTCTTCGTCTTTCCATGCAAGATACCCATAAAACTGCCGTCTTCGATTCTTTAGCGATTTTTCACACTTGTTGGAGTGGTTTTGCTATAGTATTGAGTAGTTGGACCCATAAGCGGAATAGAGCGTGTGAGCAAATTTAACTTGAGCACCTCTTTTTCCGATCAGTTGTATGCTCTGGCGCAGGAGCGCAACATCGATCTGGAAACATTGGTCAATGACTTGTTGGTGTGTGAACAGCTTACGAATCTCTCGCTGGATATTCTGATTACAATGTCCAGAGATGGAAAATTGCACCGCGCCAACCCCGCACTGGAAAAAACGCTTGGCTATTCTTCCGATGAACTCATCGGCAAATCATTCTGGGAGTTCTTTCACTCCAAAGATCGAACACTCGCCCAACAGAAATTACAACATTCTGGCAATGAACAATCGCTCACCACGTTCACGTCACGCTGTCAAACAGCAAGCGGCGACTACTGTCGGATTGCCTGGACCGCACGGTCAGACAATAATTTTATTTATGCGGTGGGTCGCGACATCACCCAAGCCACCAAACTCGAACAAGCACAGGCCGAGTTGGAACTATTGCAGTCAATGGCGGACGGCATACCTTACATGGTATATGTCTACGATGTCCCCTTAGCCTCAACCATCTTTGCCAATGCCT
Source organism: Chloroflexota bacterium (assembly GCA_022616515.1). GTDB lineage: Bacteria > Chloroflexota > Anaerolineae > Aggregatilineales > J027 > JAKEEQ01. Next base: position 6,292 of record JAKEEQ010000123.1, on the reverse strand, counting down.
TTGTATTAAATTATTACAACATTACTCTCGAAGAATTGCAGGCAGACAGCCAGAAATTTTTCGCCGACAGAATACATCCCGATGATCTTGCCAGTCTGGAAACTTTTAATACGCAGTGGGCAACCGCAAGCGATGAAGATGTCTTCTCGAACAGCTACCGCATGCGCGGGGCAGATAATGAATATCGCTGGTTCCGCAGTTACGACACCGTGTTCAGTCGCGATGTGAACGGCAACGTCAAACAAATTCTGGGCACTTCAATTGACATCACTGAACAGCGCAACGCCGAGAATCTTGTTCGCAAACAGCAGTCCCTGTTGAAACAGTCCGCGAAATTCTCGAAAATCGGGACGTGGGAATGGGACCTTATCGACGACACCTTTGAGTGGTCCAGCGAAGTGTGTGATATGTTGGAAATTGCGCCCGATGCCACCGAGCCAACCTTCACGAATTTTCTCAAATATGTTCATCCCAATGACAGAGTGTATTTGCTTGAATCGGCCCAACAAGCGTTGGAGACCGGCCTATTGTGGACGACAGAGTATCGAATTATTACACCCGGCGGAGATATAAAATGGCTCTGGTCCGGGGGTGAATCTGTTTATGACGAAGAGGGTGAACTCAAAGGATTGGTCGGCACTCTTTATGACATCACCCACCATAAACAGGTTGAACAGCGCCTATTGGAGAGTGAACAACGCTACCGGACTCTCTTTGAGCAAGCAACGGACGGTATTGTCCTCATTGATCCTGAGACAAAACAGTTTGTCCAGCACAATCGGGCTGCCTACGAATTGGTAGGTCATACAGAGACCTCCTTCCGCTCACTGGATATGACCTTACTTGGACAAACGAAGCATCTAGAAAGAGTCCTTGATGAAGGACAGTATCAGGAAGAGCTGTTAGTCCCAACCGGAGACGGCGATATACGCTATCTTTCCGTCCACACCACAATCATCACGCTAAATGGCAAAACATACTTATTAAGTTTCTGGCGCGATATTACCCAGCAAAAGTACATTGAAAACGCCCTCTTTTTCACCGCTCAGGCCGGATGGTCCGAAAATTCAACAGATTTTCTTCAAGCGCTTGTAACATATTTGACGAACCGTCTTGACGTTGATTATGCGTTTATCGGCGAACTGGTTGAAACCGGGGATGCCGTGATCACGCTGGTAGTATCTCATGGCGACGAAATCCTCGACAACTTCCGCTATGAACTGAGCGGAAGCCCGTGTGAACATGTCTTTAAACACAACATGGCGGTGTTTCCCCAGAATGTCCAGCACACTTTTCCCGATGATGCCGGTCTGGTTCATCTGGATGTGGAAGGTTATATGGGCATTCAATTGTGGGATTCCAACGGCGCACCACTCGGCATTATTGTGCTGATGTCCAAAAAACCGCTTACCAGAGTCAGCCTGGCGCGATCCATTATGCAGATTGTGGCGGTACGGGCCGCCCATGAGGTTGAGCGGATGCGCATCACGGCAGAAATGCGCGAAAGTGAGCGGCGCTATCGAACCCTCCTTGAAAATGCCCCGGTGGCCTTGATCATTATCAACCGTGATGGGCAGATTAAATTCATTAACCGGGAGACAGCCGCGCTTTTCGACTATGACGAAGAGGAGCTAATCGACAGACCATTTGACCGCCTTATCCCCATTGAGGAACGGTCCAGCCACTCGCATCATTTTGATACCTTTATACAAAACCCGGAAAATCGCGCGATGGGTATTGGCTTGAGTATCTCAGGGGTTCGCAGTGACGGCACGACTTTCCCGACGGATGTCGCTCTAAGTTACATTGTGATTGATGACGCGGTCCATTACGTCGCGTTTATTGTCGATTTATCTGATCGATTACAGGCCGAACGAGCAGCTCATTTACAACAAGAACTTGAGCGGGAAAAAGAACTGCGTGAGCTAAAATCACGATTTCTGTCCATGGTCGCCCATGATTTTCGTACACCGCTGACACTGATAATGAGTTCAACGGGATTGGTAAGAATGCTGGGCGACAAAATAACGTCCGATCAACGAGACACAAGTCTTCAGAAGATTGACCGGCAGGTTGAACGCTTGTCCAAGCTTCTAGACGAGGTTTCTTTCATCAATAGAAACGAACTCAGCGGACACAAATTACAACTGACGCCGGTTAGTATGGTTACTTTTTTGAAGCAAATTGTGGACGAAGTGACTTATTCCACCCCGAAGCCAATCACCATTACCCTTGCCTGTGGTGATCCAGACATCTATTTACTGGACGAGTTACTGCTGCATCAAATCTTTAGCAATCTCGTCTCTAATGCCGTTAAATACTCAAAGCAGGATGAAGGCAAAGTCGTTATTGCGTGTAATGTTGTTGATGATTGGCTCCGCATTGATGTATCCGATAAAGGAATTGGCATTCCAGAAGAAGATCAAAAGTATATATTCGAGGTCTTTCATCGGGCGAGAAATGTAGGCAACATCAGCGGTAGCGGATTGGGATTAGCCATTGTCAAGACTGCCGTTGAAGCGCACGGCGGTCGGATTGACTTTGAGAGCGAAGTGGGGAAAGGAACCACGTTCCGAGTTCAGCTTCCTGCCCAGTCAATAAAGGCTGACGTTAGTAGATAAACTTGTTATTTTCTAAGAGGCTACTTACAATTCGAGCAGACGTCTTTGCCAGCGCGGAAGTGGACTAAATATTTTGCCAACCGATTTATCTTATAAGAAGTTTTTTCAACTTTCCTCGGAATTTTTTTGTACAATTTCGCGAGACGGATATTTTATTGCCACAAACCCTGCTTTATTAAGGGCGCTTAGATATTCGCATTCCGACTTGAGCGACCTCACCTTTACCGCGATTATTCACCCCGATGACCGGCAGTATGTACTGAAATATCTTGATGAATTGATTAAGGGACAGGAACAAGGGCCTATCCCTATCCGCTTAATCAGGCAGGATGGGAGTTATTTGTCGGTCGAGTGGCAATGTTCCTACGCACCCGATGAAGACATAGTTTATGGTGCCGGTCGAGAACGCCAGTCATTGCAAGCCGTCGAACGTCAGCTTCAAGAGAGTGAAAGCCGCTATCGAACACTGCTGGAAGGAGCATCCGTTGCGATGCTTGTGATTGATGATGAGGGCGTCATCAAACTCGTTAATCGTCGCACAATATTGCTGTTCGGATATGATAAAGAGGAATTGATTGCGAAACACTTTCATGTTCTGCTACCGGGTCATTTTCGCGAATTACACGGCAAATTGGAAGCCCGCTACTGGTTGAACCCCACCAGCCGCCCGATGGGATATGGTGCTCATTTCACGGCACTACGTAAAGATGGTTCTGAATTCCCCGCCGATATTGCACTGTCTCACCTTCAAATTGACAATGCACCCCATGTCGTAGCGTTTATCAGCGATTTGACGGATCGGTTGGAGGCAGATCGTCTACAACAGGAACTAGAAAAAGAAAAAGAACTTCGGCAGTTGAAGTCTCGTTTTCTTTCGATGGTGGCCCATGACTTTCGGACCCCGCTAACACTCATCATGAGTACCGCCGGAATGCTGCGAATGATGGAAGGCAAAATTGAAACAAACCAGCGCATTGAGCAGTTGAACAAAATCGACCACCAGGTCAATACCCTTTCGCAACTACTGGATGAGATTTCATTTATCAATAAGAACGAGATGGCAGGTTACCGGCTTGATCTGATGCCAATTGATGTCTGCATTTTCCTCCAGCAGAAATCAGAGGAACTTCAAAATGCCTTTCAAAAGCCCATGACATTTCAGATTAGCTGTCCAGACACTGCACCGCTGCTTTTGCTGGATGAACTACTCATCAATAAAATCTTTAGCAATCTGATATCCAATGCAATCAAGTATTGTGATGAACATACAGGAGAGGTAAACATAGGATTTGAGATACTGGAAGACTGGGTCAAAGTATCTGTTCATGACAACGGTATCGGTATCCCGGAAAAAGATCAGCGTTATGTTTTTGAAGCTTTCCATCGTGGCGAGAATGTCGGTTCAATTAAAGGCAGCGGACTCGGCTTGATGATCGTCAAGCAGTCGATTGAAGCACACGGTGGTCGCATTGAGTTCAACAGTGTTCCGGGTGAAGGAAGTACCTTCACAGTTTATCTTCCGGCCAAACCAATCCATTAATCTCCTCCGTCCGTAATTCAATCTGGAAATCAACCCTTTTACGAGATATGTTTAATCACATCTATGGTTCAGGGTTTTTTCTCTCAAAAGGACTACACCATGACTTTACCAATCGGATTACAGCTTTACACGGTTCGTGAGCAGCTTAAAGATGACTATTCGGGTGTGATTCATCGCCTCGCTGACATTGGTTATGCTGGTGTCGAACCATTCGGTGTACCGGACAACTTAGATGAACAGGCGGCGCTTCTCAAGGAACTGGACTTTCAAATACCGTCGGCCCATGTCCCTGTGCCAGAAGGTGAAAAACTGGCTGATGTATTGCGGATTGCCCGGATATACGGCATCTCCCGTGTGATTGCAGGCTACGGGCCGGATGAGTTCCGAACACTTGACGAGGTCAAGCGCACCTGCGAACGCTTGAACGGCGTGGCGCAAGATCTAGGACAACACGGCCTGACTTTTGGCTATCACAATCACTGGTGGGAGATTGAGCCAGTTGAAGGACAAAGACCCTACGAGATTATGCTGCAAGAGTTGGACCCCGCCATCTTCTTTGAGGTGGATGTGTATTGGGCAAAAGTGGGGGGCCTGGACCCGGTGCAATTCATCAAAGAGTCCGGCCAAAGAGCAACCTTTCTGCATATCAAAGACGGCCCGGCGGATGCACCTAAATCAGATATGGTCGCCGCCGGACAGGGCGTGATCGATATAACCGCCGTGATCGAGGCAGCAGAGCACGCCGAATGGTTAATCGTCGAATTGGATCGCTGTGCAACCGATATGCTCGAAGCCGTCGAAGCGAGTTACCGCTACCTTGTCAACGAAGGGTTGGGACATGGTCGCTAACATGAATGTCGGCATCATTGGTTGTGGCAATATCGCGCCGCGCTATGTACAGGGTTGTAACCAGTGGGATGCGCTCAACGTGGTCGCCTGTGCCGACATCAACTCTAAAGCTGCTGCTGCTCTGGCAAATAACACAGGTATCAATGCCCTCTCCATTCCAGAACTGCTGGCGGACTTCGATATTGGCCTGGTTATCAATCTGACCATTCCCGCCGCGCATGCTGAGGTGTCGAAAGTAATTCTGCTTGCAGGTAAACATGTGTACAGTGAAAAGCCGCTGGCTATTACCCGCGAAGATGGCGCAGAGATTCTGGCATTGGCTGAGGCATCCGGGCTGCGTGTTGGCTCAGCACCCGACACGTTTCTCGGCGGCGGATTGCAGACCTGCCGAAAACTGATTGACGAAGGCGCAATTGGTGAACCTGTGGCAGCAACGGCATTTATGATGAGTTCTGGTCCTGAAAGCTGGCATCCCAATCCACCATTTTTCTATCAGGTGGGGGCCGGACCGTTGTTTGACATGGGACCATATTATTTGACCACTCTGATTCATCTGTTGGGTCCAATCCGGCGTTTAACGTCCTCAGCACGTATATCGTTCACCGAGCGGGTCGCGGGACATGAATCCATCCGAGGTCAACGCATCCCGGTCTACACCCCAACGCACGTCAGCGGTTCGCTGGAATTTCAGTCAGGACCCATTGCCACGATGGTGATGAGCTTTGATGTTCAGCAGCATACCCTGCCACGTATTGAAATTTATGGTTCCGAGGGAACGCTTATTGTACCTGACCCTAATACATTCAAGGGACCAGTGCGGTTGTGGCGGCTGGATAATCCCCAGTGGGTGGATGTGTCGTTGAGTCATTCCGACACGGTTTTGCGCGGCATCGGAGTCGCGGACATGGTTCATGCCATCGCCACAGGTCGTGATCACCGCGCCAACGGCAGATTAGCCTTTCATGTGCTCGATAACATGCTGGCAATGCTGGAGGCCGCCGAAACCGGACGCCACGTCACCCTTACCAGCACCTGTGACCAGCCGCTTCCGTTGCCTGTAGATTTGCCAGAGCGCATGATGGACTAAGTGATGACAATTTTGCCATCAATGTAAAGGGTTTTTGGTAAAAAGTGCAGAAATTTTTTTGGTATGAAAGAGTTTCGCGCTATAGTCTCAAATTGCATGTACAAACATGACAATCCGTTTATGCAGGGGTGACCCGCATGGGCTGAACCACCGCAGCCGCTATCCCCCGCGCTACTACAGCGTCCGGGACTACTT
>JAKEEQ010000122.1 GCA_022616515.1 Chloroflexota bacterium | reverse complement strand
GTCAACGCACCGTTGTTGTAATCACGGATGCCGCCAAATTCAGAGATAATCACAGGCGGCTCGATAGGAGAAGTGAAGAAGTTGAAGAATCGTTCGCCGGTAATGCGATCATAGACCCGCACCAGTTCATTGAGTTCGGCTTGATTCACATCTCTATCCAGCAGCGGTACCAGATTATTGGGCAGCACAATATCCTGGTAGGTGAACGCGCCCCACACTACTGGAACATTGAGCCGTTCACGATAGGGTTGGGGATCGTCTTCAACGGTGATATAGACATCCAGCGGCTGTTCACCACGGGTCGCGCTCATATCGACCCCCAGAAAGCCAACCCAATCGCCGTCAAGAGAGGGATAGAGATCGAAAACTTTGCCGAGAAAAGTGGCCTGAATCGATACGATCTCGACATCGCCCAGCGGCAGTACGCGAATCATACCCATACGACCCTGTGGGATTTCATCGGGTTCGACAGTGATACGCACATTGAGTTGGCGCGTGTCATCTTCCTGGGCAATCGCTGACGGAATCAACACAATCAAGCAAAACATCAAGACCAGTAAAAGCGTTTGCTTCATCAATAACTCCATAAAAAGCCTTGCTAGCTGGCGGACGCCCAACGGGGCGTCCCTACAGGGGCCTTCGTAGGGACGTGCAACGGCACGTCCTGTGAACTATCACCACTATCGTGTGCGCCATTCTAACCGGGAGAAGGTTGGAGATTCAAGGGCAATAGGGAAAGCGTCAGTTTGTCATCTCGCCGCGCAGATTCTGCTGCATCAGTTGTTTGACCTGCTCAGACGCATAGCCACGACTGAATAGATAAAACAGTTTGGTCAATGCGGCTTCGGCTGTCATATCATAGCCACTGATAACACCTGCCTCAGCCAGTGCCGACCCCGTCGCGTATTCCTGAATGGCAACCGTACCATACAGACATTGGGTGGTATCGACGATCACCACGCCCCGGTCGGTGGCATCTTTCAGCGCTTTGATGAACCCTGTGTTTTGTTCAGGACCATTGCCGACACCATATGCCTCCAATACCAATCCTTTAAGCGGCGGATGCAAGATGTTTTCGATCATCTTGCCTGAGATGCCGGGGAAGATGCGCAGAGCCGCCACGACATGATCACCGATTTTGCCGATGGATAACTTTACGTCCGGCGGGGTTGGAGTAGGCAGCACCAGATGATGCTTGATGGAGATATTGACGCCTGCAATGCCCAGCGGCGGGAAGTTGGGTGAGTCGAAAGCCTCCAAACCTGTGGCACTGACTTTAACCGCCCGGCAGCCGCGCAGCAGTTTGCTGCCGAAAAACAGGCACACTTCGGGAACAGGATAATCCGCCGCAATCATCAGCGCCGTGATGATATTTTCGCGGGCATCATTGCGCACTTCACACAGCGGAATCTGCGATCCGGTCAAGATGACGGGTTTAGCGAGATGTTGGAGCATAAAAGCCAATGCCGAGGCGGTATAGGCCATGGTATCCGTACCATGCAGCACAATGAAACCGTCGTAATCCTGATAGTTGCGCTCAATATCTTCAGCAATCAGTGTCCAGTGGGCGGGCATCATATTGGCCGAATCGAGCAGCTCATCATATTCATGGATAGTGTACGCAGGAATTGTGGCGTCGTGCAGTTCCGGCATGGTTGCCATCTGCTGCTCCAGATAACCGCGTTCAGGCGCGTAACCATATTGCAACTTGCGCATCCCGATGGTGCCGCCGGTATAAGCAATGTAGATGTGTTTCCTCATGATTCAAATAAGTTCATGATGTATTCAACCGGAACGCCCTGCGCTTCGAGATGGGATTTCAATTTTTTGCGGGCATCGTGTAGTAATTTGTAGAGTGCATTGCGATTGGTACCCATTTGATCGGCCACCACATCCATTGAGATGCCGCGCAGTGTCACCGCCTCAATGGCCTGCCGCTGGCGTTCGGTCAGAGCCTCATCAATGGCCTGCCCGATTATCTGCAATACATCTTCTCGTTCAGTGAATTTTTCGGGACTGACGGGTTGTTTGCTGGTGGGTTCACCCTGCTCAATGCCCAGCATAAACTCGCCATTTACCGTCAATTGATCGAGGCTGAAATCCTTGTAGCGTGCCCGGCGCAGTTCGCTGATCGCCGTACGTGTGCCGATTTTCATGGCCCATGTGGTGAAACGGCTGTCACCGCGAAAGGTCATTAAGTTATCCAGAATGCGCAGCGTCGCATCCTGAGCAAAATCGCCCGCCATCTGCATGAGATCATCATGTGAACGGTCCGACAAATCACTGCGTTCCCGGCTGAGATAAAAGTAAATGCCTCGTTTGAGATATTCGTGTAAATCGTCGAGGGCGGCGGCCTGTCGTGGCGTGTTTTCCTGCGAAAGGTCTTGCAGCCATTCTTCATTGGTTCGGTCAACCGCCATGAAATAACTCCCGGAGATTCCAATAAAACGAGGTAGATTGTAAAAAACACCTGACCATTCAGCAACCTATTGGTTATTTAGATTGACACATTGGGCTTAATAACCGTGAGTTGCGCCCGTAGTCCCTCGATAATGCGTTCAAAGTCCATTGAATCATTGACAAAATCTTTGCCCTCGGAATGAATAGTGTAAATCGGGCAAAGCGTCCAGCCAGCAATCCACTCATCATAGAGGCGGTTGAGGTCTGTCAAATAGGCAATGGAAATGCTGCGCTCGTAGTCTCGCCCGCGCTGGGCAATGCGTTCCGCCAATACCCCCACCGGAGCCTGAAGATAAATGAGCAGGTCAGGAGGCGGTAAAAATGACCGTACACCAAGATAGAGATCAAGATAGCACTGGTAATCGCGTTTGGACATCTTCTCCTGTTGGTAGAGATTTCGCGCAAATATTTCGGCATCTTCATAGACACTGCGGTCTTGCAGCACATGGCCGGGAAAATCGAGTAACTTGCGGTGATGTTGCAGGCGACGAGACAGGAAAAACACCTGCGAATGAAAGCTCCACATCTGCATATCATCATAAAAATCTTCGAGGTAGGGATTTTCGTCCACCGCCTCAAAGAAAGGTTCCCAGCCCAGCGCATCAGCCAGCATCCGTGTTAAGCTGCTTTTGCCCACGCCAATATTGCCCGCAATCGCCATAAAGAGCGTTTCTTTAGCCATCCTGAGCTTCCCAATAAGAACAGACCTTATCAAATTCACGCTGCCAGTAGGCTTCCCAGTCGGCGTCATCAATGCCCGCAAAATAGCCGGGGCCGGGTCGTCCGTCGGATTTGCGTACCACCAGCGTTGCCAGTCCGGGCCGGTTCTGTGCTTCATCCTCGTCATGAATTTCGGTCAGCATGGCGTACATCATCTGGCTGCGATGGGAGATGTAAATCGTTTGCACTTGCAGCGATAAGTCACTGTAGGAAATAGTCTGGCGGTTTTTTGCCAGCGCAATCAAAATCGTGCGCATCTCCGCTTTAGCGGCCTCCCAATTTTCTAGAATGTGTCCGAAGCGTTTTTCTTCCATATCTCCACCATCAATTGGTATAAGTCAAGCTGGCGCTGGCGGGCAGCGTCTAGTTTACGAACGGCCTGCGCTTGAGGTTCAACAATTGTTCCTGACACTTCAGGATACGCGCTCCATGGCTTTCCTTCCAGTGCAGATTGTACCAGTGTGGCGACACCTCGCGCCGTTGTTTCGGCAACATCCGGTATCCTCAGCGGATAATCAAAAGCGCTGGCGATCATCTGGGCCAGTGCTGGTGAACTGGTGATGGCATTACCCCCGGCAATAATCGTCACATCCTGATTGATGAGTGCTCGTGCAATGATTGATAGGCGGATTGCCAGCCCTTCCAGCCCGGCTTGCAAAATATCAAGCGGTGTCGAGCCGCGATGCAGTCCGATCAGAACACCGCTGGCATACGGGTTATAACCGGGACTGCGTTCCCCGGCTAGCAGCGGGATAAATGTCAGGCCGTGACTATCAGTTTCCCGCTGCTGCAACTGGTTTTCGGCATCATCTGGCAATTTTAGCGTGTTCGTTGCCCATTCGTATACATTGCCACCCTCACTGGTCGCCCCGCCAACCAGATGATGCGTTTTATCGACGCGGTAACTCCACAGGCCATCAGGAACAGCGGGTAGTTTTTCGTCCGTAACCCGGCGGAGGGCGGCAGTTGTGCCCACTGTTAAGGCAAGTTTATCTCTTTGATACGCACCCGCACCAATGTTAGCAGCGGCCCCATCTCCCACTGGCAGAAAAAACGGAACATCCCGCCAGCGGTCAGCATATGGTTGGCGTAGCCCGGTCATCGCCTCATCGAAATCCGCCAGCAGTGGCAGTTTTTCGTGAGGAATTTCAAGCTCGTTTAGCCAGAATTCATCCCATGTTAGCGACTCTCGATTGAGCATACCACTCCACGAGGAGACCGAATAGCTGGCCCGTACCTCGCCAAACCACTTCATGTAGCAATACGTGCCAAAATCTATCCACTGTGTGACCTGTGCCATGAGTTCGGGATTGGTGCGCTGTAGCCAGTGAAAGCGGGCGGGATGATAGGCGGTGTGAATAATGCAGCCGGTGCGCTGGTGAATGGTGCTCACATCCAGATGTTCACGCAAAGCTGCAACGTCCGGGGCGTTTCGCGTATCAGCATAGGTGTAGATAGCGGTCACAGCCTGCCTATCATCGTTTACCCCGACCAGATTCCCGGCAAAAGTTGTCATGCCGACTGCATCGAATTGGTGAGACGAGGCAGTGTCAAGGCACTCTTCAACGTGGGTACGTAGATGCTCGGCGTCGGCAACAGCAGTTCCATCTTTGTCGGTCGTGAACTGATGTGCCCGCTGGGACAGGATCGTGTATTGCAGGTCGCTGTCAAACAAAATGGCACGAATCGATGAACTGCCAACATCAATGACAAGTACAGTAGGCATAAAATCCTCAAACGAAGTATCATGGTTTTCAGATAGTTATGCCAAGGAGTCTAACACGGTGGAATTTGCAATTGTAACCCTTCAAAGAAGTCTTGATTTATCCAAAAAGTACCAGCCTGTCCAGATTGGGAGCCTGAAGGTTGGCCTGCAAACCGTAAAGGATGATGTTGCGGAGATTGAAATTCAAGGAAAAAGCGATGTTACAAAACTGAGTCTGCCTGTCGGAACGTCGTCGGTAGCTCAGGGTTATACCTTTATCTGTCGCGATGTGGGTGTGGGCATCCCGTCGGAGAAAAAGCGCCGTTTTCTCTTTTTTGGCGGCAAAGATGATGGCCTACCCGATGACGGTTTGATGGAGGCGATTCTCGATGTGCGCTGGGGCGACCAGTCGTTGAATGTCCAGCAGCCCATGGAAAACGCAGCTCACGATTTTATGCTGGTGCGGCAGTATAAGATTCTGAATGATCGCCCACTGGTCTACAACGAACAGGATACGCTTGTTTTCGGTAAGTTGGCATTGCAGCTTGGCCCGCGTGTGGAAGAAGATTCAAAGCAGTATAAAAAGCCGCGTCATGCTGTCTTTCGCGTGAAAATGAATGGCGAGGAAGAAGAATGGCAGGTGAAGCTGGATGGTGATTATCACCGCAAAGGACCTTATCGCCTCAAGGTCACCAGCTACGATATTTTCAATGAATGGTATCAGGCCGTTGGGATCAGCCTCACCGAGGGAGCCGCCAAAGAGGCAATTGATGAAACCAAACGCTTCATCACCAGCGGCATTGACGAAAGTGATGTCAGCAACGCCTCAATCTCCAGGACGCGCCTTGATGAAGCCAACGCCAATCCCGAAGAGTTGGTCCTGAAGGTCGGGCAAACCGATAATCTTAACAAGGTCAGCATCAAGTTGATGGAACTCAAGCCCGGCGTTGCCAAAGTGATGTTCCTTTCGCCAAAGGTGGCACGCACCACCCTCGAACACGGCGACACATTTGAGTTTGAGGATTATGACATCACACTGGTGGGTATCCACGATGACCGCGCCATTTTGCGAGTCGTGAAGGGTTAACCGCCGCATGTCTGTTCAGGAAATGATTGCCTCCGTCCGCGCGTCGGGGGCAATCAAGCTCAGCTTGCATGGTATGGGATTGGACACGATTCCTGAAGAAGTGGCGGATTTGACGCAACTTCAGGTGCTTAATGTATCGCAGAATCGTCTGGTTGAGATTCCCGATTTTGTAGGACAGCTCACCAATCTGCGCGAATTTGCAGCCCCGATGAATCAGATTGCCGAGTTCCCGGTGGTCATTTGTGAACTGCCGGAAATACAGGTGATTGAGCTTTCGCTGAACAAGATAAGCGATCTGCCGCCCCTCATTGGCCGGGCATATTCGCTGCGACATCTTGGCATGGCGATGAATAAACTCCAGGCGTTACCCGTTGAATTGGCTGATATTCTTGGCTCACTGCGGTCACTCAATGTCAGCGCCAACCAGCTTACCGCTATCCTGCCCGAAGTGCTGGGGGTATGGCTTGAAGAACCATTTGACCTGAGAGTGGCGGGCAATCCTTTAGCCAATGTTCCACCTGACCTTGAGTCGGATAGTGCCATTCTTTCATATCTGGCAGACCAACTCTAATTACAGTAGACTCAGGCAGACATACAAATCACAGCGGATAGGGTGGAATGCTGCTCGCGATTGATATTGGCAACACTAATATTGTATTTGGGGTCCATGATGGTGTGGACTGGAAACATCACTGGCGCATCCAGACCGTTCACAAGCGTATGCCCGACGAATATGCGGCCCTTTTCGTGCAACTGCTCAATGAGGAAGACCTGTCGCTGGCGAGTTTTAATAAGACAGTGATGAGCAGCGTCGTTCCTCAGCTTACACGCGGATTGGCAGATATGGTTGCCAGCCGTACCGGAACGCCGCCGGTTATTGTCCGAAGTAATGTAAAGCTTCCGATAGAACTTGACGTTGACCATCCGAATAAATTGGGAGCTGATCTCATTGCGGATGCTGTTGCCGCATGGACGCTGTTTGAGGATAACTGCATTGTGGTCGATTTCGGTACGGCTACCACATTTACAGCAGTAGCATCACCGGGGAAACTGCTGGGTACGGCCATTGCCGCAGGTTTGAACACGACGATTGACGGTTTGGTGGAGCAGACGGCGCAATTACCTCAAATCGAACTGGAGGCTCCACCCTGCATCATTGGTCGCAATACAATCCATTCCATGCAGGCTGGGCTGGTGATAGGGTATGTGTGTATGGTGGAGGGATTGATTTACCGGATCAAGGACCAGCTTGGTTATGCCAGTGTTGTTGCAACTGGCGGGTTATCGAGCGTTATCGCCCCGCTCACCAATCACTTTGACCGGGTTGAGCCATGGTTAACACTGGATGGTCTGCGCTTGATTGCGGAGATAAATTAATCTATAAATTGATAGATAGGGTGATTTGGCGGACGAGATGATGCGTTTTGACGAAATAGTCCGGGTTATGAGGAAACCGGGATAGGGTGTACCCGTGTCAAGGAAACCATAACCTGTATTATAAAATCAAACTGCATTTTCCCGTCCCTGCGGAAGCCATTTATTAAACATTTCGTAGGGACAGCATCCATGCTGTCCGAAAAAACTACCATTAATCACGGGAATCTAATGGGAGAAAAAGCATTGAGTCAGATTGACAAAATTGTGCAGTTTCATATCAATCGTTTGAAAGACCGAAGTGTAGAAGTGCAGCTTAAATCCATTCACGAATTGCAACTTCTCGGTGCACAGGCGGAATCTGCCATGCCCGCCCTGCGCGAATTATTTGAGACATCCGAGAACGTTGATGTAAAACGGGCGGCCCAGCAGGCTGGGATCGTTATATTCACCAAGTCAAAAGAAACCAACGAGCAAGGCTAAACATTCTGTGAAGCGGTTTATCATCCTTGTTGTTACGGCAATTCTTCTGGCAGCCTGTGGCGCGGATACGGCTCCGCAAGTTATCACGGACGTACCGACCAGTACACAGGTCATCGCATTGCCCTCTGCGCCGCCGCAGCAGGCCGACATTGTGTCGATCCTGGCTACCAGTACACCGCCACCCACCAGCACTCGCCCACCAACTGTGTCTGGTGCTGGACCGCCGCCGACCAGTCCGCTGCGTCCTACCTTTACCAACCTTCCGCCAACAGCAACGCCGACCAATGCGCCGACTCAGGTCGGACTTGCTATTGATTATTTCACCACTATCAGTCAGGCAATTATTCCCGGTGACACTATAACGCTGGCATGGCGGGTGCTCGGCGGGGCCACGGAAATTATTATTTACCGGATTGGTGCCGAGGGACAGAATGAGCGGCAGTGGGCAGTGCAGCGTGAAGGACAAATCAACGTCAGCACTAATCCAGCCCGCACTGACGCCGCCGAATTTGTTCTGGTCGCGCAATCCGGCAGTCAACTCATCGAAGAACGTCTGCTGATCGAGATAAATTGTTCACAGACGTGGTTTTTTGACCCGCCACCCGAAGCTTGCGCTAATCAAGCCGCCGAGCCGTCCCTACAAGTGGAACAGGCTTTTGAAGGCGGGCGCATGATCTGGGTCGCCAGCAACCAGCAAATTTATGTGTTTTTTAGCGATGAACAACAACCGCGCTGGCTTCAGGTCACCGACACATTTGAAGAAGGCCAGCAGGAGCGTGATGACAGCCTTGTTCCCCCTGAAGGGCGTTTCCAGCCCGTTCGAGGGTTTGGCCTTGTATGGCGCACCAATACCAATATCCGTGATAGATTGGGTTGGGCAACCGAACCCGAATCGGCCTATGAGGGGATGCTGCAAGCCAACGCCGACGGCACGACGGTGTACATGCGAACTCGTGACGGCGGAATCATCGGTTACCAATCGGGCGGGCGTAATTGGGAATTTATTCCTCCACCGGGCAGCACACAGTAACTACTCCTGTGGTTTGAAGCGAACCGGAGCAGCATTCTCCGGATACTTGGGATGCGAATCCTTAAAATATTCACGCAGGGTTTGGATGTCGGCATTCATATCGCCGGTGGGATGGAGAATTTTGCCAACCCCGGCGCGTTTATTTTTATAATCCATGACTCCCTGTACAATAGGCACGTTAGCGCGGTTGGCGATATGGTAAAAACCGGAGCGCCAGTAGTCAGCCTGCTTGCGCGTTCCTTCGGGTGTCACAAACAGGATAAACTTCTCGTTTTCCGCAAATCTACCAGCAACCTGATCAACTAAATTTTGGCGTGAACTGCGATCAACTGGAATGCCTCCAATCGCTTTGAGCAACCGACCACGCCAGCCTCTAAACAACTCTGTTTTGCCAAGCCAATAGGGAAAAATGCCGATACCTAACGCGCCAAGGATGCCGATAAAACCATCCCAATTTGAGGTATGCTGGCCGACAACAACCGCCTGCGGAATGTCGTCAAGATCACCAAAGAGTTTCCACCCGAACAGCCTTAATATGGTCCGCGCCACCCATTGAATTACCGGATTGACCGGCATATGTTCCCTCCCTCGTACAATGAAAGAGCGCGAGGTTTTCCCCGCGCCCTGTGCTAGTCTTCGTCCGGTGGTGGAACCGGCAGCTCGTCGTCGGGAACGTCTTTGTAGCGTTTTCCAACTTCGGGCAGCATCACTGGAATGCCATCCCGTATGGGATATTTGTATCCAGATTCATCGGATACCAACCAGCAATCTTTGACTAACCTCAGCCGTCCCGGATCATCGCCCTCATTTTGCACTGCTACAGGACATCTCAGGATGTTGAGCAGTTCTTCAGAAATCGGTGCGGTCATGGTCTTTCCTCTCTCAATAATGCCAGACTCAAACAGAGACTATATCCGTTTGTGAGGCGGCTGGCAAGGCTATTGCTCAAACAAAGCTCGATGTGGAAAAACCATACTTCTGGCATCAAAATGACCGCGTTGCAACATGTCATTATTGGCACGCTCAAAGTCTTGCTGCATCTCAGTCACACGATTGACCTGTTGTGCCGCAGGCTCCAACGAGAAGATCACCACCGCCAGCGAAAAGCGTCCGGGCACAAACAGCACCCAGCGCCGGTCACTTACACGTTGATGGGCAGGCGGCGGCGGTCCTTCTTGTTGAACGATGTTGTATAAACGTTCCACAATGGGTTGTATCTGGTGTTGAGGAATTTGAATGCGTCCGCTCCGGGCGATACGTTCCTGGGTAGAAAGATGATAAATAGCGTATGATTCCACTTTAGCTTCGTGATGAGACCGTAAAAATGAAGTGTGACCGGGCTGTACAACTGACTGCCATGCGCCAGAATCAGGGTCACGTTCCAACAACATTTCTGTAATGCGCTGCTGTTCTTGATAACGATTATAAATGGCATGAAATTGAGCGCGATTGATTTTCCCCTGATTATATTCCTCGGAAATAGCCGTCATTTTCTGGCGCAGCTTCTCAAGCGCCTCCTGCGCCTTTTCAACCGACGGCATGACCTGATCTACCGATTGGGTTGCCGTCGGGTCGGAGAGTGGCGAGGCATCTGGTACACCCGGTTTGGGAACGGATGGCACAATTTTTTTGCGTGTCGGTTCATCGGATTGTGGACGTATAGGAGACCTGAGACCATCATCATTATTTGACTGGTTCAATGGGACCGAACCCTTTCAGCTACTAAATGCTGATCAATGATCAGTATTGTTTACCAATGCACGCTGGATATATGCCAGCGAGGGCAGTTCTGCCAGTGCTCGCAGGAATATCCCGCGAGCGCCATTCACGTCCCGGTGCATGGTTATCC
>JAKEEQ010000121.1 GCA_022616515.1 Chloroflexota bacterium | reverse complement strand
TTTTTTCGTGGGAGTTCTTGCCGATTGTTTGACGGTAGGAATTTATCTGCATCTACTGCCGTTACAGTCGTTTGTTTGGGTTAATTGTGGGTTAGATAGTCTGCTCGGTGAACCATCAAGTTGAAACGCTATGAAAATGGATGTGCTATTCGAGTTTATGTATGAAGAATTTGGCTACAAAAGCCCGGAGAACCCTCACATTGTGTATCCTGTCATCGAGGGTGGAGCATTTGCACCGTATTTGAAGCAATTGTTTGGTACATGGCTTGAAGAATCCAATTACCTCAGTTGGGCAGAAGATAACTTGGGAGCAACACAACTCACATGTAACCCTCAAAATGTAACAGAATATCTTGATTTATTGGATTTATTGGGCAACAGAGCCACACCGCTCAGTATAACAGGCAATCGGCTAACTAGGTCGTTTGGTCTATTGCTTGGCAAGTATGCTCTGGTGATCTCAGATGGCAGTCTAGATGACTTATTTCTAACTCATGCTTTGCGATGGTCCGATAAGTTTATGGGAGACAGCCAACACACAATAGTTATTCCCGATAGTGTGTTAAATGAAGAAAGCGATTATCAAGCTCTAGCAACTTGGTGTGACAGCAACGTTGGCGGGAATACGTTTGAACTCATCAGTTATAGTTTGCCACTGAAAAGACTGGTTGAGATAAGAGATATAGTGAAGAGATTTTTGCCACCACTAAAATCAGTATGGGCTATTGATATAGTCAGGTGTAACGCCATCGCCGACGTACCGGACGTGGTTCATTCGACGACACCACAAGTTGTCAATGTTAATGATGTACTCTCCTTTGAAATTCCCAAGCCCAATTATGCAAAACGATTAGCTCGAAACCCCTTCAACTACAAGCGTTGGATTTGTGACATTAACTTATCTCCAGGGTTTGGTAATAAACAGGCATTCTTGCCCAGCATGTTTGAGGGACTTGATTTATTATTATCTGGTCAACCGGATAGAAGATACTTGACGGGTGGAATCGGCTCTAGACGAATTGCAAGAAGTAAACTGGCGATTACAGCAGACTTTAAGCATACGCTGTGGCGAATGAAGTTGCCGTCTCACAAAGAAGTAATTGAGATGATGTGCTCGAACGCCGGATATGCCACAACGTCGAACGACAGCCTCTATTATGATGGAATACTCAAACTGCTTGGTCAACTTCGAGATGCAAATTTCTTGCAAAACGATGATATCCGCGACCTCTTCCTTAATCGTGACTTCATTCGAGGAAAAGCGTTTACTTTGAAGCAGATGTTTAACCGCTGTAGAGTATTACACGACCAAAGACCGGAGTTCAAGAAATGGATAGAAGTACTTGCAGGCAAACAAATCTTCCTCCAAGGATACAATCTTAAGTGTCCTATCTGTGGCCTAGACATATGGTACAGCCTAGCTCGTGTTGACAGTCATATGGAATGCGAAGGTTGTCGCAGCACTTATCAAATTCCAATTGCGCTCCATTTTGCTTATCGCCTTAATCACTTATTCCAAGATGGACAGAATCAAGGCGTAGTTACAGAAATTCTCACACTGCTTTTGCTTGAAAATACTGCTCAACATGGTTTTATCTGGCAGGCAAATAAGAAACTCTCCAAAGGCGAGACCGACCTTGAGATTGACATCATCGCTATGCTAGATGGGTATTTAGTGGTAGCAGAATGCAAAAACAGTTTGCTTACTGAACGACAAAACGATGATCCTGATGAGCGTTCGCGACAAATTGAAAAACTCAAGAAGCAAATCGATCAAGAAATTGAGTTTGCTGTTGATGCACAAGCCCATCTCTACCTGTATGCTGTGTTGAACGGGAGCATTCCTCAAGAAATCATTGATCATCTTGACAATAAAAGAAATCAACACCCTGATCTGGTGATACGTATTGTTACTCAAGACGAACTTATTAGGTGCAAATTTCAACCTGACGAACAAGAATCTAACAGACCCGTTCAAATGCACGATCTCGTAGGCGATGCTATGCTTCCCCCATATTATGAAGGCGAAGATTGTTTTCTAAGGGACAACTCTGCGAATGAAAGAGTGTCAACTTTTGGATCAATGCTAACAAGACGGGTTATACGGAACTGATCTGGTTGTTTGTCGCCTCTATCACCCCGACAGCGCCAGCAGGCAGCTCGCCTCGCCCTCAACAAACTCCACATCCAGCGCCTCCAGCACCCTCTGATTCGGGTCGGGAATGAGTGAGTCCGGCTCAAAATCGATGGGGAAAGATTGTGGCTCCGGGTCGTGGAGCGCAACGTCAATCGTGATTTGCTGGCTGCCTGTTTCATCGACGACCATCACCGGAACCGTCAGAATATATTCGGTTTTGACGGGATTGCAGGCTTGAATCTCAATGCCGTCAGCCGTGCGTGTCCAGACCAGTGTGTGGCGCGGCAAGCCTGGCACTTCCAGCCACTGCCGCCGGAACTGAGTCAAATCCTGCCCGCTGATGATTTCGGCAAGCTGGAAAAAATCGCGGGTATAAACAGGCCGCTCGACATATTCTTCAGCCCAGGTGCGCATAATGTCAAAAAACACGTCATCGCCCATCCGATTACGCAGCATATACAGCACCCACGCGCCCTTACTGTAACTATCCACGCCGAACAACTCACTACCCTGCGGGGATATTAACGGTGTGGTGCGGTGGCTGTTGGTGACCAGCCGCTCGTCGGTGTTGCGGTAAACCGTCGTGTCATCATACCGCGCTTCGAGAGCCAGCCATTCCGCCAGTGTCGCCGTGCCTTCATTCAGCCAGATGTCTTCCCACGAGCCGAGCGTGACCCGGTTGCCGTACCACTGGTGCGCTAACTCATGGATAATCAGGCTGTAGACTGTTTCCTCGTCGCTGGCCTGCACAAATTCGTGCGGCAGGATGGTCATGGTCTGCGTTTCGATGGCGGCATCGTTGAGTGGCGTGACCACATGCCCGTAACTGCTGAAAGGATACGGGCCGAACAACGCCTCCAGTGTTTCAAAGCCCAGATCAACGGAGGAAAATAGGGGTGCAGCTTCCTCAACAGTATCGCGGTAGACGTAATTGCGAACGGGGATGCCACTCGCGCTCACATCCTCCAGCAGTGCGTAATCCCCGATAGCGATGGTTGCCAGATAAGTTGCCATTGGATAGGACATTTGCCATACAAAAACGTCGCCGGATTGGGTAGGCACACCATTCGCAACGGCGGTCAATCCTTGCCGGGTGGTGATGCGAAAAGTGAAAGTGGCTCGATCACGGGGATGGTCGTTGGCGGGAAACCATGTTCTGGCCCCGTCCGGCTGGTTGGCAAACGCCAGCGAATTATCGCGGTGTTCGAGACCGACGGTAAAAATATCGCTGCCGGATGTGTCGAGGGGCTGCGGCTGGCCTGTGTAATCGATCACGAGCTGCACCCTTTCGCCATATTCCAGCGGCGCGGGCAGGTCGATGAATAGTTTGATGTCTGATTGTTCAAAATCCAGCGTTTGATTGCCCATCATCACCTGAGAAACCTGCATTCCCACCAGATCAAACGATAGGCGGCTGAGGTGATGCTCGGTCACTTTCAGGGTAATAATGGCCTGCCCGGTAATGGTGGGAGTCATCGAATCCACGTCGAGATTGAGGGTATAATGCTGCACATCGTAACCCATATTCCCGATGCGCGGCAGCACCGGGTCCTGCAATGACGGGCGACCCACTATCGCCTCATCCCAGATGGCAGCCTCAAGCAGGGCGGTCAGGTCGGGCAAGTTTAGCTGTTCTCCGACGGCCCACAATTCCTCCGCCCACAGAAAAGCAGGTGACATCAAACGCAGCTTCGCGTCTGGCTGGCTGTAATCGACCCCAATCAAACCGCGCTCGGAGAAATAAAACGGCGCTGGCGAATCAGCAGGCATCACCGGGATAAGGCGCGTATGTTCACCGACCGGGCGGCTCATGACCACCATCGTCTCATTCACCATTTTTGCAGAGGATAGATGACGTGCATCAATTTTGATAGATTTTTGCTCAAGGTCGGGGGCATACAACAGTGCAATGCCCGACGTGCGGCTCAGAAAAACCAATCGTTCAACCGGGATGGTTTCCTCGCCAGCCTCGACCACCATTTCGTCCGCGAGATTATAGGGTACACAATCGCCTGCATCGGTGTGCTGGACGGTGTAGGCATCACCGCACAGAAAATTATCCAGCGGCTTTTCCCACACACGAGTCACACCATCATCCAGGTAATCCCAGACCTGATAGCCGTAGCGAACGGGTTCGTTTATATATCTTTCCCCGGTCACGGCACGGTCTGAGGTGAGGATATAACCCGCACCTAAATAAACCCCGGCCAGCCGGTTGCCGGTGGGGTCTATCAGGGTCAGAGTTTGAGGCTGTGATTGGGAGAATACGGGCACTACTGCCGCAATACAGCAAATTGTTACAAGCAGAACACGCATCTATTGTTCGACGGTCAGGATGCTTTGTAAAGCCACCAGCGACATATCATCGGTTACGTTGTCAAGGTCAACGTAGGCTTGATACAGCGTGTCGTCGCCGCCACATTCCAGCACACTCACGCCAACGGCATCCACGTCCGCTTGAGCTTCGGCAGCGGTAACCTGCCGGTACGCGGCCTGAATACTGCTCGCGACAATAGCGGGCAGGTCATGCGAACTGGGACCGCTGCAATTCACTTCAACGCACACACACGACCGCACAAATAGTGTTGTGCCGAGGTCAGTTTCGGCGAAAACGGAGGTACGATTATCGTCGAACGTGAGATTTGCCAGCGCAACCGGCGGGTCATTCTGGTCTAAATTGTCGAGGTCAGCCCGGCCTTCATCCACGCCTTCGGATTCCTGTAACAGACCCATTGCCAGCAAGATCACAATCATCACCAGAATGACACCCAGCAGCAGTTGAACTGCCGTATTGAGTCCCCTGCGTTCCGGTTCGGCGGAAGCTCGTGGCGTTTCGCGATCCTCGAGCACGTCATCGTATAAATTTATATCATCCAGAAACGAGGGCGGTGCTTCGGGCAGTGCCGGGGGCCGCATCGTTTTAGACTCCCCCAGTACCTGACGTATCAACTCCCGTTCTTCAGCGGTGGGCGGGTCCATCGCGTTAAGCTGGTCCAGCATTTCACGGGCGTGCTGGTGGTCTGGATCATTTTTCAACGTGTTGATGAGGCCCAGACGGGCTTCTTTGGGGTCATCGGTGGCATAGGAAATCAGCCACCACGCGGCGGCGTTGTCTGGATCATGAATCACTATTGGGCGCAAAATATCGAGCGCTTCTTCATCGCGGTCTTCTTGAATGAGTTGATATGCGCGGTCTAATTGTTCGCTCATAAAATCAACACCTGCTATGTGTCGGGTAAACTAGGTCTAAGTGTACTTGAAAAGTGGGGGTTGTGCCAAATTTTCGGGCAGGAAGTATTTACCCCTGCCCGGTTGTATGATGTGCTATGCGTAGCCCCCTCTGTCCTTCGGACATCTCCCCAACATGGTTGACGGGGTACATCTATTTCGCATGGAGCAAATAAAAGACTGCAACATCAATGAAAACCGCTTCAACTACCGGTTTCCCGTCCTCTCACGGCGGACGCCGCCCGATTTTGGTAGGGACGTGCCATGGCACGTCCTTCATGCGGCTCCATCAATCCGACCAATATGTGCCCGTCACTTAAAAAATGTACTCCTCTCAATCAAACATGGGGGAGACACGGCTAAGTCCTGTCAGGATCAGGCTTTGGGCGCTGCAAAGAATTCCCTCCCCCATTTCTCACCATGAATGGGGAGATGTCGTGCTGGCGACAGCGGGGGTCACGGTACGGGTTCCATGAAATAGTTGTTTGCATCGCCTTCCGCCGACCAGCCGGTTGTGCCATCTGCCAGCCGGATATTCCACCATGTGTATTGTTCGGCACACTGTGGCCCGCCAATTACGCTGAATTCAGTGCCCTCGTCAATTGATACAATAAACTCACCGCCCGGCGTTTGACGCAGGCGCAGCGGTAGCGGGTTATCATCGCTGGTGGTGACACGGGCGCGAATGCCGACCGAAATAATGCTCGGTGGTGCACCCGGACAGTAAATCGGTCCCTCAACTTGACCGGGCACAGTCACGGACGTCAGCGCAAACGCACCCTCCGACGGTTCGGCCCACACAATCGTCATGGGTGTGGTGCTGGTCCAGACCGGGCTGCCTGCGGTGGGATTATCGGGATTGTGAAAAGCAATAGTGCCGGACTCGGTGATGGACCAGAAACCGCCCGGAACGCCCTCGACATCGGTGATCTC
>JAKEEQ010000120.1 GCA_022616515.1 Chloroflexota bacterium | reverse complement strand
GGATAACCATGCACCGGGACGTGAATGGCGCTCGCGGGATATTCCTGCGAGCACTGGCAGAACTGCCCTCGCTGGCATATATCCAGCGTGCATTGGTAAACCATGCTGATGATTTGTCAGCATTTAGTAACTGAAAGAGTTCGGCTTAAACTATGCTTCGTCGCATTGACTCATCTGAATGGCTCAGCAACTTTCTGGTTCGTATATCCAGTACAACGGCTCGTAATCGCGGCCTGCCTTTACTTATTGGCATTGGTTTTCTCATCTTCAGCTTCCTCACATTTGGGCTGGTACTACTGTCCCTTGTCCTGTCCGACAACATCCCACAGGCGTGGCTCTGGATTTGTTTGCCGGTAACATTTTTACATATCGCGCTGTTTGCATTTTTTACGGGCGTGATGCTGGCCGTACCGCTTGGCGAAGGATACCGCGACACTGACACCTGATATTGCTCTTGTCGCTGACGGGTCTCCCGCTTTGTTTTCGCTCCTTGATGTAGGGTGGGTCTCGGTTGACAGATTGAAGGTGGGGCCATGGATGGGCAGTGACTGGCTTCATGAATGTCTCCAGCGCCAGAAAGCCCTCCTGCACTGCAATGACAGCCTTGTCCAATCGTCCTTCGACCCCTCCAACATTGTTGAACTCGCACATATCACCCGCACTGAATGGGTTTCCCTTCATCTGGATGTTCCACGAACTCGCCTGTTCAATTACTGGAAACGTTCAGGTATTCCATTTCCCATCATCTCACAGGGGCGCGGACGTAAACTTGCCGTCGATAACGTGCGCTTGTTGCAACAGTACCTCCCAATCCCTGTAGCCATCGAAAATCAAGCCTACCATCGACGCTGCGGGCATGATTATCTTGTGAAATCCGACTTCATTTCCAGTATCATTGAGGCCACCAACTGCTGGCTGCTGCTCGATCTTGGTCATGCCCGCGTCTCGGCTGCCATGCTGGACACGAGCGAACAGGAGTATATTGCCAGTTTGCCCTTAGATCGTGTTATCGAGATTCATATTAGCGGGCCAGAATCCTATCGGGGACGATTGCGAGATGTTCATGGTCCGCTAAAGGCGAAGGATTATCACCTCCTACAACACATATTGCCACAGTGCCCGCAGTGCCGGGCTGTGACACTGGAGTATTATGGTCCTGCGGCACAATTAGAAAAACAGCTTCATGAATTGCGTAGAATCTTAGAAAAGTAAAACGGGTAGAGCATATGATTGACCCCGCCCGGCGGATTTTCAGGCAGGCTGCCACATTTCTAGACGTTGACCAATTTCATCAACGGTCTCTTCGATTGTCATGCCGTCGGTCAAGATGTAAATGGCATCGTCGGGGATTTTCAATGGAGACACGGTGCGTTCGGTGTCTATCTTGTCGCGCCGGGCAAGTGCGGCTCTGATTTCTTCATAATTGACATCCTCGCCCCGCTCAATGCACTGGTTATAACGGCGTTGTGCCCGTTCCTCCAGCGAAGCGTCCACATAAAGCTTGACGTCGGCATTGGGTAGCACCACCGTACCAATATCGCGGCCCGCCATAATGACCATACCCTTTTTGGCGACGCTGCGTTGCTTTTCGAGTAAGGCGCGGCGAACCCCGGGAATGGCTGAGACGGTTGATACGGCAGCCTCGACTTCAGAGGTGCGAATATAATCGGTCACGTTCTGTTTATTGGCAAAAACATGGGATTTGTGGTGAGAGTCCATGGGAGCGGGAATAATGTCGATAGTTGTTGCTTCAGCGAGTTCGGCGAGTGCCAATTCATCATCCAGCGACACACCATGACGTAGCGCAACCAGAGTCAGCGTGCGGTAAAAAATCCCGGTATCCACGAACAGGTAATCATATCGCTCGGCAAGACGATATGATATGGTGCTCTTACCGGAACCGGCAGGGCCATCTATCGCAACTATATTGGGTAGAGACATTGACTATCCTCGTGGGGTTGGGGCCTTCACCACTAACTATACACGTAAAGAACGGAATTGGAGCTTAAAATATTGTTCCAATTCCGTTTCGAGTCCGAATGATGTTGGTTACTGCACTTCGGGCTGCGATACCCACGCGGCGAGTGCATCAAAATCTGCATCAATGCGGTGAATCTCGTTAATGAAATTAGGCGCTATGGTGTCCAGTTCGTTAGCGTGGTAATCAATCACGACGCCGGGGTCCTTCAGAAGATGCCCGGTCAAAACGGCGACAACTTCATCGTGTGGCTTAATAATCCCATTTTCCACCATCTGCTTGACGCCCGCCACCGAGGCCGCCGAGGCTGGTTCACAGCCAATACCCGCCGCATCAATACACGCTTTGGCATCCAGAATGTCCTGATCGGTCACGCAAACCGAAATCCCGTTCGTCCATTCAATGGTACGCTTGGCTTTGCTGAAGTTGGTCGGATTCCCGATACGAATGGCCGTCGCCAGCGTTTCGGCCTGCACAGTTTCAAAATCTTTAAAGCCGTTTTCCCAACTACGGAAGAATGGATTTGCCCCCTCAGCCTGTACAATGGCGATGCGCGGCAGGCGTGATATCAAGCCCAGTGTATGCAGTTCCATCAACGCTTTGCCAAAGGACGAAGAATTTCCGAGGTTGCCGCCCGGCACGACTACCCACTCCGGGATACGCCACCGTCGCTGTTGGAGCATTTCGAACATAATCGTCTTTTGCCCCTCCAGCCGGTAGGGATTAACCGAATTGAGCAGATAAACGGGCAATTTTTGCGAAGCCTCCAGCACGATGTGCTGCGCTTCATCAAAATCGCCACAGATTTCCAGACAGGTTGCGCCGTAGGCAATTGCCTGCGCAATCTTCCCCAGCGCCACTTTTCCCGCCGGAAATGCCACCACCCCCTGCAATCCGGTCAAGCGGGCATAGGAGGCCATGCTGGCCGATGTATTGCCGGTGCTGGCGCAAATCACCGCATGAGCACCCAGATGCTTGGCCTGGGTGATACCGGTCGTCATTCCCCGATCTTTAAAACTCCCGGTTGGATTTTCCCCTTCATGCTTGAGTTCAAGGTTGGCATGCCCGGTATACTGGGCCAGCCAATTCGGGCTGGGATACAGCATCGTATTGCCTTCGCCGCGTGTGACCAGTTCATCATGACGAAAACTGGGGCCAACCAGTTCCTTATAACGCCAGACCCCGCTGCGCTCCCACGGCTCGTATCCGCCGAGGCGCTTGTCAAACAACTCAAGAGTCACGGTCTCCTTGAGCGTTTCCAGATCATGTTTGACATCCAGAAGATCGCCGCATTGGGCACAGTTGTAAATCCGGGCGTCCTTAAAATATTTTTCGCCACACGAGATACATTCCAGCCAGCTAAGGGGTTGGTTCATTACATAATCCTTTATTGCGGTTCGGGCGGCATGTGACCATTTTCCGCCAGCAGTGGAGCAGCCGGATACGATCCAAGAAACTTCACCATCGAGGCTCTGGTCAACAAACCTGCCATCGCCTGCTCACAGCGTGGCTCGTTAATATGCCCCTCAAAATCCATAAAAAACCAGTATTGCCACGCACGGGACCGCATGGGACGTGATTCAAGTTTTGTCAGATTGATCTCATGCTCCGCGAATACTCCCAGACAGTGATAAAGCGAGGCGGGCTGGTGGCCCACCGCAAACACAACAGAGGTTTTCTGTGGCACATCGGCGTCATATTCAGCGTCACCATGTCCCACAATGAAAAATCGCGTTGAGTTGACATTCTGGTCTTCGATGCCCCGCTCCAGAATTTCCAGCCCATACAATTCACCCGCCAGTGCACTGGCAATCGCCGCTGTGCCGGGTTGAGGATTTGCCGCCAGATTACGCGCACTCCCGGCTGTGTCATAGGCTAGAACCGGCTCCCATCCTCGTCTGCGCAAAAATCCTTCACATTGCGCCAATGCCTGGGGATGGGATTGCACACGCTTTATGTCGCTCAGTTTGACACCTTTGGGGGCCAGCAGCATGTGATGGACACGCAGCACAACCTCTGCCTGCACCCGCAGATCGTGTTCCAGCAGAAGTTCATAACTGTGGGCAACGGTTCCGGCCAGCGAGTTTTCAACAGGTAATATGCCACAATCGGCTTTATGCGTCAGCACCGCCTGAAAAATGTCTTCAAAACTTTCACAGGGAAGGGTATCAACGGTTGATCCGTAATGCTGGCGAATGGCTTCTTCAGAGTAAGCACCGCGCTCACCCTGAAATGCAATGATACTCAATGCTGAAAACTCCTTGTTGTACCACCACTATAACACGGAAGCGCATGGCGTGTTATGGTGCAACTCGCCAAGTATAAATGTGAATAATTTCCTACATTTTCAATTTATTCTTTATTTATTATCACTGGTATGCTATACCAGAGTCACCATCCAATGTATCCCCGGAGGAATGCAATGCCAGCCGATGTAACGCGCCCGTCAGATAAAGCGGTTGTTATCGCCACTCTCACCGGACACGTCACCCTTGAAGATATGACCGAAGTATACGCACAGACGCTTGATTTGATGAGACCCGGTGAGGATTTTGTCTATCGCATCACCGATGCCCGTCAAGCTGATTCCAATTTTGCCGACATGCTCAAGATATTGATGATGCGCAAAGAGTATGGCGGTGCAACGATGCCGATTTATTTTGAAATGGATGAGACATATCACCACATCGACATCCATCGCCAGAACCGCAATCGTCAGATGCAGGTCTAACAATATCTGTGCTAAATGCTGGCTACGATCTCTTAAAAATAGATTTTAACCACTTGATTTATTTTAACTTCATTGTATATTAATAATACAACTCCAATTGGAAAGAGGAATGACATGCCAGCAAAAATTACCCTGATGAAAGACCAGCCCGTTGTAGTCGCCTTTCTCTCCGGCAGCATCAGCCATGATGACCTTGTGACTATTACAGAACAAACTCAACATTTCATGGCTAATGAACAGAGAATTTATAGGATAATGGACGTTCGTGAAGCCGATTCCATCTCTGGTGATACGCTGAGCCTGATGAACGATGGGTCTCATATTACGGCAGCGATAGTCGGCTCCAATGACCTCTCCCTCCACAACATCCCTGTCTTTACCGACATGGACGATGCATTAAATTATGTGCG
>JAKEEQ010000119.1 GCA_022616515.1 Chloroflexota bacterium | reverse complement strand
GTGGATGTTCTGGGCGATAAATACGTTGATATTGTTGGTGAGCCTCCTGAAAGTGTTTTTTACATCAGTGCGCCTGTTATCGACGAGGCCAACCGCCTGATTGGTGGCATTTCGGTTGGTTTGTCCACCGATCAACTGGTACGACGCATCAGCAATCAAGCCCTCTCAACCATCATCATTTATGACGATCAGGGTGTCTTGCTGGCCGAAACACTGCGTGCATCAGATAACGCGGTGCTGATGATGGACCAGTCCGAGTATCAGGACATTTACACGACAGTTGAAAATGATAGTCCAATTGATGAGTTCGAAGTCAACGGCAATCCCTATCAGGTCATGTATGTGCCTTTTTATCTACGCAGCGAGCACATCGGGGTAATGGGGGTCGCCCTGCCGACAAATTTCCTTGTCGAGCAGACGGCAACCGGACGTACTTTTCTGGCGGGTTTGTTTTCCGCACTATTTGTAACGGTGATAATCGTTGGTATACTAACTGCCCGCACTATTACCCGTCCGGTGTCACGCTTGATTGACACAACACGGGCTATCCGCGAAGGGGATCTGTCGCGCCGGGTTCAATTACGTGTGCCCGATGAATTAGGTGAATTAGGGCTTTCCTTTGACCATATGACGGATGAACTGGTATCGTCCTACCAGCGCATCAGCACTCTTTACGACACACAGGTTACAGAAACGGCCAGACGCGAAGCCGTTTTAGCCAGCATTGGTGATCCAGTCATTGTCCTTGACGATCATGGCAAAACAATCTTTAGAAATCGCGCGGCAGGCCAGATGATCGACGAGGCAAAACGAGCCACTAATTGGGCACAGATCATCGACCGCATGCTGGGGCAGGCATCAACGCTTGTCGAAAACCCACAGCGAGTATACATGGGCGATAACATTTTCGACGTCATCGCAACGCCAGTCCTCATCGACGAAGAGAATACCCTGGGGCATGTTATTGTATTCCGCAATCTGACAGCCATTCTTCGCGCCGAACAGATGAAAGATCAATTGATGGCACAGATGTCGCATGAACTGCGCACACCGATGACTGCCGTCCGGGGATATGTAGACCTTGTGCGCATGATTGATCTTGAGAAACTCAGTGAGAGCGGTGCGGACTTCCTCGAAAAAGCGGTTGAGGGCATGTCTGCCATGGAAAGTATGCTCAATCAGGTTGTTGACGTGAATGCCATGATGGCAAACCGTTTCAACATTTTGCCAGCCGACATTGATCTCGTCGAAATCATCCCCTCACAACTGGAAGAATGGCGTCCCCGGCTGGAGAAAAAATCGCAATCCTTCGAAATCATCGTTGAGGTCGACGAATTACAGGTTCTGGCGGACCCTATCTATATCACACAGGTAGTGGACCATCTGATGTCCAATGCCTGGAATTACACCTTGCGCGAAGGCAGTATAACCGCTGTGCTCAAGCGCGAGGGAGATCATGCTGTTTTCTCGATAAAAGATACGGGTGTGGGTATCTCTGAGGAAGAAATCGGGCAAATTTATGACCGCATGTTCCGGGGAGGAGCCGCTCAAGCAGGCGATACTGACTCCAGAGGATTGGGGCTGGGTCTTTATATTTCCAAAAATATCATTGATGCTCATCATGGTGCGATTGAAGTGAGGAGTGAGCGTCATGTGGGAACGACAGCGACCGTGAAACTCCCGCTTCAAGTGGTCTGAAAATACGGCGCGGATTAGTTACTTTCTTTATCTGATGTTCCATCATCATCTGTTGCTGGCGTCTGATCTACTTTAGGTGGTTGGCCGTCGTTCTTTGCATCTGCACTGGCAGGCGGGATGTCAACAGGTCGCATTCGACCCACCGGCTTATCAATCTTTGTATCAGGCACATCCGGCTGGGGAGTAGTGTCAGGTGACTCCAGATCAAAAGGGTCAAGCTGCTGCGTTGCTTCGCTGTCAAATTCAGGGTCCTGAGCCACCGGTTTTAACTGTCTGGTTGCTTCTTCATCCACTACCGGTGGTCGTCTTAATTCCTCCAGTTTGGCCTTCAGACTCGCCTCTTGCGCCGCTTGTTGTGCCTTCTTGCGCTCTTCGTGAAATTTACGGGCAACTTGAGCAAGGGTGCGTGTGGTCTCAAAAATATGCCAGGGCTTGGGATACCACTCGCAGTCAAGTTCTACGAGTACATTCTGGGATGGCGGCTGGAAGGCTGAAGTCAAGATGATTGGCGCTTCGCATTTCAGGCCGCGTATCCTTCTTGCCACATCCAGCCCATCAACGGGACCGGGAACGCGAATATCAAGGATGAACAAATCAATTTCGTGGACATGTTGTTCAATGTAAGCAAGGGCGTCGTTACTGTTAATGTATTGTTTCAACACCAGGTTCGGTTCCGCGGCACGCAGGGCTACCTGCAAAATCTCGCGTAGTCGAATATCGTCTTCCAAATGTAAGACTTGAACCATTTTTGCCTCATGAACAAAGTGCAATGTCAGTCTTTCCATTATACCCAACTTCAATTGATTTGATACGTTAACAATTTCTTGACAAAACGGCGTATTTACATATCATGAAAATTGATATAGTATTTTAACGTACTTTAAAACGTAAATACAGTTCATAAAGGTTCAATTTACTGTTATCAAGTGACAGATTATATAGCTGTAGAGGCGCTCGTTGGGGTTACTTCGATTCTAATCTACGGGTCGCGGGTTCGAGTCCCGTCATCTGCTCCGGCAGGTGTAGCTCAGTTGGCAGAGCAGTAATGTCCTCGACAACTCTTCCCTCTACAGCTTTTGTGAACAACGACCGTAGAGGCGGGTTCAGGAGTTACTTCGGCTGTTCACCGGTAGCCGCTTGCTGGCTATTCAACTTCTGGCAGCTTTCCCTCTACGGTTTTACACAGAGGCGCTTGTTGGGGTTACTTCGCCTCAGAGGGCACGAACGCGGGTTCGAATCCCGCCACTTATGCAAATAAGTGTCGTCTAGTGGACCAGGACAGCTTAAGTCCTCAACAACCATTCCCTCTGTGTATCTTTATGACCACCATTTATGTAGAGGCGCTCGTGGGAGATACTTCGGTTAACTTTGGTTCGACTCCAAAATCCTCTCTTGTCAGGGGACATAAAGTCTTCCACACCTTTCCCTCTACATAATCTTGCGTTACATCCGGCTCGGTGCGCTATGCACCCCACACATGGCGTAGAGGCGTTGTTGGGAGTTCCCTCTACGCCTGTTTTATGACGGCTGCTGAATGGTGCCAGCAGGTTCAACTCCTGAAGCCGTCCCTCGCGCATGCGCGAATTTTCGTCCATTCATATATAAGGGGATAGCCATGTCTCGAACACTGAATTTGTTCAACCGCGACCGCAATCCATATGCAAAAGCGGACAGCATGAATCCTGAAGGCTTCCCCTCTTTCAAGCGTTCGCTCGAAGAGGCGTATCTTCAGGTCTTGCTCACCAACACGGTATCCGGCACATTCTATGCCAGCCAGTCAGAGCTATTGAGCGAAACGCTGCAACTGCATGCGCAGATGGCATCAACCGATACCGACTTCATGGCCCGTGCGCTGGTCTATGCGCGTAACGAGGGCTTGATGCGCTTACAACCCATTGTCGGGCTTGCCTATCTGGCAAAGGCCGATCTCGACAAGTTCCGTAAGGTCTTCCGCCATGTCATCCGCACACCGGGTGACCTGTCCGACTTCGTGGAAATTGTGCGCGGTGGGATTGCACCCGGCGGGATGGGCCGTGCCATTAAATCCACCGTCGCGGATTGGATGAACGGCATGAGCGAATATCATGCCATCAAGTACGGCACGGGCGGGCAAGGTTACAGCCTGCGTGACATCCTGCGTGTCGCCCATCCCAAGCCCGAAACCGACAAGGCGGACGCGATCTTCCTGTGGTTAACGGACCGGGAAAAGTGGCTGGCCTCCGATGAAAAACGTGCCCTTGCCTCACAAATTGATGCTTTCGAGCGTCTGAAGCGGCTGGATATTGCTGAAGGACAGGCCGCTGCGCGTGAAGTCATCAGCAATGGTCGCCTGCCCTACGAGGTGGTGACAGGGATTGTGAAGCCCGACGTGGAGACGTGGGAAGAGTTGATGCGCCAGATGCCCTATATGGCCCTGCTGCGTCACCTGAACACGTTACAGCGGGCAGAGGTCCTCAAGAATAAGGACAACGCACGCTATGTGGCAGACCGCCTGACGAATGTCGAGGCTCTGAAGGGGGCGCGGGTGCTGCCGTTCCGGTTATTCACCGCCTACCAGATGTTCACGGCAGTTGATAGCGCCGAACGGCTGGTGAGTGAAGCACTGGCGGAGGCGATGGACGCGGCTTTTGTCAACATGCCGGACCTCGGTGGGACGATTTGTATCGCTCCAGATGTCAGCGGCAGCATGAGTGGTCGCATCAGCGGCAAGTCAAAGACTCGCTACATCGACATTGCCGGGATTTTCTCCGGTGCATTGTTGAAGGCCAGTCCCACCGCACTGGTGCTGCCATTTGAGACTGCCGTCGTTGATGTCAAGCTGAATGCGCGTGATACCATGATGACCACTGCCGAGACATTGGCGCGGATTGGTGGCGGCGGGACCGCCGTCAGTGCCCCCATCAGCTACCTGCTCGACAAGAAAATCAAGGTGGATACTTTCATTGGCATCACCGACAACATCGAATGGGCAGTGGACAATTACGGGAATCAGGGCTTCTTGCCGACATGGAACTCCTACAAGCAAAAGGTCGCACCGGAAGCCAAAGCCTTCTTGATTACCATCGCGCCCTATCGCCATGCGGTAGCGCCGAGCACTGAACAAGACATCTTCTACATCTACGGATGGAGCGATACTGTCCTCAAGTTCATTACCCTTTCGCTGGAAGGCGTGAGCGGGCAGGTTGAGACAGTCCGTGCGAGTGACATCTAATCTTTAAGAGCGGTACTCCCAAGTGGGCAGTGCCGCTCTTTCGTATCAACTACTGAGCAGCATCCGCAGGATTTCCCGCACCCGCAAGCGTTTCCCATAATTCAACATCCCCAACCGGAATATTTTCGCCGACAGCCACACACTTACAAAAACCGACACTATCAGGATGATGATGGTGGCATATATCCACTCATCACTCACACCGCCCAGAATCGACATGCGAGTGAGCAGGGTAACCGGGGCCGTGATCGGGAAAATATTGAGGAAATACAGCAATGGGCTTTCCGTATTGTTGATAAAATAGCCCAGCGCCATGATCGGAATCAGCGATGCCAGCGACAACAAACCGCCAATTTGCTGGGCTTCGGTTTCGGCGCTAACCGAGGCCCCCAGCCCCAGCATCAAACTCGCCAGAAAAACATATTGCAGGACAAATAGACTGACAAAGAGCAGTGCTTGATTCGTTGTTACGCCTGAATTGCTGATAAATTCGCCCGCTTCATGGCCTGCCCCACTGATCAACACGGCCCCACCACCCCAGGCCGCAATTTGCGTCAATGCCAGTGCCCC
>JAKEEQ010000118.1 GCA_022616515.1 Chloroflexota bacterium | reverse complement strand
TCATCCTCAATCGGCCCGACAAGCGGAACGCGATCACGCGACAGATGATGGAGGACATCGCCCAGGCCCTGGACGACCTGCACCAGGAGCGCAAGGTGCGGACCCCGAACTGTTTAATAAACACGCGCAATTTTTCACGGAGGAAGTGCGCCTGTGGGCCGAGGAAACATTGGGAGCCACCACCGATAGACGGTGGCGCGGCATCTTCGGTGTGTCCAATGGCGGGCTTTTTGCCATTGCCATGACGGTGCAATATCCAGACCTTTATGGTTTTGTATTTCCATTTTCGGCAGGCGCAGGTAGCGGATTCGAGCGATCATTTGTCGTGGAGGAGGAAACGATTCAATTACCGCTCTTTGTCTACAGTACCGCCGGGACACTGGAGCCTGTGTTTTTGGAGACTACCCGCGAATTTGCTGAGGCTTATGAAACTGCCGGGGCAACCGTCGAATTTTCCCAAAATGTTGCCGGACACGATGATGCTGTATGGCAGATTGAGTTTGTGAATGCGGTGCGCTGGCTTTTTGAGCAGGAGGTCGAATAGAGATGCCAGATGAAAATGCCCGTCAATTCTGGGATAACGAAGCCGCGACATTCGATAACGAGCCAGATCACGGCCTGCGTGACCCGGCGGTTGCCGCCACGTGGCGAGGTTTACTACAAAACTCGCTTCAGCCTGCTCCGGGGACTGTGCTCGATATTGGCTGTGGAACGGGGTCGCTGAGTGTTATGCTGGCTGAACTCGGCTATGAGGTCACCAGCATTGATTTTGCGCCGAAGATGATCGCCAGAGCACAGGAAAAAGCTGCTGCCGCCGGATATTCCATTACGTTTCATGTGATGGATGCGGCCTCGCCCCGTTTTGATGCCCAGCAATTTGATGTCATCGTTGGCAGGCATGTGTTGTGGGCGCTGCCGGATACGTCGCGGGTACTCCAACGCTGGATTGAATTACTGAAACCGGGCGGACAGATGCTGCTAATTGAAGGCTTCTGGCATACCGGCGGCGGATTGTATGCGCAGCAAATCCTTGACGCGCTGCCTACGTCAGTCGCCACTGCTTCGGTGCAGGATTTGAGTGACCGCGATGAATTCTGGGGCGGTCCCGTGAACGATGAGCGGTATGCGATAACGATCCAACTGGTGTAAACGGTGCTACTCCTCAACCGACATCGATTCGGCAATCGCCATCAACGTTCCCTGCAAGATGCGCACATCGCCGGAATAGCCGGTGGCGCTGATAATGCCAAGTACATCGTCGTTTAGCTGGAAAACGATATAAGTGTAGCTGACATCAGAGGCGGCATCCGTGCCAATCATGCGCAAACCGGGAAAATCATTCATCTCGAATGCCAGCGGCTCATCCTCGATAACAATGTCGGTGTTTGACTCAAGGCGCTGTGTGACATCATCAATCACGAACGCGATAAATTCCTCGTCAATGAGTCCGTCCGGTTCCTCTCCGCTAATGCCGATGGTGGTTCCGGTGGGCGTTATCAGGAGCGTATAGGACGTTTGCTCTTCGAGTGTCCAGTGGGCAGGGTAATTGAAGGTGAGGTTATCTTCCGGTCGCGTGTACGTTTCCGCCAATTCTTCAACCACCAGCAGTTCTTCAACAGGCGACTTATCGCCCTTCAGCCGCAAGGTGTTCAAGACATCCAGAACCAGCGGCGTTGCCAGCCAGAACTGTTCAAGGGTGCCGGTCATCATCACGGAGATAAACTGCCCCTCTCCCAGCTCAATGGCAAGCCAGCGCGTACCCAGAAAAGCAGGACCCTCGTCCACGCTGGCGGCGGGCAAATCATTGACCGTGAAGAGGATGATCTCCCCACGATCACTTCCTGCTCCCAATTCGTCTAGCTGGGAGGCAACCAGCGACTCAGCAGTTTCATCGTCATGAGTTTCGAGGCTGATGAGGACGCCCAAACTTTCCACCTGCGCCACGATCCCTTCCGGTGCGACATTGCCGGGATTGGCGATGGGGATGCGAAACAGAGCGGAGGCGTCGCCCTCTAACACAATCTCCCAATCATCAGGGATTTCCATTGAAAACGACTGATCCTGCGCTACATAGGGCGATGTGTCACCCTGTGCCTGTGCCAGTCCGGGTATGAGGAGCATAATCAGGACAGCAAAAATAAGTCTCAATTTCATCAGATTTCCTTTCGGCTTCATATAGCCGTAAGTATAGTGCGCTTCCAGATAATCCACCTGTCTGTTGCACCACGCCTGACAGACTATCACGATATCGTAACGGTGGCTGACACAATACGTCTTCTGTGAAATGAAAACATGGTTGAACGGCGGACGGTTTTGGCGATGGGGCAGTAACAGAATGGTAAACAGTGCAGAACATCGCATGAATAAAACAGCGGACGCCGTGTCTGACGTCCGCCGCAACTCCTGTCAGACAATTCACATTTTGCGTAATAATTATTTAGGATACTATCAAACCAATCCTGCCAACAAACTACAGCCAGAAGGGGGGACTACGAACAAGTTGACGCTGTTGGCGACTGCTTAATTTTAATTCGCCAACAGCGTCATTGTGTTTCCCGACAATGAACCGGGAGAGCAGGTATTTCCCGGTCTACCATCCAACAATAACACCTGACACACCGCCTGTCTTTGCGGTATAGTAGAAGGCACAAATCCGGCAATCTATAAAAAACATTTATATCACGCGAAATCAGTATCCACTTCAATGATGGTTTGGTTTGTCCTACACTCATAGTGATTAACCAAACAGGCAGTAAGCAAGAGAGGCACGCAAATGACAACAGAAGATGTATTTGGAGCACGCAGTCCGCTCGAAACGCCAACGGGTAGTGTCGATTACTACCGTCTGGCAAAACTGACCGAGGACAGCATCGGTCACATTGATGATCTCCCCTTCAGCATCAAAATTCTTCTTGAAAATGCCCTGCGCAATATTGATCACCGGCTGGTCACCACCGAAGATGTCGAAAATATCGCCAACTGGAATGCAGCAGACCCCGGTCAAATCGAAATCCCATATATTCCCAGCCGCGTCATTTTGCAGGACTTCACCGGCGTCCCGGCGGTAGTCGATCTGGCAGCCCTGCGCTCGGCAATGGAACGGTTAGGGGGCGATCCAGCCAAAATCAACCCGATGGTGCCCGTTGATTTGGTGATTGACCATTCCGTGCAGGTCGATTATTTCGCCAGCCCGGATGCTCTACAGCTCAACGCCGAACTGGAATTCCGCCGCAATCGTGAGCGCTACGAATTCCTGAAGTGGGGCCAGAGTGCGTTCGATAATTTCAATGTCGTGCCGCCCGCTACCGGCATTGTCCATCAGGTGAATCTCGAATATCTGGGGCAGGTCGTGACCCTGCGCGAAGATGGCAGGCTGGCAATCCCCGATACGCTGGTCGGCACCGACAGCCACACCACCATGATTAACGGTCTGGGTATTCTGGGCTGGGGCGTGG
>JAKEEQ010000010.1 GCA_022616515.1 Chloroflexota bacterium | reverse complement strand
TCTCAATATCAATTAACGGTGTGCCATTCTCAAAAACCATCTCATGAAAATTAACAGGTATATTTGGATAATCGCGCCTACAAACTGCGCGAAGGTCAGTGTACGCCTGAGCAATACCGGATACGTTCGGCTCAGTATGCAGGATACCCATTGCTTCATAATGATACTGCTTATGCAGGCGGTCAAAAGCAACGGTGATTGCTTCGGGACGCTGCCCCAGTGTAGCGATGTATATAACGGACATTATTTTGCCTTTGGATCATAGAACACCCCGTATCCAGCAGCCGTTTTTGCCCCTATTCCCATAAGTTGGAGAGCTTCCATCAGGAGGCTACGGGCGTCACCGAGAATACTCTCTCTACTCAGACTCGCATTGTGCCGAAGTCCGATAGCAAACCGAAACGCAATGCCAGCATTCACAGCAATATACGTAATGGATTTGGGTTCATCCGCATCATGCGGTGCATCTTTTCCTCCAGATTCATAATATTTACGAAAATGAGGGGTCATAACTTCAACAGCAAATAGCGATTCTGGAACGCGACTGATGACTGCATCGTAGAACACGCATTGCCCTGCTTCTGCCTGTGTGCCAAATAAATTGCGGTACAGGGCGGCATATTCAGGATGAACCTTTAGTCTATAATCCTTGATGCCTGTAAGCTGCTCATCTAGCTGGTTGGCGACTTCTGACGTGTTTTTTACCTGTGCTGGATCGAGCGAAATCCCTGACTGTTCAGCAATGTAGTATAACGCATAGTTTCGGCACAGCCCCTTGAGCGCACTACCGGGGATATAAGGCAACCCCGTCACGGGATGCAATGTAATCCCAAATTCCAATGCACCCTTACCACCCAAACCAACAATCATACGGCTGCGGCTGACCATTGTGAAGCGCGCCGCGCCCTCGGTCATCGCCAACCAGCGTTGGTGTGTGCTGGCAATAAGTGAGGCAATCTCAGGGTTCGCCTGTGTAAAGTTTTGCGGGAGGTGTTCAAACCAGTGACTACGCAACGTTTGATAGACACCTTCCTTACCATTGTTTCGGATCTCAATAATCGCATCGTTTTTTTCATTCCGAACTACTTGATGAGGAATGAAACGGGATATGAGCAAACCGAAGTTACTCGTTCTGACCACATTAGTAGTTTTCAATCCGTCTTTTCTTCGATCCTCAACAGGAGGTACAAAATCCAATGCTGGCAAATCTGATGGAATAAGAAATTCAGGCTCAGGAATAGGTTTGAGATTCTTTGCCATTTCTTTAACTGCCCCCGTTCTCGTCCTGCCAGCCCTTCGCCTCAGCGAAGCGTTTCAGCCAACTGAGATACGCCAAGGTTTCGGCGGTGGCACGGCGATATTCGGTGGTTGACTGTTTGAGCAGCCATTCGAGCAGGTCGCCCTGTGCGCCTAATTCTTGACTTACCCACTGGGCGATATGATTGTAGGCAACCATGTGTTCTTTATCCTGTTTTCCGCCAGCTTTCGCTTTCAGAAAAGCAAGCGTCTGCCCCAATCCATCAGACTGAACAAGTGCAGGAAGACCACGAACGAGTGAGCCATACTTTTTCTGAATTCCTGCCGAAACTTGCTCGATACAACCCCACGCATGAGCGGCGCGTTGTTGCTGCAATGTCTGTTGACGGCTGTGCTGTGTCATGATTATGCCCCTCCATGCCAGCGCAAGGCGACCATGCCCTGTCCAGTTGTTTCATCACCGCCGAGTTGAATGCGCGCCGGGATGTTATTCACATCTTGCAACCAACCAACAACCGCTTCGGGCGCAGTCTGTTCACCGTCTCGTGTAGAACGAGCAATGATTGCACTTATTAAGAGTGTGTCAGACGGTAGCATTTCCTGTGTCCATAAAGCACCATCTATAACTGTTTTCTTCGCACTATCCAGCCGCACACGGGTAACAATCTCAGTGCTGTTCTGAGCAAAATCACGGAAAGCATCGTCATGAAGAACCACAAGACTTGTTCGGAGCTTCTTGCGCCAATAATCGTATTCATCGGTCTGTGGCAGTGCGTTATCTGCCAACCAATTGGCAATTCGGTCAACCGTCTGGTTTGATTGCCGCATCGAAACTGAACTCTTCTAATACGACACGATTCGATGCGGCAATCGTCGTTTTGCTACTAACCAGAGCATCCTCTACACCTACCTCCAACACCTGACGAGGAAAAGTAGAGACATCACGCCCAATGCGTGCCAGCACTGCCGGGCATGTAATATATGCAAACACACCTGACAGCGAACGTACAGGAAATAAGACAATACGTGCATCCCCAACGGAGACTGCGCCAGCAAATTTGTTGTCATTTTTGGTGTCTGCGCCGAAAACAGCTTCAACCGCTGATTGCTTATTTTCTCCATCGGCGACTTGACTGCGAAGCGCGCCTTTAATACCGCTGCCCTGAACGATAGGAAACTGTGTCGTCCGTTCGCGCTGGATAGGCAAATCTACTACAGATACGGTACTGCCAACTCCCGCATGAAGCGATGTTTCTGTGTAAATGAAAAGCGATGTTGAAATCATAATCTTCCTTTCGCGTTACCAGATACCAACTGCAAATGTGCCAAACCCCATCGCTCCCTGATTGGGCGAGTCATGCGGGGTTTCAGTAAAGGGGATGCTTGTTAATTCAGCATCCTCAAAGAAAAAGACGCTTCCCGCCGGAACATAATGTCGCAGTGGTTTCGGGCGATTATGCGCGACATCCCAACCACTAATTAAGTGCGGCTTGCCAATCACACTAGAAACGAGCCTGCCATTACCAACCCAGGGCGACCAACCGTTGTTGGGTTGCCAGCCATTTGTGAAATACGCTGGAGTGAGGAGAATAATGCGAATGCGTCCGCTCCCCTGTTGGACAAGCGTTTGAGGAGATTCAACAAGGCGATAGTAGCCTGAGCGCGACTCGCCGCCGATATTGACATACCCTGTCTCGTTCTCGAAGATGTCAAGATTGACATGAACAAGCAGCCCAACGCCATCGCAGGTACGAGTAAACTGTGCGCGGTAAAACATGCTCTCCGCATTGGCACGTCGTCCATAGTCCAACGCCAGTCCTACCCGATCTTCAATCTTGAAAATGTCCTCTTCGTTCGTTAGATTGCCGAAGTTCTTTGTCTCGCCAGCGAGGTACTGCTGGAACTGTGTCTCGGTCAACCAGCCATTAGCCTCTTTGAAGCCCTCCCCACCGCCAGTCAAAGGTTGCCAGTCATCGAATGGTACGTTGGTTTCAAAAACCAATGTGGGCGCTGGTAAAAGCAACTTATAGGTGTTGCTTTCTTGATTGTAGAGTAAGTCAAGCGGCGCTTTGATTAGCCGCTGGACTTGCCCTTGAGCATTGGTATACGCCACAAACGGACCCGTTACCCGTAAATTGCCAAATGTAGCAGGGCGCTCTCCAATCTGGGGCAGCCCTACTCGTTGAATAATTGTGTCGCTAACATTCCCATGCTTGTAATCCTCCCATGTGCGCCCGTCACGCTGAAGTTGGGTTTCCAAATAGTACGTTCGGATAACACCTTGCATCGTCATCGGTGTAGGAGGGAATTGTCCGCGTGCCACAAAATTTTGCTGCGCCGTGAAGGGCTTGTTGTCTCGAAACAGCCAAACATCCGTCGGTTCAATAAACACCCATTGTCCGTTCATTGCTGCTCCGCTCCCTGTGCCAAGAAGCGCGCCAAGATAACCCAGTTCGCCATATCCACCCAAGTCAGAACAGTGTCGTCTTCTTCAACCTGGTTAATCATATTATTGATGAGCGCCTGAACCGTTCTTTCATAAGACACCCCTTCGGCAGTACGACGTTTGGCGATACGGTGAACTTCAAACCGGCGAGCAGCTTTCAGATGATCGCCATGCAAATCGTGATCTAATGCCAGAAGGTCATATCCCAATTTTCCCGAAAGCGTGTTACTCTCAAACAAGGCTTGCAGTTGGATAATAAAATCAATGATTGTCCATTTGCCACCTGCCTCGCGCATTTGTCCGCCCCCATGTGCTTCAAGGACAACTACTGCATTTCGCCCATATTTTTCCTTTGCTGCTTCTTCCGCTTCCCGTGCCAGTTCTAAAGCCCGATCCAATGGTAAATTAGCTGGTGTGATAGCAATACCAGCACTCGCGGTACAGCCAGTCATTTGCTGGAACAGCTTACGAAGTTCATCTGCACAACGCAGCGCATGACGCAGAGGTAGCAGTGCCAGCACATCGTCGCCGCCGGAATAAACCAGCACTCCCGTTTCGCCGCCATGTGCCTTCA
Organism: Chloroflexota bacterium; assembly: GCA_022616515.1. Classification (GTDB taxonomy): domain Bacteria; phylum Chloroflexota; class Anaerolineae; order Aggregatilineales; family J027; genus JAKEEQ01. The sequence continues at coordinate 2,428 of JAKEEQ010000010.1, read as the reverse complement.
CAATTCGCTGAACTTCATTTGCAGCGAAATCAGCTAATTGTCCTGAAAATTCTTGATGCTGTTGATAACTGTGTAATTCTCTCAAATGTTTGCCCATCTGATCGCCGTCCATGTGCAGTACAGCGAGATAGCCCGATACATCTTTACTGCCCATAGCTTCTTCGGTAGCCATAGGGTTGTCCTGGGCGATATGGGTTGTCGAGTAAATTTTTTTATCACTTCGCACAGTTTTAGCCTGTTCAGCCAGACGCTTAATGAGCGCCAGTGTCCCCAAACGTTCATTGTCACGCAAGATGATGCCTTTTGAGTCATGCAGATGGTGGCGCAACTTTTTCCAATTGATGTCTAAAGCCGATTGCATTCCTGTAAGCGTGCATTTGTAACCCGGCTCTTCAAGTACATGGAAAGTACGGGCGTATTTGCGCTGTGCCACTGCCACACTTGCGTTTTTGAACGAGTCGCCGTGCTTTTCGTCGTTGTAAGGAACGGCAACCCAGTAGAATTCAAGCCAACTTGAGGCTTGCCCTTGACGCTCGAATATCGTCACCCACTCGCCATCGCCAACGGCATCCCAAACAAGCTGCCCCACTGGTTGAACAAATCCCTCTTGCCAGCGGCTCTCAATCGCACTTTGCACCTTTTCTGCAATCTGTGAAGGATCATCGTCGCACAGGAAGGCAAACCGATGTGGCGCACCCCCTTTGACCTGTCGGTTCTCAACAAGCGGGAAAATTGGTTTGAAACTTGGATGTTCGCTGATCGCCAGCACACCTGCTGAAGCAAGTTCGCTCAACAAGTGACTGCCAATGAATAAATCCTGTGTGCGGCGTGCCTGAGCGATAAACGTCTGTACGGGACCGATCTGAAAGAGGAAGAGATATGTCATGTTTTACCATCCTCCCCAAACGTGAATCCCGTTGTAATGGGTGGTAGCTGCCTGCATGAAATCGCGGAGAATGTCCGAATAATTGGCTTTTTCAAGTGGTTGAGACCGAAAAGCTGTGATGACAGGATAGTAGTTATCCCCAAGCTTGCGTACCTGTGCAATGACAGGCGACGCACGTCTTCTGTTGCTGCCTTTTGCATACCCAAACACATCTTGTTGAGGCTTGAACTTGGAATTGCGTAAAAGTTGGCGAAAGAACTCTTGATTTGCTTCTTTAGGGTCGTTAGCGGGAGAACCAATAATGATCCAACTATGATTTGGACGCAGCACTGGAAAAGGTGGTATTTCGGGCATTTTAATCGGCGAATGTACAGAATCATTCAAAGTCTTAATGAGGGTATCTTTGAATGCATCGGGTGTTTGTGGTTTTTCATACCACTTCATATTTGTAGCTTTTGGTCGGATTTCTATTGCACCCATCATTCGTCGAGAACGCTTGCCCAGTCCGCCCAATAGAGACCACAATTGCAGTGCATAAGATACGTCAGAAGGTATATCTACGCCGGGGCGGGTAACGAGTTGTAAATCAAATGATTGATTGGGTTTGATCGCATCAGCCCTTGAGATATTCGCTTGTGTGCCTTCACGATGCGGCAACATGGGAACCTTTTCCAACTTAAGTTCTGGCTGAGATTGAGGCAAAAATACCCGCACACTTACCGCTGAACCCTGTCCCGTTGAGCCAAAGACAGCACCTTCACGTTCCCAAATCCGGTTCAAATCGTCAGTCTGTGCGCCAAGTATCGCCCGCAGCCAGTAACGAAGCTGCCCCCGCACCGAAGCGGCGCGCATTTCGGGTTGGCGAGTATCCGCACCATTCAGGAACATTGGGCTGACCACCCGCAATGTGAATTCTAATTGTGCCATTGCATTGCCTTCGTTTAGCCACCAAGAAGGAAATAAGCGTTGATAGTCACAATGTTGCAATATCATCAACGTTGTAGTTTCGATAATTATAATCTCATTAATGAGGAGACGCTTTGAGGGTTTACCCCTATTTGCATTGAAGATAATGCGTTCGCTTCGTTGCAGCATGGCAATGCTCTACGACTCTCGAACTATCTCAGCCCCAAAGTTGCCTGTATTGCCTACAATATCGCTCTAATGATTCAGCACTTTTTTATGCAGTTTCACGGGCTGAGATAGTCGCCAGCTAAAAGCTGGTCACTCAAACGCCGTGAGGGCTTGATGTGCCGCGCTGACGCGCAGCACCGCTGAACACGCACCGGAGTGCGTGTCAGCGTGTGAGCATGATATATCACGCTCACGGAACACACCTCATGACCAAAATCCATGCAGTTGTCTCAATGTTGTGCATTGCGTAGCTGATGTAGGACAGCCGAATAAAGTTGCCATAAAGAGATCAAAAAAGGTGTAGGACGGGGTTGGATAGTCGCGGTAATTCTCGATACTGAGCAATTTCTAATTGGCATGGAACGCGACAATTGCTTTTAATTGTCAACTGTCAATCGTCACAATGCG
>JAKEEQ010000117.1 GCA_022616515.1 Chloroflexota bacterium | reverse complement strand
GCGACCCCGGCGAGGTCGGCAATATCGACCTGAGTAATCTTGAGGGTGTAATTCAATTGCTTGGCAGCCTCCAAAACCCTGCGCCGGATCGCTTCGTCAAGTTCATTGCGGTTATCCAGCGCGTGGAAGGCGATGAGCATTGGTACCTGCGCAAGATCGGCTACGTCTTTTAATGATGCCATTCTAATTCTCCTGCATTCAAAACAATCCTACTGCTAAATGACATTTTTTGCTGCCCACAATTCACGCCTGTCGATTTTCTTGACAAAAGATACAATACATCATATCATTAAAATTGAGACGTCTCAAAATAACATTTTGCAATTAGAGCTGACATTTAGGAGTCAAAATGAAACGGAAATTATTCATTCTCATGGTGATCGCCCTTTTCGCCATGCAGATCGTTCCTTCATTCGGGCAGGAAGGCGGCATTCCTCAAACGCTGGTTATGCCCGAACAAATCGCCGAAGGCCGTCCCGTCACCATCACTGTAAGTGACAAACCCTCCCCGGACCGTGAAGGAGAACTATCCCTGTGGCAAGATCAGGTGAATCGTTTCCAGGAAATGTACCCGAACGTAACCATTGAGGGTCTTGAACTGGAATATGAGCCGACCGCTTTCGTCGCTCTCATCGCAGGCGACCAGTTGCCCACGTTGTTTCGCTCTTACTTTACCGAACCCGAAAAATTCATTTCTCAGAATGCCGTTGCCGACCTGACACCCCTTTATGAAGCGTCTGGTGTTGCCGATGCCTTTAATCCGAGTGTGCTCGAAATCGCAACGCAGGATGGGGCCGTTTATGCCATCCCGGAAAATGCTTATGCGCTGGGACTGGCCTACAACATCGAATTACTGGCTGAAGCGGGTTATGATGCCCCGCCAACCACATGGGACGAACTGGTCGAAATCGCACAGGCCGTCACCGACAAAGATAATGGTGTTGCCGGATTTGCGTTCATTAATGACGGTTCAGCCGCCACCGGCTGGCACTTCACCAATATTGCCTACAGTTTTGGGGCCAGCCCGGATGACATTATCACGGTTAATGATGACGGTTCCTTTACCGCTGAATTCGGTGAAGGGGCAACGGTGGATGCCCTGAACTTTATCCACGACCTGCGCTGGGAATATGATGTACTGCCCGGTGCAACACTGGATTGGGGTTCGATCACCGAAGCGCTGGTTTCCGGGCGCGTCGCGATGGCGATTTACGCCGGTGACCAATTTGGATTTATGCTGAACAGTTTCCCCGATGCGGATATTTCTAATTTCGGTTATGCCCCGATGCCTGCTGGACCCAACGGCATCAGCGCCCTGACCGGCGGCAACCTGTGGATGATTGATGCCGATGCATCGGAAGATGAGCGTGAAGCGGCATTTTACTTCCAACTGTGGCGTCAGCTTGACCCCGCCGAATATGAGAGCGCAGTCATCACCCAATCTGAACAGGGACGTACCATTGGACAGCCCGTCCTGCCGATGTACGTCGGCGAACATCAAGAGGGTCGCGAAGCCTTTGAAGCCGACTACAACGTTTTGCCGGTTGAAAACTACGCTCTGTTTAACGACGCCGTCAAGGCTGGCGACATTACGTTGTATCCTGAACCAGCGACCGCCGTGCAGGATTATTACGCGGAAGTCGGCGTTCTGGTCAGCGAAGTGTTGAGCAATGAACGCACCGATCCCGAAACTCGCCTTGGTGAAGTTGCCGAAGAATTCCAGATCTTCGTGCTAGATCGTTAAAAATAGATGGATAGTGGTCGTCGGGGGAGCAAATTCCCCTGGCACACTATCTGGAAAGACACTTATTATGGCCTCAAATACTTCTTATCATGATAATGAACTTTTAATGAGACCTCGTGCTGTGCCGTTACAACGTATCTGGTCGTTCTTATCCCGGCAGATTGTTGCCTATCTATTCCTGTTACCGGCTATCTTGATCTTCGGGCTGGTGGCATGGTATCCCATCGCTCGCGCCTTTGAAATGAGTTTCCAGCAGGTGAGCCTGACAGGCGAGTCGACAGATGTCGGTACGGCGAATTATGATCTCATGGAACTGGACCCGGCCCGCGAAATCATTCTGGAAAACATGCTGGAATTTGCATCGTGGAGTGTTGCCCTCGGTTATGCTCTGCCGGTCATTCTGGCGATTCTCATTCGCGAAATGCGTCATGCCAAAAGTTTTTTTCGCATTGTATACTTTTTGCCCACTGTTGTACCGATTTCCATCGCCGTCATCGTCTGGCGCTTTATCTACGATCCAGACGCGGGCGCATTAAATGAACTGCTGTCCTTTCTCGGCCTGCCCGACCAGCTCTGGTTGTACGACCCGAAGCTCGCCAAACCCTCGCTGGTTGTCGTTATGACATGGGCCAGTTTCGGGACGACCACCCTTATCTACCTGTCGAGCTTGATGGAAATTCCGACGGAGTTATATGAAGCGGCAGAATTAGATGGTGCTTCGCCTCTTCAACGCATCCGACATGTCACCCTGCCGCACCTGTTCCCAATAATGTCCCTGTTGTTTGTGTTACAGGTAATTTCGGTAGTACAGGTCTTTACCGAACCCTTCCTGCTGACCAATGGTGGCCCCGGCAGAGAGACCCTAACGCCTGTTCTCCACATCTATCGACGTGCCTTTGAGCGCATTGATCTGGGATATGCTTCGGCATGGAGTGTTGTACTGGTGGTGATACTGCTGGCTTTCTCACTGGTGTACTACCTTGTCAACTACCGGATTAGAAAAATATATTCTGATTAAGGACTTGAGATTATGAATCGCGGCTTTTTATCCAACTCAGAGCTAAAGAGTTTTCAAGGACGTGTGTATTATGGCGTAGTGGTGACGATGTTGCTGGTACTGGCGCTGGCAGTGATATTTCCCTTTTTGTATGCCTTCACCTCCGGCCTGAAAGGCAGCACCGAAATTTTCACCTCCGGGCTGAATATTGTGCCAGAAAATCCGCAGTGGGAAAATTACAAAACGGCCTGGGTCGAGTTCAGACTGGCGAAACTCTTTAAGAATTCGATGGTGATTGTCACGGGTTCGGTTGTGCTGCAAATGACCATTTCCTGTCTGGCAGCGTACTCGCTATCGAACCTGAAACCCATCGGCGGGCGCATTGTGATGATTGGATTCCTGCTAACGTTGATGGTCCCGGCGATTGCCTATTTTGTGCCGTTATTTGTCACGCTGGGCAATCTCCCGGTTTTAGAGACAAGTCTGTTAGATTCATATTGGGGATTGTGGCTGCCCTACGCCGTCAGCGCGTTTACGATATTTGTGCTCAAGAATTTCTTTGAGCGCATCCCCGGCGAAATTATTGACAGCGCAAAGATTGACGGGGCATCATCCTTGCAGACATTTATCTATATCGTTCTCCCTTTATCGCGGTCGATTATCGTTATTCTCAGTATCTTGTCGTTTACAGGCATATGGCGCGAATATTTACTACCACTGCTTATCATCAGCAATCCAGAAGAACAGCCCATAACCGTGCGCCTGATTTATCTGGCGGATAATTACGGGGTGAATATCCAGATGGCGGCGGCGTTCACGGCAATGGTGCCACCGCTGTTGGTCGCCATAATTTTGCAGCGTTTTATGAGAGATGGGTTGACCATCGGCTTTTCGAAGTAATTAACCACACCTTTTCAGGAGATACCACCATGTCGATGCCGCACAGGCAGGTAGACATACCTGCTCACTTCAAGGTTGCCTTTGAGCCGGTAGCGGACCCGGCTGCTATTGTACAGGCGGGGAATGTGCGTTTTACGGTGCTTACCGACCGTTTGCTCCGTCTGGAATATGGTAACTTTGAGAATCGGGCCAGCCAGGCTTTCTGGTTTCGTCACCAGCCCATACCAGAATTTAGATCGCAGGTCACAGACAATACCGTTGATATAGAAACGGCATATCTGCATTTGCACTATGACGTAACCAGCAAACAGGGCTTTACCCCAGATAACCTATCTATCACCGTAAAAGCTACTGGCGCAGTCTGGCGACCGGGAGATGAGCCGGAAGACAATCTACTTGGCACAACACGGACGCTGGATTATATCAATGGCTATACGGCGCTGAGCGAAGGCTTGATGTCGCGGTCGGGCTGGTCGGTTGTTGATGATTCGGCAACACTCGTCTTCAATGAACATGGCTGGATTGAGCCGCGTGATCCCGGCGGCATTGACTGGTATTTCTTCGGTTACGGGCACGATTACAAAACATGTCTGGGGGATTATTGCCGTATCAGCGGCGAGATGCCCTTGATTCCGCGCTGGATTCTGGGCAACTGGTGGAGCCGTTACTGGGCCTATACCCAGCAGGACCTGACCCAACTCATCAGAGACTTTGAGCATCACAGCCTGCCGTTCTCGGTCTGCATCATTGACATGGACTGGCATCTGACAGAAACGGGCAACGACTCGACAGGCTGGACAGGCTACACCTGGAATCGCGATTTGTTCCCTGATCCGGAGGAGTTCATTGATTTTCTACATCAAAAGGGACTGCGTACCGCACTCAATCTACATCCCGCCGAAGGTATTCACGATCATGAGGAGCAGTATGCTCTGATGGCGGAGCGGTTGGGAATGGATCCGCACTCGCGAACGCCCGTCGCATTCAACATCACCGACCCGGAGTTTGTCCGAGCTTATTTCGAGGAACTGCATCACCCCAATGAGGAGCTTGGCGTAGATTTCTGGTGGATTGACTGGCAGCAGGGGCTATCCTGTG
>JAKEEQ010000116.1 GCA_022616515.1 Chloroflexota bacterium | reverse complement strand
GTTGGGCAGTGCGCAGGGGCGACGTGGGTTGGAGCAGGACCAGAATATCCGTTTGCCAGTTGTCGTTTTCGGCCAGCCAGTGAATGGCATGTTGCGCAACAGACACGCTTCCGGTGTCATCCTGTGCAAGCGATGTTGGTCGCATGAACGGTACATCAACACCGCAGTCTCGTCCCACCTGTGCAATCTCGTCATCATCGGTTGAGAGGATAACCCGCGACAGCATGGCACTGTCGAGAGCGGCTTCACAGGTATAGGCCAGCAGGGGTTTGCCTGCCAGCGGCACAATATTTTTGCGGGGAATCGATTTGGAACCGCCCCGCGCCGGGATAAGTCCAAGAATATTCATCAGTAGGTAATTTGCTTTTGCAGCTTCCAGGAAGTGGTGGATAAAATATCTGCGATTCGTTCCCCGGCATGACCATCACCATAGATCGGTTCCATGTTGTATTTGCCATGCCTGAGTTGATCGGTGATAGCGTCCGCAATCTCCTCGCGATTGTAATCTACATCAAAGACGTTAGTTCCGCGTTGGCGGCGTGATTGGCGTGTGCCGACATTTACCGCCGGGGTGCCAATAAAGGCCCCTTCGCGGATGGCGCTTGATGAGTTGCCAATCAAACAGGCGGTGCAGTTCATCAGGCTGATATAGGCATCGGCGGGCAGATTTTTGAAGAAGTGAATCTTCGAGTCGTCATAATGTTCGCGGAACTTGCGCATGCCCCGTGACACATCCTCCGAACCGGCATCCGAATTGGGCCATAAGACTATGGCAGGCATATCAAGCTGGTAAATTGCCATCAGCGATTCGGTAATTTGCTGTTCGCCATCGCCATATTCGGTGGTGACCGGATGCTGGGATAGCATCAAAAACGGCTGATTGAGGTCGAATTTGCCACCGACCCCTTCTTTAAACAGGTCTGGGCCGAGTCCGTTTTTATCGCGTTCCAGCAGTTCCGCCACGAGATCAATGCGCGGGCAGCCCACCAGATGGACATCTTCAGGACGTTCACCAAGTTTGATGATGCGTTCGGCAGCGTCGCTGCACGCCGGGAAATGGATATGGGCAAATTTCGTCACGGCATGGCGGATGCTTTCGTCAATGGTCCCGGTCACTTCGCCACCCATCGTGTGGGCGAGTGCGATGTTCATATAAGCCGCCGCCAGAGTGGTTGCCATCGTTTCAAAGCGATCACCAACCGTTACAACGACATCGGGCTGCAAACGATCAAAGGCGGTAGGCAGTTCGATGAGGCCCATCCCGGTAGATTTCGCCATCGTGGCCGGATTTTCCCCTTCGACCAGCATGTAGATGCGCTCGTGGATGGGAAAACCGTCGGCTTCTACCAGATCAACCACTGCGCCATAGCGGTCAATCAGCGCCGAGGCACTGGCGACCACCTGTAATTCGAGGTCCGGGTGTTGCTGAATGGCTCGCATGGCGGATTTGACGCTGCTGTAGTTGGCACGCGATCCAACGACGACGCAAATCTTACGAGTCAAAATCACTCTCCTGTAGCAAGGTGTCGGCGGGAATATCACGGGTGGCGGTAGTTCCAATAATGTTATGCAAGCGCCGGGCAGGAATGCCAGTACCCGGTTTTTTGACGGCGATCATATCGGCGGTGATGGTGACTCCCTGCTGAATATCTATCACCGATACCACACTCTTTTCAAAAATTTCTTTCATCGGTGTCATGCGATTGACCATCCCATCTTTATCGACAGGGTTAGCCAGCATGATTTCAATGGCGCGAATGCCATCCACCAGATCACGCATCTCGTCCGGCTCCAGCGAATGGCGGGCATCACTGCCATACATGCGGCGGCTGAAGGCAAAATGGCGCTCGATGATACTGGCTCCCAGTGTCACCGCCGCCAGTGACGCATAGATGGTCAGGGTATGGTCTGACAGGCCGACGGGCAGCCCATAACGCTCTTTCATTTCTAGCATGACATTCAGGCCAACATCTTCATAAGGGCACGGATACGACGTTGTGCATTGCAATACTGAAATGTGGTCATGATAGCGGCGGATAGTCTCGACGGCGGTATCTAATTCTGCCCACGAACTCATGCCGGAGGAGAGGATAACATGTTTACCCGTCTGCCCGATAGCATCCAGCATCGGGATGTTGGTCATTTCCCCGGAACCAACCTTGTAGCGATTGACGCCGATGTCTTCCAGCAGCTCAACGGCAGCCTGCGAAAACGGCGAGGAGAGAAATTCAACGTTGTGCGCTTCGCAGTGGGCTTTCAATTCCTGCCACTGATCACGGCGGAACCCCGTCCGCTCAAAATATTCATAGCGCGGCTCACCCTTGAAGTAGGGTGGCATAGGGGCATCGCGCAGGGTCTCGGCGGCAGAGATGTGGGTCTGGAATTTGACGACATCCACCCCACTTTCGGCGGCGGCTTCAATGAGTTTCAGGGCATTACCGAAGCTGCCGTCATGCACCGAGCCGACTTCGGCAATAATCAGGCAGGTCATATACTCTCCAGTACGCGCTGATAAAGGGGCAGTTGGCTTTCAAAACTGAAACGTTCTTCATAAAGTTGTCGCGCACCAGCCGCTAGAGATGCCCGCCACTCTGCATTTTGTGTGACATCCTGTAACAGTTTGACCAGTTCGGCAGGCGAGTCCGCAATCAGGCAGTTCTTGCCATGCTCAAATTCCGGTGCACATTCAAAGGTCGCGCGGTAGCCGATGTTAATCACACCATAGCTGGCGGCTGTGACGAATTTGGTCCGAAACCCCGTATCTTCAGTGTAAGGAACCAGCGAAATGTCACCAGAGCAAAACACGGTTCCGAGGTCTTCGACAAAGCCATGAATCCCATCAAAGTTTTGCTGTAACCATTGAATATCCGGACGGTCCTCATGATGCGGCATAATTAAGCCAACTTGATGCCATTCCACTTCTGGCAACGCAGGTTCTAGCAGCGGCCACAACTCATTACGCAGATGTTCGCGGGCATAGAAAAGGGCTGAATTACCGGAATTACCAAACAGGAAAATGCGCCCGCTAGAGACATCCCCGTTTTGCGGTTGGTGCAGGGTCGGTCCTACGATGGGAATATAGGTGGTGTTGATGTTCAGGTGTTGCTGAATAAAATCACGATCTGAAGCAGACGCACATACCACTGCATTGGCAGCACGACACATTTGAAATTCGCTTCGCTTAAGTTGGATATGTGTTAAGTAGTCACGTAATTTTAGTTTTCTTTTTTTGGCCTGGGCGCGGATATTCAAGATTTTAAAATAGAAATCACTGTGTGAATAAACCACTGGATTAAATGAATTGGCAAAAAAAATGCCTCCGAATGATGCGGCCCAGATAAGATCCGGTTTGAGAGCTGATACAACATGGTCGAAGGTTTTCTTATGGGATGAGTGAGTCTTCGTGTAATATGACATTGCTGCACTAGGAGAAAGCATTGCCTTCAAAAGATTAAGATATGTTGGCTCCCAATGTCCGCGTCGAAGACTAATTATACTGCTGGTTGTCTCTCTCACTTCTGGCTCAAGATCATCTTCTGTTCCCCCAAATAGCAAAACCAGATGTACATCATGCCCTAAAGTTGCTAATGCATTAAGGTCCTGCCAGTAGCGTAGTTGACCACCGTTAACGGCATTGATACGCGGAATCTGACCGAAGCAAGCATGTAAAATTTTCATGACCGTTTCTTGGTGATCCTTTGTCGAACAAGCATGATGATAGTGTTGAGACAGTTTTCAGTCTACCAGATGCCGGAAGCATAACCTAGCTCACCAAGCCCATTCATTAAGCTTTATCACAATGCTCATCAGGAGAAATAGTTTTACCTATACGGTTAATTATCGAGTCTCTTATTGCAAGGTAAGCAAGATAATCTCTTGAATACATTGGATTAGAATTTCGTTTCAAAAGAGCTTTATACAGCCCTTTTAGAACAAGCTTAAATGTTTTTCTAGTTAAGACTTCCCTCAAATACGGCCACCAGCCTTCGTACTTTCTTTTCAATATCAGCGTGTTTCGCCTTAGATAATAGTGACGGATTTGTGTCAAAATAGCACTACCTTTCGTGGTTTTCTTACCTTCGTGAACAACTACTGAGTCGGGCACCAAGTACGTTCTTACATTTTGTCTCGCTAATCTATAGCAATATTCTCGTTCCTCCGCATACATGAAGAAACGTTCATCCATAAAACCAAATCTCTTTATTACACTTGTAGGGATCATATAACTGGACCCTATCGCATATGCTACTGGAATTGGAGAGGAGGTCTGAATCTGTGTTTCGAGGGGGAGTTGAGAATGAAGTATTTTTTCCTCACTCGGTAAACCTTTGGGGCCAACAGCATACCAGTTTTCTTGAACAAGATGTTCCTTAGTTGTTATGTTTACGCTGCCAAAGATACCTTCTCCCAATTCCATATATGCAGAGACGAGAGAATCTAGAACTGCTGCATTTTGAAACTCCACATCTGGATTTAATAGCCAGACCAAGTCGATTTGTTCTGATATCGCTAGTTCCACAGCTAACTTATGTCCGGCTGCGTAACCATTGTTCTCATCGGCCTTTAATAAGGTCACCGATGGATATTTAGTTGATAATATTCGCACCGATTCATCACTGGAAGCATTATCCACGATAATGATTTTGAGATTTGGATATAGCAACTTCTGGAGATTGTCAATGCAGCAAGCTGTATCCTCATGGCAATTCCAATTTACAATTGAAGCAACCACCGTAGGAAACTGGCCTGCACCATCAATATGTGTGGTAAAGGCGTTGTTCATAGTCGGTTCACTAGCAGACAGTTTCTAAATGTTTTCTCACCAGTATAGCACTCCAATGCCATAACCATCTTGTTCTTTATCTTCAATAAATTCTCTGAATCGTTTAGTAGGGTACTTTGTTTTCAGTTCGTCCCAAAACTGTGGTACATCACCAGAGTATGCGTTTGTAGTAACTGCATGTCGAGTATAAAAATCCGGACAAATATCATGGAAAGTTATTAAGCCACCAGTTCGTACCAAAGGTGAGTAAAGTTCGAAATCTTTCTTGACCCCACTATATGAATGATCACCATCTATAAACAGAAAATCTACAGGTTGGGCTTTTAGAATGCGATTTACTTGTTCCAACGTCTCAATTTGATGCGAGTTTCCGCGTATGATTGCTAATTCTTGCTGATGATTAACGAGATTTTGTATGGCTCGTTGACGATCCCGAGGCATGTTTAGATCAATTGAAATAAGTTTAGCCAATGGGGAAGCTACTTGAGAAAATAAAAAAATTGTACCTCCACGATATGTTCCCACTTCGCAGACAGTTTTGATGTCGCGTCCTTTGAGAAGATCTAATAGAGCACTGATTTCAACTTTTTTCTGGGCGACACGAAACGTTCCTGCTTTGCATAAAAGCGGGTGGTCCAGTATTTCATCAATACTACGAAGGTCTGTAGCATCTTTTGCCAGTTTTCGTGCATCGGCGAGTAACTCTTGCCTTTTCTTACGAGACTTTTTGGCTCGATACAGTGAATAGTAAAGCTGTGGAAAGAACGATCTCGCTATTCGCTTCATTTTGCAACTCCAGACCAATAGGAAGGGCACGCTCTCATATAACTTGGGGATAAGATATCATATATCTCATCCCCAAAGTCAGAAAGATCGATTCGATCATACTCTCTTCCTGTCTGTAACTCACAAATGTGAATCTCACACTTGCCAACCTTAACACCTGGATCTGCCATATTGTTTATCAGGCCGGTACTTTTAGAGATTTTACGTCCTTTACTTGATCCAACAACAATTATATTTTCGTCCAGAAACCCGATCCCGCGTGTATATCCTTCAAACTGGAACAGGTTCGTATCATTTAGAGAATGTACAGAAGAACGGACAGATTCGCAGTAGTAAAGGTTGTTGTTTACAACGACGGAATGCGGATGATAGATACCATCTTTAACTACCGCTTGCGTTGTAATATTATAGATATAGCCTTCGTCAGCGCTGCTCCAACGATCCGTTTTCTTGGGCCCAAATCCGCTACAAACGAGCTCGTTATGTTCATTAAGACAAATCGCATTCAAATGGTGGGTATCTCTACCATTGCCAGTTGGAGTCCAAATGATTTCTTTTTTGCCGAGATTGCCATTTTGAAAAGGAAATGCAACTACTTCATCTGTTCCTGTTGATACTACGTAAATACAAACCTTTGAAACAATTATGGAATGAACATCTTCTACATCAGTCAACGGATAGGTTTTTTTCAGATATAATTTCTCTAGGTCAAGTACTGCCAAATGAAAACCATTTGTTGACCGAAAAACGTGGAATAGTTCATTATTATAGGCGGCAATTCCAAGAGATGATTTCACTTTGCCAGCGCCATCAGTGATTTTAATCCAACGTTTTGTCTTGCGCTTGAGATCTAACTGAAGTAAACCACTGCCGGGTGCTTCAGTTTTCGTCAAATTACAAAACGAAATGAGAATAGAATCCGAATATTGCGGTCGTCTAAAGTTCAAGTTGTGTAGTACAAATTTGGTCAATTTTCTCACAATTAGCTTTCAGGCAAAGTTGCTGACTTCTGACTAAGCGTATATTTCATGGGCAGAGGTACAATACCGTGATGGACCTCAAAATAAATGCCACCTCCATATATATCCACTGGAGGAATATCAACAATAATCGCCCTATCAACCTTTAACAGGAACTCAATCCTGGGCAAAGAAAGCCAAACGTTAACATAGTACCGACCACCTGCCAAATATCGATTGATGTCTTCACATTGAAAATGACATTCGTATTCCCCATACGCTTCGGTTATTACATAATTCGTCATGGAAGGAAAAATAGACGAAACAACCACACCTTCAAGAGTGGTCAGTGCTACTCCAATGCCTAATCTATCAAGATGTTGCCTCACATCAGCGTCAACGAGAATGGTTAGCGTGTGGAACTTCCCATGACCGCTTCTTGTTATGGATGCAGCGATACTTGATATACCAATGGTCTCGTCATTGTTGTAGATGGGAAAATCGCGAGATTTCTGAAACAAACTCTGAGTAGCTTGCATTACATATGCTTCCACCACTTTCTTAGTTTCTGAGAATTGGCTAATCATCCCTGACTCAAGCAAAATGACTCTCGTACAAAGCTGTTCGATAGCTGCCATATTATGACTGACAAACAATACCGTACGACCTTCTTCAGCTACGTCCTGCATTTTTCCAAGACACTTCTTTTGAAACGATATGTCACCAACCGCGAGAACCTCATCAACCACTAATATCTCAGGCTCGAGGTGGGCAGCAACCGAAAAGCCTAACCGTAACCTCATGCCGCTCGAATAGTGCTTCACCGGGGTATCAATGAACTTTTCAACGCCCGCGAAGTCGACAATCTCATCAAATTTGCGGTTAATTTCGGCGCGGCTCATGCCCAAAATGGCCCCGTTCAGGTAGATGTTTTCTCGCCCGGTCAGTTCCTGATGGAAACCTGTACCGACCTCAAGTAATGAACCAACACGTCCATAAATGTCTACGTAACCAGTCGTTGGTTCGGTGATGCGCGACAGAACTTTCAGCAGGGTGCTTTTGCCCGCGCCATTGTGCCCGATGATGCCCACCACCTCGCCGTGCTCAACTTCGAAGTTAATGTTTTTGAGCGCCCAGATTTCTTCCTCAAGGCCCGCCGCGCCATACGCCTGCCCGCGCATAAGATTGCGGGCGCGTTTGATTGGTGCAACCAGCGTCTGCGTCAATGCATCGCGAAAGGTAGCATATTTGGCTTGCGGCCCGCCGATGCGATATTGTTTACCGAGATTTACGGCCACTACTGCTTTCATACCTTACACCACATCCGCAAAACTGCGTTCCATACGCCGGAAATAGAAAGCGCCACTAACGAGCAGCAGCAAGGCCGTGACAAACGAAACCAGCATGATTGGTCCGGGGGCCGTGTCCGTTCCGAGCAGTGCCCAGCGGAAACCCTCCACCACGCCAGTCATCGGGTTGAGGCCGTAGATAAGACGCAGCATGTCGTTCTTAATCAGGCTGCTGGGATAAGCAATAGGCGTGATAAACAGCCAGAATTGGGTGATGAAGGGCACGGTATAGCGTATATCACGAAATTGCACGTTCATCGCCGATAACCACAGGCCGACGCCCAATGAGGTCATAAAAGCCAGCACCAACAATAACGGCAAAAAGACAATGTTTATGGTGGGCAAGATGCTGTAGTAAACCATCATCAAAAGCAAAACTGTGAATGCCAGAACAAAATCAACCGCTCCGCTCATGACAGAACCCATTGGGATCACTAATCGAGGAAAATAGATTTTCTTGATAAGGTTGCTGCTATTTACCAGACTGTTTGAAGACATGCCCAATCCAGTGGCGAAAAATGTCCAGGGAACGAGTGCGGCATAACTGAAGATAGGGTAGGGGATGCCATCAGATGGAATTTGCGCCAGCCGCCCAAAGAATAAACTGAATACAATCATCGTCATAAACGGTTGCAGGATAGCCCATGATGCGCCCAGAATGGTCTGCTTATAGCGGACCTTGATGTCGCGCCATACCAGAAAAAACAGTAGTTCGCGATACTCCCAGAGTTCTTTGAGTTTGAGGGCCACCCAGCCTCTGGTAGGTTCCAGACGAATATGGTAGGAAACCTGATCAGACATT
The DNA here is from genome assembly GCA_022616515.1 of Chloroflexota bacterium. GTDB lineage: Bacteria > Chloroflexota > Anaerolineae > Aggregatilineales > J027 > JAKEEQ01. The sequence goes on along the minus strand of JAKEEQ010000116.1, from coordinate 34,321 downwards.
GTTCTCCTCAGCTACAGGTGGAATGAGCATAAGCCTAACAAAGCGAGTTTGAAACCGCAATGAGTAATCTAAACAAATTACATATTTCTTATAATGTCATGACTCTGATGACACACGTAGTCCACCTGTTCATCTGTCATTATCGTCGAAAAGGGCAGTGCAAGGAAAGTCTGCCCAGCCTGCTCGGTCAACGGCAGGTCACCAACTTTCCAGCCAAATCGCTGGCGGTAAAAGGGTTGGAGGTGAATCGGGGTGAAGTATGGGCGCGATGGAACACCACGTTCCTGTAACTGCCTCATCAATTCATTACGATTGACGTCGCAACGAATTACATACACGAACCAACTCATGGTCGTGGTGGTTTCTGCGATGTGGGGTTTATAGACGCCGGGAATCTCATCAATGCGTTCGTCATACCACGCGGCAACCTGTGCCCGCCGCGACAGGATTTCATCAATGCGCGTCAATTGGGCCAGACCCAATGCGGCACTCATCTCGTCGAGACGATAATTATAGCCGAGGCGAGTATGGTTAAGCCATGCGTCAAACACATCTCGTCCCTGATTGCGCAAACTCAGGAAAAGATCGTTCCACGCAGCGTTGTCGGTCACAATCACGCCGCCTTCACCCGTTGTAATCTGCTTGTTTGGGTAGAAGGCAAACACAGCAGCGTCCGAGAGGGTCCCCGCCTGCCGGTTTTTGTAACGTGCGCCGATGGCTTCACAGGCATCTTCGATGACAATCAGATTGTGTTTGTGGGCGATTTCGAGAATCGGATCCATATCGGCGGGCTGCCCGAAGGCATGAACTACAATGATGGCTTTTGTTCTGGCGGTAATTGCCGCCTCAATTTTCGCCGGGTCCATGTTGCCGGTCAGTGGGTCAATATCCACAAACACCGGGATACCCCGCTCGTACAACACACAATTGGCGGAGGCGATAAAACTGAATGAGGGCGTAATGACTTCATCGCCTTCACCGATTTGCGCGGCAATCATGGTCAGATGCAGGCCGCTGGTGCCAGAATTGACACCAACTGCATATTGGGTACTGTTATATTCAGCGAATGCCTCTTCGAATGCCTTAATCTTCGGTCCAAAACTCAGCCAGCGCGTGGTCAATACCTCATTGACAGCATCAATCTCAAGTTGTGTAATGTCCGGTGAAGACATTGGAATCTGCATAAGAATCCCTTTATTGGACAAATCGAGTATGTCCCGTCGTACCCACGCTAACTATAATCGCAAAGAGTTGAATTGTACAATCGGAAGATACCAGAATGTGCGTCCTGTACATCGTTCCTCGCTTTCCTAACATACGGACGACTTTTATTGCCCATGAGATGGCGGAACTGCGCAATCTGGGGGCAGAAATATTCGTCGCGACGGGGTGGTCTAGCCGTACCGCGCCACATCTAGTTGAAGAACCGTTTATGGATCACCTCGTGCCGTTACGCCTGACCAATCCGCTTCTATGGTTGCTGGCATTGTGGCAACTCATCCGGCATCCAAACATCATACCCTTACTCGTGGAGCTATTCATCGGGCATCTCCTATCAATTTATGCCCTACTTAAGTTTTTCGCCAATGCTCCGAAGGGACTTTATCTGGGATGGTGGGTGCATCACAATAATATCGAGCACATTCATGCCCAATTTTTGACAACCCCGGCGACCATTGCCGTCATCGCCAGTAAAATCAGCGGTATTCCGTATAGTACCACAGGTCATGCCTTTGATATTTTTGCCACCAGCCCACAGTTAATTAATGGCGGTCTAAAAACAAAGTGCAAACATGCGGCCTTTAATGTCATGATTTCAAACTACAATTTACAGCACATGAAGCAAAAGCAGATACCGGGTAGGTTTGAGTTGATTTATAACGGCATCGACACTACTCTTTTCCCTCATCCACACCCCGAAACGATCTTAACCCACCATCTGGTGCGGCTGCTGGCAGTTGGTAGTCTCATTGAAAAGAAGGGACACTACATCCTCATCGAGGCGGTGAAAACCCTGTCTGAGCGGGACATATCAGTTGAATTGTCCATTATTGGCGGTGGCCCATTGGAGGATGATTTGCGGGCGAAGGCAGGGGATAATGTTCAATTTCTGGGCACAATGCCGCAGGAAAAAGTGGTGGAGAACTATGCGTCTTGCGATATAGTGGTGCTGGCCTGTGTGGTTGCGGCGAACGGCGACATGGATGGTTTGCCCACCACATTGATTGAAGCACTGGCAATGGAATTACCTGCCATCTCGACGGACATATCCGGCATTCCAGAAGTTATCATCAACGGTGAAACCGGACTGTATGTCGAAACGGGCAAGTCTGCCGCACTGGCGGATGCCATCCAATGGATGATCGAACATCCTGATGAAGCCCGCCGGATGGGACAGCGCGGTCGGGAGCTTGTCCTTGAGCGGTTTGACCGCCGGAAAAATGCGCGTCGCCTGTATGATTTGATTCAGGAAGGTCATTAATGCGGATACTGTATCTGCATCAATATTTCACCGTGCTGTCGGGCAGTGGCGGCACACGCTCCTATGAATTTGCGCGGCGGCTGATAGCTAATGGTCATCAGGTGACAATGTTAACCTCGGCGGCGCTGCTGCCGGAACCCTACCAGTCTTTAAAAAAAGTCACACGCACTGAGTTGAGTGGTATTCCTGTCATTATCATCCCGGTGCGCTATTCTAACAAAATGAGTTTCGCACGGCGGATTCTGGCATTTGTGTCGTTTGCGGTGCTGGCTAGCTGGTACGCTTTGCGCCAACCAACTGATGTGATATTTGCGACCAGCACCCCACTGACGATTGCGATTCCGGGAATGTTGTGTCGCTGGCTGCGTCGCAAGCCGATGGTGTTTGAGGTGCGGGATTTGTGGCCGGAACTGCCTGTTGCAATGGGAGCCTTGAGCAATCCTGTCGCCCGTTTCGTCGCTCAGATGCTGGAATGGATGGCCTATCATTCCTCGCGCCATATCATTGCGTTATCGCCCGGCATGGCCGAGGGGATACAGAAACGGAAAATAGCCGGGCGGCGCGTGACCGTCATACCCAACAGCAGCGATGTGGAATTGTTTGATGTTCCCGCCGAACGTGGTCAAGCGATCCGGCAGAAACTCGGTTTGACACATGATCAGCCACTAGTGGTGTATACAGGCACATTCGGGCACATCAACGGCACGGATTATCTGGTGCGGTTAGCAAATCATGCCAGAAAACTTGACTCGGATATCCACTTTTTGATGGTGGGGGATGGTGTGGACCGCGCTAAAATTTATGAACTGGCGGATGAATTGGGGGTGCGCGGCGTCAATTTAACATTGCGGGAACCAATGCCCAAAACAGAGTTGGTCAATGTGCTGGCCGCCGCAACGGTAGTGACATCGCTGTTTATCAACCTGCCGCCGATGTGGAACAACTCCGCCAACAAATTTTTTGATGCGCTGGCAGCAGGCAAACCCATCGCCATAAACTACCGGGGCTGGCAGGCCGCCATTTTGCAGGAGAGCGGCGCGGGGATCGTGCTTCCGCCGGAAGACATTGAGTTGGCGGCGCAGCAGGTTGTCGAGTTTGCCAGAGACAGCACCCGGTTAGCACAGGCGAGAGAAGCCTCTCGAAAGCTGGCTTATGAGAGATTCAACCGTGATTTGCTTTTCGAGAAATTTGAAGCGGTTCTGCGGGAGGCAATATGAGTTCCTATCGTGGTAAACGTTTGCTTGATCTTATGCTGGCCGTGCCGACATTGATTATCCTCTCGCCCTTGATGGGCATGATATGGGTAGTGGTTCGCTGGAAAATGGGGACGCCAGTAGTCTTCAAACAGGAGCGTCCGGGCCTCAATGGCAGGCCGTTTACCATGTATAAATTTCGCACAATGACCAATGAGCGCGATGCCAACGGCAATCTGCTGCCCGACGAACAGCGCTTGATTTTGACCGGGAAAATACTGCGTGTCTTCAGCCTGGATGAACTACCGGAACTGTTCAATGTGGTGAAGGGGAACATGAGTCTGGTCGGGCCACGCCCACTGCTGATGCGATATTTGCCGCGCTACAATGAACACCAGCAGCGACGGCACGATGTGCTGCCGGGAATCACAGGGTGGGCACAGATTAATGGGCGCAACACCATTTCGTGGGAGGAGAAGTTTGACCTCGATGTGTGGTATGTGGAACATGCGTCACTATGGCTGGACATCAAAATCCTGCTGCTAACGGTCTGGAAAGTCATTCGCCGGGAAGGTGTTAGCTCAGAAACGCATGCCACGATGGAGGAGTTTTTTGGCAGCGATTAATGTGCTTTTTACCAGTGTGGGACGACGGGTGGAGCTTGTCCGACTGTTCAGACAGGCGTATGAAACGCTTGGTCTGGATGGGACGCTGGTCGGGGTTGATATTGACCCGCTGGCCCCGGCGATTAATGACGTGGATACATTTTATCTCGTGCCGCGCATCAACCAGCCCGACTACATCCCAACCCTTCAAAAAATCTGTAAGACCGAAAGCATTGATCTCATCTTCCCGCTCATTGACCCGGAAATCCCCATCCTTGCGCAGAACCGTACCCCGCTAGAGGCCCCCGGAGCGAAACTCGTTGTCATTCCGCAGCGCGGCGTGGGGATTGTGAACGATAAGTGGGAAACGTACCAGTTTTTCCAGAATCTCGGTGTCAATACTCCCCAATCATGGATCGAACTTGATGCCATTCCGCAAGATTTCCCGCTGTTCGTCAAGCCCCGCGCCGGAAGTGCAGCAAAATATACATTCAACGTGAACAACCAGCGCGAACTTCAATTTTTCTTTGATTACGTGCCGCAGCCAATTGTGCAGGAATACCTGCCCGGACCAGAAATCACCTGTGATGTGTTGTGTGATTTAGAGGGAAAAGTGTTTGCTATCATCCAGCGCCAGCGAATTGAGGTGCGCTCCGGGGAAGTGGTTAAGGGTGTTACCGTTCATTATCCAGAAGTACAGAAGGCGTGTGTGAAAATCGCACAGGGATTGGCGGCTATCGGGCCAATCACGATTCAATGCATGATGAAAGATGGCATCCCACATTTCACGGAGATTAACCCTCGTTTTGGTGGTGGCTTACCGTTCGCCGTTCGTGCAGGAGTTCATGCGCCATTGTGGCTGCTATCAAGGTTGACGGACAACTCGATAGAAATCCCGCCGCTGGGCACATATGAAACGGGGCTGTATATGACGCGCTTTGATGACACGTATTTCATTACGCCAGACGTTTATGAAGCAAGACAACGGGCCAGGATATAACGAAAATATTACATTGAAAATGTCGGCTTTCAGACAACACTAATGCAATATCCCGTATAATATAAAAACCGAACCGTAAATCAACTGACGAGGTTAAACAATGGAAGTTGCAACGCTGGGTGGTGGTTGTTTCTGGTGTCTGGAAGCAGTATACGATGAACTGAGAGGCGTCACCGATGTTGTCTCAGGCTATGCTGGTGGTCACGTAAATAATCCGTCCTACAAGCAGGTGACAACAGGTCGCACGGGTCATGCCGAGGTGGTACAGATCACCTTTGACCCGGCAATTGTCAGTTTCAAGGAGATACTGGAAGTCTTCTTCACGATTCATGATCCAACGACTCTTGATCGACAGGGCAATGATGTTGGCCCACAGTATCGTTCCGCCATCTTCTATCACAGTGATGAGCAAAAACGCATTGCTGAAGAAACCATCCGCGAGATTGAGGAGGCAGACATCTGGGACAATCCGATTGTGACCGATGTAACACCCTTCGATAAATTCTATGAGGCGGAAGATTACCATCAGGAATATTTCGCCCGGAATCCTGAGCAGGGTTACTGCCGGGTGATCATTGCCCCGAAGGTCGCCAAATTCCGCAAGATGTATCTGAATCGCCTCAAAGCCTGAACAGTCCTCTCTCAACGTTCGGTGGCGGACAACCGCATCGGGTTGTCCCCACAGAAAATTCCGTAAGATGGCGATTCGGCTTTACGCAGCGGTTCCGTAGGGGCCGACCGATGTGTCGGCCCGCTTGTGACACCTGCTACCTGTTCATTTTCAACACATATCCCCCGCCAACCACCTCGCATTAAGATTACCAACAGACACCCATAAAATCTGACAAGATATGTCCATTTCGCTTACACTTGTAAGAGAGAGTAACGTGGGAAAAATAAAAAATGTTCAATCGCAATTTGGAAAATTTTGATGTGGACCGTGCCCTGCTGCTTGAAAAGCCCCTTCGGCAACGCCTTGATGCCAGCGAGACGTATTCGTTGGTGGAGATGCTCGAAAATAGTGTCATCTCGCCGGAAGATGAAGCAATGGTGATGGTTGTAGAGGGGCAGGCATTCGTTTTTGTCACCACGCAGGTTATTCATCATGGCGTTATTCAGGGGGAATTTAAGCGCCAGCCGTGGATGATTGCCATGTGCAAAGTTTGCAATGGCGCGGCTGTGTTCGATCCGCGTGTTCATGGCAAAATTCATCATTTCGCGACGTTTGGCATTTATAACTCAATGTCACTGATTGGCGATTTAGAGACCAGAACCTATTGGGACCATATCACCGGAATGGCACTGTATGGAGTTTTAGAAGGGTACGTGCTGGATACGCTGACGTCGTTGCTGCATACCACGATGGGGCAGGCATATGAGCAGTATCCTGATGCCAGACTGGTGTTATCATTCCTATCGGTAGCCGAGCTTCAGGTTGCCGATGAGGATAACGCCTTTCGCAAGAATGATAACCGGGTGACGCCGGACAGCTACCTCAATACACTCGGCGATGAAGATCATCGTCTGGGACGAATGGACATCGGGTTGGGTGTGTGGAATGAACATGCTCAGTGTTTCTATCCGATTCAGGCACTTGAAGCACATAACAATGTTATCGCTGATAGTTTTGATGGGCAGACCATAATCGTCTGTATCAACCCCGCTACGGATATTCCGTTCGCGTTTTTTACGGACGCGACGGCAGGGGAATGGATACGCCGCGAATTGCATTTGAACAACGGGGATGTGGTGAAAAATGGGGTGCTGTATGATACACATGGCAAGCGAAAACCTGTATCTATGCCGTTGCAGTTATTCCAGCGATGGTTCGGCTTTTCGCAGACATTTCCCGGTTGCAAGATCTACGGGAAAGAATAATTTCTAATCCAATATCACGGTTACCATAACCCCAGAGTGACCGGGGCGTTTAGAGTGGTCCTTTTCTTTATCTCATTTCGCATACCTCATCGCTAGCTTTCCTTTAACAAACCGTCGCGATAGGCTTTGATCAGTAGCTGCAAGTCATCAATCTGGGCTTGAATTTTGCGTCCCAGATCGGCATCACGCACGCGCAGCCGGTCAACGTTCGACTCCAGAATTTTTGTACGGGGAGTATTTTCCTGGGTGCCTTCAACGGCTTTCTGCACCGACTCAAAGTGGTTGTGCGACGCCAGCAGCAAACCGTAGGAGTTGAAAATGAGGGTGTAGCCCGCGATGCCGGTGACGGGCTGGTAAGCCTCGGCAAAACCCCCATCAATGACTATCAAGCGACCATTGGCTTTGACCGGGCTTTCACCCCGTTTGACCTTTACGGGAACATGTCCGTTGATGATGTGTCCGGTTACTGGATCAACGTCAAAGGCTTGTAGTATCTTGACAGCAATTTCCTCTCTGTCGCGGAGCGTGTAATACGGATTGCGGGATTCGGTGTGGGTCGAGTCGTCGGCGATGAAATAGCGCTCAAAGGTTGCCATTTTGTCTTTGCCATACAGCGGGGACTGCGGGCCGCTCCATAGATACCACATGGCGTCCATGCCGTATTGTTTCTGGTCTGGATCATCAGCAAAGTAGCCCTGCCGCGCCAACCTGTCGAGGCGGTCCATAAAATCACGAGCGGCATAGGTGTTGCCATCAATCTTAAATTCGCGGAACGAACCGTCAGTATTCATCGCAATGCAGCCGTGAAACAGCAGATTGCCATTATAAACAAGATACATACTGCCCTTTGAATATAGAAAGCGGACGTGTTGCTGCAAGCGCTGGCTGTTGGCAAACGACAGGCGCAGTTTATCCATCACCATCTGTTCGCGTTCGGAGAGGGCGAATGGCTGGACGGGGTCAATGGTGGGGAAATACGTATCTAACAGCGGATAGGTCGTGCCATCTATTTGGATGGTGCCTTTTTCTAAATCAATCTTATCCAGCAGCAAACGGTCATCCATTTCGTAGTGAGGACGGCGCTGAATGATCTGTGATTCAAGCTTGAATTGGATAACGGCGATGGCTTTTTGCATCCGGGCCATCAAGAGGATTTCATGAGTCGTAAATACTTCGATATCCGGCGATTTCGGCAAAAACCGTTCGCAGGGGTCGGCGCTGTAAACCTCCATCGCGAATGAGGCCAGCGGGAGTAAACTGATACCATAGCCATTTTCCAGTGTTTCGGTGTTGCTATAGCGCAGGCTGATGCGGATGACGTTGGCGATACAGGCTTCGCTGCCTGCCGCACCACCCATCCACAGGGTGTCGTGATTACCCCATTGGATGTCCACGTTGTGGTAGTTCAGCAGCAAATCCATCACACGGTCAGCACCAGGACCCCGGTCATAAACATCGCCGATGATATGCAGACGGGCCACCGCCAGCCGCTGAACGAGTTCGGCAATTGCTATAATAAAATCACGCGCACTGTCCGTGTCGATGATGGAAGTGATCACGCTCTGGTAGTAATCGCGCTGGCCTTTGACATCCTCTCGACCGTACAGGAGTTCTTCGACAATCGTCGCGAGGTGCTCGGGCAGCGCAGCCCGCACATCATGGCGCGTGTATTTCGAGACTGAAAGCTGTCCTAATTTGATCAGTCTCAGTAAGACATCCCGGTACCATGCCGGTTTATTCTCAACCGAATTTAGCAGCAAGGGCAATTTTTGCTCTGGATAGTAAACAAGGGTGGCGAGGTCCTTTTTCTCTTCGCCGGAGAGGTCAGGAAAATTTTCGTCGATTTTGCGTTTGATCGACCCCGAACCATTTTTCAGGACGTGGCGAAACGATTCATATTCCCCGTGAATATCAGAAATGAAATGTTCGGTGCCTTTGGGCAGATTTAGGCGGGCTTTGAGTTCTATTAACGCGGTCGAGGCGGCTCGGATAGATGGATACTGTTTTGCCAGCAGGCCCAGATAATCCAGTTCGGTTTTGCTGAGTTCCATGTTGCCCGCCTTAAAATTGATCGTACCACTCTTTGAGGTAACTGCGCACCATGTCTGAAGTGTGATAGCCGAAGTGCCCGGCTCCCGGCACCACAAATAAATTGCCCTGTGGAAAAGCTTCGTACAGTTCGTGGCCTTCGTGTAAGGGGCAGATAGGATCGCGGTCTCCGATGATGATGCTCACCGGGCACTCCATCGCCCCCAGCTTACTCAGTGAAAAATCCCAGCCCTGACTGACACCGTTTTCCTCATCCATAATTGCCTTGACCAGACCTTCTCGTTTGTGGGGCGGACCTGCCACCCGGGTGCGCTGCTCCTCATTTGGGCGGACATGCGTGGAGCCGATGATGACTAGCGATTTCATTTTGGTGGGGATAATCTGCGTCAGGCCAAGCAGAACGGCGGCACCAAGACTGTAGCCAATGCCATGAAAACGTTCAAACCCCATCTCCTCAACAAATTTCACCATGTCGTTAATAAAGCGATCTATATGAAAATCAGAGGCAGGGTTAGGGGTCTTGCCATGCCCACGCTGGTCGGGGATGTAATTGGCGTACTGCTCCTGACGCGGAATGGCCCATGTAAACAATGTGCCGGTGACGGTGGAAGGATGGAGGGCTAGCACAGGCTGGTCGCCCTCGCCACGCACTTGATAAAACAGTTTGAGGTCGTCGAATTGGATGGTCGGCATCAGTTGGTCCTGAAGGAAACGGTCGTCGTCAGGCTGCGAGTATAACACGGCCCTGCCATTTATCCATACGGGCACGGCATGTGTTATACTATGCCTCGCAAATTAATCATTCATCTCTACACCGCTGGTCCTGACGAACGGCGACCCCCATTTTCTGTCGTTCGGTCAGGTGCGATTCCAGCGCAGCAGGTTTTGAGGAGACTCCATGAGCAGTGTCGATCAAGCGACTCAAGAAAAAATATTAGAAGCCCGTACTCTGCGCGGCAGACCGCCCACTCAACGCATGGTTCCTTACCGCAGTGTGCGTCATTTGCTGGAAAATCGCGCCAGCGAATCGCCTGATAAGGTCTACCTGATTCATTATGATGCCGATGGCAACCGAGAGGAATTCACCTACGGTGAGTTTAACGCGAAAGTGAATCAGACTGTCCATCTGCTGAAAGACCTCGGTGTGCAGCGCGGTGACCGCATCGCGACCATCGGCTACAATCACAGCGATCTTGTGTTCATTTACTTTGCGGCGTGGAAACTCGGCGTGGCGGTGGCTCCGCAAAATGTAGCAGAGGACGACAGCCGCATCGCCTTTATCTTGCGGAATAGTGAAGCGGTGGTTGTTTTTGCCCGTGAAGAGTATCTGGAACGTACTCAAATTTTAGTCAGTAACACTGAAGGTGATCCGGGTGCTAACAATATCCGCGAGATTATCCAGATTGAAGGTACACCGCACGATGAATACCGGCATATGCACAATTCACTGGCGAATTATCCCACCACACTCGATTTTGAAGATGAAACCACGCTTGAAGATGAGAGTCTGCTGGTTTATACCAGTGGCACGACGGGCACGCCGAAAGGTGTTGTCCTCCTCCAATACAACATGCTGGTTGATGCGTATGCTATCAGCGCATGGCAGGGTATTACCGGCAACCAGCGTTTGATGTGTGTGCTGCCCATTCACCATGTCAACGGCACGATTGTCACGTTGATAACGCCAATGTTTGTGGGCGGCAGCACCGTCTTGAACCGGGCTTATAGTCCGCGCCATTTCTGGGAGCGGCTTGTCAGGGAACGGGTACATATCGTCAGTGTTGTGCCGACCCTCCTGAAATTTTCGATTGAGTATGCCGAAGAGCAGACGGCGGCGGGGAAATCGAAATTTGGTGATGACATCACCGCCGAAGACCTGAGTCATTTTCGCCATATCGTTTGCGGAGCGGGAACGTTAGCTGTTGGGCTGGCGACCCGTTTCGAGGAGTTATTTGAAATCCCCATTTTGCACGGTTATGGTCTGAGCGAATCGACCTGCTACAGTTGCTTCCTGCCGATTGATCTGGATTGGCAAACGCATCGCCACTGGATGAAGGACTATGGCTATCCCAGCATTGGCTGCCAGATTACCAGCAACCAGATGGCAATTTTTAGCGCAGATGGCAGCGGGCAGCAGCTTGGCCCCGGCGAACGCGGCGAAATCTGTATTCAGGGCCACAACATCATGAAATATTATTTCAAACGTCCTGATGCAAATACAGAAACGTTCAAGTTTGGCTGGTTTCGCAGCGGCGATGAGGGTTTTTATGAAGAAGATGAGCAGGGACGGCACTTCCTTTTTATCACGGGGCGCATCAAAGAGTTGATTAATCGCGGCGGCGTGAAATTCAGTCCGCTCGATATTGAAGAGGTTTTGCTGGAGATTCCGGGGGTGAAGGTTGGTCTCGCCATTGGCTTTGAAAACGATTATTATGGCGAGGAAATTGGCGCGTACATTGTACTCGAAGAGGGTGCAGCGGTCAGCGTCGAAGCGATTCTGACTTACTGTCGCGAGCACATGACGTTTGAAAAGAGTCCGAAGGCTGTCGTGTTCGGTACAGATATTCCGGTGACGAGCACCGGTAAATATCAGCGCCTGAAATTACATGATCTATTCACCGAGTGGAAATCTACTCAATTCAGGAAATAGGGGTCAACCAAGAAAGTTTTTAAAGATGAAATAAACGGGTAAGGGGGAAAGTTGACCGTCCGGGTACATTCGCTGGCGGACGCCATAATGCAACTTGCAAAAGTAAACGGGTAAAAATGGCTGAGTCCAGTGCGTTGGCTGGCGGACGCCCCGTTGGGCGTCCCTACGAACGATCCCGACTTACCGTAGGGACACAGCACTGCTGTGTCCGCCACCGTCACATGCGGTCAATACAATGTGGCGATAGCATTCCATTTACCGTTATCCAATTCATTCGGAAAATTGCATTATGGCGTCCCTACAATTACCCACAATTTCCGTAAGGACAGCATATACGCTGTTCCGCTATTTCAATTTTTGAATTCACGTGGCGAACCAATATCTCTAGGTTAACCACTGTTGCAGCTAATTTACAGGAGCCAAGATGCATTTTGACTTGAACGAAGAACAGCGCATGTATCGCGATGCGGTGCGCAATTTTGCCCGCAAGGAAATCATGCCCTACGCGGCGGAAATTGATGAAACCGGCGAATTACGCTGGGAGGCCATCAAGAAGATGCCCGAACTGGGTCTAACGGGCCTGCAAGTACCGGAAGAATACGGCGGGGCCAATCTGGATGGTATCAGCGCCGCGATTGCTATCGAAGAGGTGGGCTATGCCTGCGGGTCAACGGGTCTGTCGCTGGCGGCCCACAATGGCCTGTGCTGCTTCCCGATTACGCGCTGGGGTACAAAGGAGCAGAAAGAAACATATCTGCCAAAGTTGACCTCCGGTGAGGTGCTTGGTGCACTGGCGTTGACGGAGCCAAATGCGGGTTCTGATCTGGCGGGTGGTGTGCGGACATCAGCCGTTGTGGAGGGCAACTCATGGATTATTGACGGGCACAAGGCATGGATCACCAATCCGAGCGTCTCGCCAGTCGTGATTACCCTGACACGCACCCATCCCGACGCCAAACCCTCGCAGAGTCTGTCCATGCTGCTAGTGGAAACCGATGCGGATGGGCTGGATATTCACCCCAAAGAAAAGAAGATGGGTGTGCAGGGATCACCAACCCATCAAATCACCTATGATAATGTTCGCGTGCCGCGCGAGACAGGCGTGCTGGGCGCAGAGGGTGAAGGCTTTTACCAGACAATGGAGACGCTGGATGGTGGGCGGATTGGTATTGGCGCATTGTGCGTTGGATTGGCGCAGGCGGCAATGGATCATGCCATTCAATATGCCAAAGATCGTGAGACATTTGGCAAACCAATCGCCACCTATCAGGCTATTCAATGGATGATTGCCGACGCAGCCATGGAAATTGACGCGGCGCGTCTGATGGTCTATCGGGCGGCATGGATGAAAGATCAGGGCAAATCTTTCACCAAAGAGGCCGCAATGGGCAAACTGTTGGCTTCTGAGGTGGCGGAAAAAGTGGCCTTTAACGCCATCCAGATTCACGGGTCGTACGGCTACAGCCGCGAATTTCCGGTGGAGCGTATTTATCGCGACCAGCGCCTGATGACGATTGGTGAGGGAACCAGCCAGATTCAGCGGCTTGTGATTGCGCGACGGGTATTGGAAGAATACGGCTTGAAAGCCAATTAAACTCTTGTAGAGATATTTGCACCTCTCTGGATTGCTGGAGAGGTGTTTTTGATTCGAATACAACTCCACCACTAATGCAATTCAATATGTTACTGCGTATAATACTTTGAACGATGAGTGCAAGATTGCAGGGACAAACGATGATTACTGGGATGAAATTTGAGAACTGGCGAAGCTTAAAAAACGCTGAGCTGCAAAACTTGGGGTCAATAACTGTCCTCATTGGGGAAAATTCATCCGGTAAGTCGAATATTATTGATGCCCTATATTTCATCCGCGAAATATTTGATGAAAGCCTGATTCAAGCGGTTTACAATCGAGGCGGCGGAGAAAATGTCAGGACGGTAGGAGTACCGTCAACCGAACCTGTTTCAATCGAATTTGCCTGTGACTTGCCTGAAGCAAGCAAAGTTACATTTCGTACTCAGATGTTGTTTATGGAGAAAAATTTCAACTTCAAAGCCAGAAGAAGCCTGTCTCAAGCAGACAAGGTCTTGCTTAAAGAAGATTACGTTCAATACCCTTTAGACGAGGAGCCAATTTTACAGCAGTCTGTATATCAATCCCTGCGTACTTACACATCCTCCCGATGGCAGCTTCTCGATGAAAACTTCATGCCTGCTCTTATCCAATCATCATCCAGCAGCGGTGATTTGTATGTCATTGATCGTTGTGGCGATAATCTGATCTTCATGCTTGACTTCATGAAGAAAACAAAACCAGAGCTTTATAATGAATTACAGGATGATCTTCGTTATTTATTGAGACAAGTTCACCGTTTTGAAGCAGAACGAGGTGAACACGAAGCCCGTATTTATGTACGCGAGGCACAATTTCCCGATAAAGAGGCTCCCACCATTTCATTCGGCACAGCGCGTATTTTGACTATGTTAGTTGCTGTATACGCCCTTGACCTCAAGACACCAGATGAACCGGGCTTGGTTGTTATTGAGGAACCAGATACCTCATTGAATCCGGGATTGCTGAAGCGTTTTGTTGAATTACTGCGTGGTTACGCTGAAGACAAGTCGCGGCAGTTCATTCTGACCACTCATAATCCCGCATTCTTGAATTACTTCCAACCCGAAGAAGTTCGCGTTGTTGAAAGGGGTGACGAAGGCCACACGACAATTAGCACCATACCGGACTATGTAAGTGACATCTGGTTGAATGACAATCCATTAGGCGAAGTGTGGTTGACGAACACGTTTGGTGGGGTTGTTAGTTGACTGGCACAATCTTTCTGATTGTTGAAGATCAAACTGATGCGGATATTGTTCGTGCGCTACTAAAGGCCAAAGATGTTGATGTAAAGATCACTCCACTGCTTCCTTCAGGTGGAAGTGGTGGTCTGTCCCCCTTAGCAAAAGACCTTGAGAAATTGATGAAAACTGCGATAGCCCGGCACAACAGTGGTGATTGTATCGCCGTACTACATGACGCAGATTTAAATATTGAACCCACCAGAAATCTCTACGACAAAATCAAAGATATTTGTGATCGATACAATAATGACGTTGTTCCTGTGCTTGCGAAAGTGCCTGAAAACCGACCAGCAGGAGTCCCGCCAGCACAAAAAGTCGCCACATGAAAACAGTTCCTTTTTCCGGTTGAAAAATATAACGCATTCCGGTGCTTCAGGTTTGGGGCGTAGGGATTACGTGTATTGAACGCTTTCTTTGAGGGCGCGGAATTCTGCCGGGGTGAGGTCCTGCCATTCACCTACGTCCAATCCGTCAAGGGTAATGGGGCCGATGGCAATGCGAATCAGGCGCAAGGTGGGGTGTCCGACAGCAGCGGTCATGCGGCGCACCTGTCGATTTTTGCCTTCGGTCAGCGTCATTTTGAGGAAAGCACTGGGAATGGATTTGCGATAACGGATGGGTGGGTCTCGTGGCGGCAGATGCTCCGGTTCATTGACAAGTTCAACCTCCGCCGGTCGTGTTTTGTAGTCGCCAAGTTGGACCCCTTCGCGAAGCTGGTTCAGTACTTTTCCGTCGGGAACGTGCTCAACCTGTACCAGATAGGTGCGGGGGTGATCGAATTTGGGGTCGGTCAGGAGGTGGTTGAGGCGATTGTTGTCGGTCAGAAGCAGCAGTCCTTCACTGTCTTTATCGAGGCGTCCGGCAGCGTAAATGTCGGGCACATCAATATAATCGCTCAGTGTGGGGCGTCCTTCGTGATCGGTAAATTTAGTTAATACGCCGTATGGTTTATGAAAGCGGATGGTACGTGGCATTCTGTTATCCGAATGAAAAATCTGACTCAAGCTGACCGATAAGCCGTGTTCTGTGCCTGCCAGTGGCAGGTGGTGGTCATCTATCTGGGATGCCAGTTACCCGACACCTCATGCGGTCTACCCGGAGGCATAACGACGCGGGGAACGCCTAACCTCCTTCTTGACCTTGCTCCTGATAGGGTTTGCCCAGCCGCCGATGTCACCACCGACACTGGTGCGCTCTTACCGCACCGTTTCACCCTCACCTCAAATTTGAGGCAATACACTTCTCTGTTGCACTATGCCGTCAGGTCGCCCTGCCTGGCTGTTAGCCAGTATCATCCCCTGTGGAGCACGGACTTTCCTCACTCTGGACTGTGCCAGAGCGCGACCACCTGGTCAGCTTGAGGATTAATTATTATACCATAAATTGATTTAGCGTAGCTAAAAACCCGGTTCATCAGCTATAATGGGCAAGACATGGGAACGGTACTCATAATATCGGGAAGGAAACCGCCGGATGAAGCGGTGGGGTTTGCGTTGGATCTTTTGCTGGCTAAGCGTCTTTATCACCGCTGCTTGCGGACAATTTAGCTCGCCAACCCCAACCCGGGATAATGCTGAACGAACCCCAACCCTGCAAAACTTGTTACCGCCATCCACCGCTTCGCCAGTTCCACCCATTCGTCCACTCCAGACAATCACACCGCCATACAGTGCTACCGCGATGCGACTGGCTACGATTGATCCCTCATTACTCATCACCATCGACTCGCCAGCCTGTTACGAAACGATTGTTCAAAGCCTTGTCTGTCTCGGATGGATCCAGAATCAACAAGACACCCCTGTTACCAACACATTTATCACCTTTTATCTTCTTAATCCTCAGGGCGAAACCCTCACCGTTACCACCAGCCATCCTGTTCTCTCAATCATTGCTCCCGACAACGGCACACCTTATCGAGTAATCTTTAATGAAATACCAGATGTGCCGTATGTGCCCTATGCTGAAATACGTTATGGGGAAACGTTGGACGAGCCGTTACCAGTCGTGGAGATTCTCGACTTAAAAACATCGTGGGATGAGACACGTCATCTCGTCACAGGTCGGGTGCAAACCGGGGCAAATGTATCGCTGGAAGTGGTCATAACCATTCGCAATTCAGACGATAAGATCACCGGATTTCGAACCATCCAGCTTGAGCAAGGGGAAGAGGAATTTTCAATTTCTGTCACACCACTTGACGAACGAGAAGGAACGGTGGAAGTCGGTGTTGAGGTTATCCGGTAGCAAACCTTCGTTCGTAGACCCGCGTCAACTCACCCCATTCATCCAGTGTCAGCGTTTCGGCGCGGCGTTTGGGGTCGATACTGGCCTGCTCCAGTAACTGACCTGCTTCATCATTTTTGATTTGCAGGCCGTTGCTCAGTGAATTTCTCAGTTGTTTGCGTTTCTGGCTGAATCCAGCGCGTACTACCTTGAAGAAATTTCGTGCGTCCTGTACGTCCACCGCTGGTTCCTCGTAGACATCTATCCGAATGACCGCCGATTCTACATCCGGGCGGGGCCAGAACACAGCAGGATTCAGGCGTGTAACAAGCTGCGGCTTTCCGTAAAACTGTACACTGACGCTTAGAACACTCATGTTGCCCGGTGCTTCCATAATGCGGTCGGCAACTTCACGCTGCACCGTCAGAATAAGACGCTGCGGACGATTGCGATGATCGAGAAGTTTTCGGATAATCGCACTGGTGATGTAGTATGGCAGGTTGGCGACTACATAATACGGCTGATCTCCGATAAGTTCTTCTAAATCAATCTTCAGAAAGTCGGCGTGGATGATGTCCACGTTATCATAATCACTCACCTGAGCTTCCAGAATAGGCAGTAACCGCTCGTCAGTTTCAATTGCGATGACATGTTCGCTGGCTTCGGCAAGCACCTGAGTCATAACACCGGTACCCGGCCCTACTTCAATGACATTGGCATCTTCCGGGAGGTCGGCACTTTCAACGATGCGCAGCACTGCGTTCGGATCATGCAGGAAATTTTGACCAAGGCTTTTCTTCGGAAAAATACGGTGGGCGTCGAGTAAATCTTTGGGATTGCTCATGAGACACCTTTCAAGGTGAGGTTTTAGAGCCAACGGCTACTATTTGGGGCACGGGATTACGAACGAATGCTTGTGATTGTACCACACGGCTCACTTGCAGGTTATTTTCAAGGCGTACCCGGTAGCGTATCTCTTCGAGACCCGGCTGCCCGTCCTGCACTATTTGTTGTTCACCATCAGTCAGAGAGGGATCAATGACTTCGATCCTTTCAAAAGGAACCTCGTGCTCTTCAACTTCGATAAACTCGCTGACCCGTACAATCCGAATGGTTATATCGCTGTCGAAAGGATCGTCCTCGGCTGGAATGCTGTAATCTTTGCCAAGCAGTTGGAGGCCCAACATCTCCAGAACATCACCGACCGTCTCGCCCACCGCACGAGTTTGAACTTGATTTTCGTCTACCTCAACGGCAACGGGTTTAGAGCGCTTAATAGTGATTTTTATATCATCATAGATAGGTGTGTTAACGGGCGGTAAAATCTGGTCGGCCAGATAGAGCGGATAACCACTGTCATGCAATAGATCACCAACTGTGGTTGCCGTTGTGGTTCCTGCCTCAATCGTACCGTTATCGTCGATTGAATACGCTTTGGCATGAATAATCCGCAAATGGCGGGGCGTATTGCGGATGCTGCTCAGGACGGCGCTGTCAATGCGCAGATGGTTGACGAGCAGGATGTCTTCAGTGCCAAGGGTTACCCCCTGTTCGTCCAGAATGGCAACTGGATTCGACTTGTGAGTGTAGATGCGTTGTATATCGCCATCAATGTCCAGAATCAACTGCTCCGCTTTGTCGATGGTGATGGTCATATTATTTTTGAGAGAATCGTCTAGCGGATGCGAAATGGTATCTGCTGGGTCCAGCACAATGTCCAGTTCACTCAATACGTCATGAACCGACGTGGCGTTTGTCCGTACTTCGTAGCGCGAATCATCCACCACAACAGTCACGCTGGTAGTAGTCAGACGAGTATAAGCAAACCACACACCGAAGATTATTATGATTACTATACTGGGTAGAAGTAGTCGTTTTAACATGGTCACAACTAAAAACAGTTGCTTTCAGAAGTCCAGGCAGGCAAATCTACGACACCCGAGGGCAACTCCTTATGGCTGCTACCTCTCGGTCCTGACCAGGTTCGAAGGTCCTCGCCGCGTAGGACCCACACTGGACTTCTGAAAACAACTGTCTTTTCGTATCGTTATTGTAGCATTTGCCCGGCGAACTTCAAGATAGAATCGTATTAACGTGTGCGGCGTCGCCACTCATCTTTCATCTCAAGTTTACTGACATCGGGGGCCTCCAGGAATTCGCGAAGCAGGCGCACAAACTTGGTGGTATCCTCCAGCATCGGGAAATGGCGCATCCCTTCCATCACAATCACTTTTGAGTTTGCGCCGCTTGAGAGAGAGTTAAGAATTTTCTGGTCAGGTATTGTAATCAATGAATCTTTTTCACCGATCACGGTCAGGGCTGGCATCGAGAGCTTGAGCATCTCGTGATAGGTGCTGATGTAGCGAAATGATTGGGTACTTTGTTTTATGGCTTCAATATTTATCTTGTTTACCTCAGCCTTGAGTTTCTCAAAATCCGAGGAACTGTTATCGACATGTTTGGTCAACAGGGTCAGTGGATTCATATCCCCCAGAATATTCTCCAGTGGATTCGTGAAAATCAAGTCGCCCGTTGTGGTTTGTGCTGGCTTTGCACTGTTATTCGGCGTTACAGGCTCGATTTTCTTTTCAGCTTTCTGTTCCGGTGGTTTTTTGTCGTCGCCCGGCTGGGGTTTTGTTTCTTTTGAATCCTTGATCAGTTTTTCATCAGGCTTGGGGCCACTCTTCTTGGCAATAGCATCCAGTCCCGCTTGCAATGCTGCCTGTCGCAGAGCTTCCCGGTCGATACCGGCTTCAACCGGAGTCGCAATGGTTTCCGCTGTTTCGGTCATTAGTGGCAGGGCTAGTTTGGCGGATGGCGGCGGCGCGATGTCGAAAAGCGGTGGCGCAATTGCCATCATACGGTGCACTTTATTGCGATATTGCGGGTCAATGGCATAGTGGGTGATAACTGAAGCGCCGAGACCATGCCCGATAAATACGGCTTTGGGGATACCCATTTTTTCGACGAAGGCCCGAAGCAGGGCGACCTGACCTTCCAGATGATAGTGATCTCGGTTGCGTCCAGAGTCGCCAAAGCCCCACAAATCAATGGCATAAGTACGGTACTTCATACTTAGCTGCTGCATCGTGGGAATCCAATAGCGCCACGAGCCTAACCAACTATGTACCAGCACAACAGGTTTGCCGCGTCCTAAAACCTCGTAGTGGACAAGGTCATTTCCGATTGTTATCGCACTCATGCTACCTCATTATTCGATGTTGAATTGCTTGAGGATTTCACCAATCCGTTTGGTCAAATCATCTGGCGCAAATGGTTTCAAAATGTATTCGTAGGCCCCCACATCCAGCCCGGCTTCAATTTCTGCATCCTGTCCTTTTGCCGATAAGAAGACAATAGGAATGTCTTTGATGGAATCTATGTTTTTCAAGGCGACACAGGCTTCATAACCACTCATGCGCGGCATACGAACATCCATCATAATCAGGTCGGGCAACAATTCGGGAGCCTTTTCTACAGCCTCAGCGCCGTTTGCTACTTTGTGTACTTCGTGACCTGCAAACTTCAGCGTTATCTCGATCAGGTCACGAATGTCTCGTTCGTCTTCAGCGATCAAAATCCTTGCCATGATTTATCCTTCAGCGGAATCCTCGTCGCCACGTGCAATGGGAATTTTAACAAAGAAAGTACTGCCTTCACCAACGGTGCTGCTAAACCAGATTTCGCCCCCGTGCATATTAACCAATTCACGCACAATTGCCAAACCCAATCCCGTACCCGGAATATCCATGACCACTTCGCTGTATTCGTCGCCACGGAAAAAGCGTTCGAAGATACGGTTCCGTACATCGTCGGGAATACCAATGCCTGAGTCCTCAACGCTCATGATAACCGACTCATCATCCGGTACATACTGGGCACTCAATGAGATAGTGCCATTGATCGGCGTGTAATTGAAGGCATTGTCCGCAAGATTCTGAACAATCTGGATGATTTTGTCGTAGTCAGCCCGAACCGGGGGAAGGCCAGACGGTACTTCAGTACCAACCTTCATTGGTTTTTCTTCGTCCTTGATGCGACCAGACAAGTGACGATTCACCTGCTGGAAGATTTCCTGCACGTCCACCGCAGTGAAGCGCAATGTGAGTTGGCCCTGATCGATACGGGAGACTTCAAGCAAGTCGTTCACCAGAATGCTCAGGCGGTCAGCGTTTTGTTTGATGGTTTCGAGGAAACGCGCCTGTGTTTCGGTGATTTCACCCGCCGCACCGAGCAGCAGCAGGTCTGCATAACCTTTGATGCTGGTCATCGGGGTACGCAGCTCGTGAGAGACGGTCGCCACAAATTCACTCTTCAGGCGGTCCACTTCAACTTCACGTGTAATATCGCGGAACACCGACACCGTACCCAGGAACTGATCGCCCATGTTCACCGGGGAAAGACGAACCGAGATAACCCGGTCATCGTCGAGGGTGATGATTTCTTCAACAAAGTCACCCGTTTGATACAGCGTTGGATCGGCCATCCACTTCTGTATAGCCTGTGTCCAGTTGTTACCGCCGTAGATACCGGTGAGTTCACGGATGTGGTGATTGATCACCTGACTGCTGGAAAGACCAAGAATACGCTCAGCGGTGGTGTTGAACACCCTCACCATACCCTGCTCGTTGGCGTACATCACGCCGTCGGCAACGGAGTCGAGGATGGCACTGTTCTTCGTTGACTCGACCTGTTCCTGACGGAGAATAGCACCGAGACGCTCCGCCTGATCACGGATGAGACCGTACAGTTCCGCGCTGCTCATCGCATTGGCAAGTTGGCGGGCAGCGGCAGTTACGAGGCGCAGGTGATCGTGGTTGAAGACGGCTTTCTCTTCGCTGTAGAACATGATGACACCACGAATGTCGTCACCGGCTTCCAGCAGGGCAGCCACCACAGAGTGCGGCTGGCGATGCTTGTCGGTAACTGTTACCCAGCGCGGGTCCTCCTGAACGTTGTCCAGAACAATACCCTGTCGATTCTGGATAATCCACCCGGCGAGACCTTCATTTTGACGCAGTTCGATGTGCTCGCCGGAGGTTACTGTTGTCTTGCCGTCAGTGTCCATCTTGGATAGGACGAACAGACGATCCGATATTTCGTCAATTGCCAGTACTACCGCACTGGTCGCATTGATGGCCCCGGCAATCAATTCCAGGGTTCGGCGCAGTACGCGGTCGAGATCAAGCGTGGACTCCGCGATTTCGGAGGCAACGGCGTAGAGGGTCGTGATACGCTCACGCTCTTGATTAAGTTCGGAGGTACGTTCATCAACGCGTTGTTCAAGAATGTCGGCAGAGGCCGTCACCTGTTCAAACAGGCGGGCATTTTGGATAGCAACTGCCACCTGTGAAGCAATAGTGGTCAACGTCCGCTGGTCTGTTTCGCTGAACTTACGTGGATCGTGATCGTCGCGCAGGGCAATGACACCGATGACGGACGAACCCGTTACCATCGGTGCAATCAACAGGCATTTGGCATCCGGGAAGAGCGATGCCTTGATGCCATAATCGGCGCGGGTATAACCACTCCGTTCCTCAGAAATAAGCAGTGGGGCATGATGTTCAATGACAAAAGCGAATTCGTCTTTGCTCTCCGGCGTATATTCTTCCATCGGAAGCTCGTCCCCGGAGCGGGTAACGGCTACCGAGAAGGACATACTATTGGCGTCATCGTCGTACAGACCAATGTATAGATATTCGGCATTGGTCTGGGCCGGAATCTTGTCGCGCAGTGTCTCCAGTACGTTTTCCAGAGAAATTTCGCCCGTGACCGACGTTGAAACGTCATTGATCAGCGACAGTTCTTCGACCTGCTGCTGCGTTTCCGTCTGGAGACGGGCATTTTCGATGGCGACAGCGGCCTGACTGGCGAGGGTGCGGACGAGACGAATTTGTCCCGTTTCAAAAACACGCCCCTTATCTTTGATGTCAAGCTGCGCGATACCAATTGCGTTTTCATTGACAATCAACGGGGCAAAAAGACGGATAGCAACGTCATGTTCGAGCATCTCTTCGCGTTCCGCATCATCAATTTCATCCAGATCAACGCGCAGGATGATCGATTGTTGTTCACGAAGCACCATTTCCCGCGATGGGAAGTCCAACAATTTGAAGACTTCGCCACGATCCGGGGCAAGTTCTTCAAACATGCTGACCGATTCGCCAACTTCGAGATAGGTGTTGTCTTCATCGACAAGCATTACAACGGCTGCGTCAGCCCGAACCGAGCTAACCATCTGCATGGCGACCCGTTCAAGCACGTCGCGCAACTGGAGCGATGTCGCGGTGGATTGGGCGGATTCGAACAACGTTTCCAGTTCATAAGTACGCTGGACTGACTGCTCAAACAGACTTGCATTTTGAACCGCGATAGCAGCCTGATTGGCAATGGTCTGGGCAAGGTCAATCTGCTCGCTTCTGAAGTCGGAACCATCAAGTTTATCGAAGCGCATCACCCCGACAACCGTGCCACTGATCACCATCGGCACAAGCAGCATTGATGTCACATCTTCACGACGCAGGATGCCGCGTAAGCCCTCCGCCAATTCGTTGCCGTCTTCGTTCCGAACAACGCGCGGAACCAGCGTGTCCCTGAATCGTTTGTAGGCCGGGTGGTCATCCAGCGAGAACACCAGCGTCGGCTCCGTATCACCACGCGGGTACTCAATGCGCAGGCGGCCAACATTGTACTGTGAGTCAATTTGAAGGGCTGCTGCCTCATCAATGCCGAGGGCCACTGCTGTCTCGCGCAGGGTGATCTCGAAGATGTTCTCGATGTCCAGCGATTGCGCGAGGTCCTGTGAAACGCGGTTCAGGAGCGATAGACGTTCCGTCTGGCGATTCAATTCCTCGGCACGCTGCTGGGTTTCCGCGAACAACTGGGCGTTGTTCAGGGCAACGGCGGCCTGATTGGCAAACGTAAGTACCAATTGTTCGTGCTGGCGATTGTAATAACCCGGCTGCTTCTTTTCGAGTTGCAGGATACCAACAACTTCTCCCTTAGAAACCATCGGTGCGCCCAGCCAGTTCTTGTAGACGCGCCCTTCGCCATAGGGGAAGCGCGGATCATCAGCCGTGGTATCGTCAACACGAATGAGTGTTTGTTTATCGGCCATCTCCTGGAACAGGGGGCTGTTTTCGACTTCTACCCACAGGCCAAGCAGCTCGTCAACGGAGGCCGCACCCTCGTCATGGAAGCCACGCGCCGCTTCAATGCGCAGGCGATCAGGATGCTGGCTGTCAATCAACCACAGCGTTACACCGTCGTAGGGGATAACCGCACCCAGACTGTCCAGAATAATCTCGGCCACTTCGTCTGGTTTCAGTGTCCCGGTCATCTTACCGGAAACACGTGTCAGGGCGGACAACTGTTCGGCACGGCTTTCAAGCTCGCCCGCCAGCATAGCACGTTCCGTGATGTCTTCAACAAGCAACACCACACCGCTAACTCGTTCACCTTCACGTAGCGGGTAGGTATAGAAGTTGCGGATGAACAGCTTGCCTTCGGAGTCGGTGTCTTGAACTTCGAATTGATGCTGCTCAATGCCTTCTTCAATGGCTGTCTGGACAGAATGTTCGAGGAAGTCCTTATATTCCGGGCGGTAGGCAAACAGGTGACGTCCCTCTGCTTCTTCGCTCCAGTTGTAGCGCTGGACCATGTAGTTGTTGACCAACTGGATATTCATCTCGCTGTCGAGCACGACGATACCCTGCTGGATGGATTGAACAACCGCCTGATTGAAGGAAGTCGTCTGACCGAGCGAATTAAACAGCCGCGAGTTCTGAATCGAGACCGCCGACAGGTTCGCCATACGTTGAATGAGCGTAAGATTTTCCGCTTCGGTCATCTCGAAGGCGCGGTCGATTTCGCTGCCAAGTCGCAGAATACCGACCATATCACCACCAGCGATCATCGGCACAATGAGGGTCGAACGCTCGCCCTCATCCAGCCACATCTTCAGGTCGCTGTATTCTTCCGCAATGTCGGGGGCCGTCAAATTGACGTTAAGCTGTTTCTGGTCTACATACACTTTACCCAGCGCAGTTCCACTGACGGGCAGCGGATTGTCCGGGAAGATGTGAACCCGCCCATCCGCCGTTAACTCAACGCGGGTAAGTTCAAGAAACTTGGCTTGTTCAGTGCGAGGCAGGGCAATGTGCATGCGGGTAAATGCGAAGAGGGGTTGGAGACCCTGCGCGAGTGCCTGCACAATCTCCTGCTGGTCGAGTGTTGAGGCCATCGCCTCCATCAACTCATTCAGCCGCTGCTCAATTTGTGCCTGACGCCGGGTTTCGAGGAACAAGCGGGTGTTCTCGATAGCGGCTGCCGCTTGCAGCGCAAACAGTTCAATAGGCTGGATGCTTTCCTCGGTTGGTCGCAGATTATCCACCGGGGCTTCAAGACGCATCAAGCCGATGATGCGTTTCTGGTCATGGCCCAGCAGCGGCAAGTAAAGCACATCTTGAGGATGCCATACGTTTTCATGCACTTCTGGCGGATCGGGTGGTACATCGCGCAGGATGTTTTTCTTCACCCACGGCGCATCGTAGCGAAGGTAGTAGGCATTGCCCAGTTTGAGTTCATGGAATTCGAGATCTTTAAGGCGGTCGCGCCAGATTTTACCCGGTAGGAGTTTCGTATAAAGTTTATCGGCCTCTTCCTGATCAAATCCAGCATGAATGAGCGAGGTCGGCTCAAGCTTTTCATCACGCAGTGTAATCTGAACGCGCTGCCACCCGGTCGCCGAGACCACACCATCAGCAACGGCCTGTAGACGGGAAGACATGTCAGCGGCACGCTGAATTTCGCCGGAAACCAGATGGAGTTGGGCCAGACGGTCGCGTTCACGACGGGCTGCCTCTGCTTCCGCCTGTACACTGCGCACCAGTTGGAAGTTTTCAATCATGAATGCGCCCTGTGTCGCAAACACTTCCAGCAATTCGACTGTGTCCAGTGTTGGGCGGCGTCCATCAATGGGATCATCCACGCTGATGAAGCCAAGCATTTGATCACTCGTCCCGTACATCGGGATTACAAAGAGGTCATCGGCTGTCCAATTTCGTAAATTTTCATCGGCTGGCTGGTTTAGCATCTCCGAGTCGATGAATGGAATAGTCTCGTCGCGCCACTCCTGCTGCGCTTCACCGGGCAGGAAATAGGAGTTGCTCAGTTTATACTTCTCCTGAAGCAAGTTCTTCACCGCATCCGCAGGAACAAGTTCCTTGATGCGCTCCTCGATTTGACCAAGCGGAAAACCTGCATGACCGCGAATCCGGTAAGCGGCATGTTCTTCTTCGAACACATTGATGACGGCGAGGCGAAAACCAACCGTTTCACTGATGTTATAGGCGATTTCTTCCATCAACTCGTCAAGGCTTGCGCCTTCACGAAGCAACTGGCTAAGCGTGAAGATTTGCTGGACTTGACCGGCACGGCGGCGCAGGCGTTCGTTGATCTGAAGCTGGTCACGATAGCGGCGGGCGTTGCTGACGGCAAGGGATGCTTGCTGGCCGAGACGTTGAGTGAACGGCACCGCTTCACTGGTAAAGGCATGAGCCTCGCGGGTGAACAGATGGATAAGTCCGACCACTTCTTCGCCAAACAGGATAGGTTGGACAATGGCAGCCCGCGCTTCTTCGGGAATAGGGTGCAGGTCCGACCCCAGATAATCTTCAATAAATATATGCCCGCCTTTGTCGTAGGCCATTTTCTCGACCGGGGCCAAACGATGTTCAGTGGATGGTGCATCTTCGGTCGTGTCTTTAAAAATAGCACGTACGCCGAGACGGGTTTCAATGAGTGGCAGATCTTCACGCACCCATTCATTGCGGGGGTAGAACAACGCCACACTGACGTCATCGGCATTGGTGGTACGCAGTGCTTCGGCCCGAATGACGTCCAGAATGCGGTCCAGCAAGAGCGTTTCGTTAAGTTCAAGGCTCACACGGTCAAGGGCTTGCTGCTGCGCAATCTGAGCACGCAGGTCCTGATCCACGTTTTCCTGAAGTTGAACACGTTCAATGGCAGCGGCGACCTGCGCGGCAATCGTCTGGGCGATTTGCTGGTCATCTTCAGTGAAAACACCCTGCCGCTTGTTGCCCAGGAAAAATTCGCCAATGACGCGCTGGTTGATAATCATCGGCACCGTAACGACACTGTTAATGCCCAGGCGTGCCAGATTTTTCCGGTAAGCTTCAATGGTTCGCTGGTCGTTTAAGACATCGTTGGAGCGGAAGGGACGGCGGGAGAGGACGACGCTGTGGGCAAAGTCCGGGCTGTAGACATCATATTTGATGGGTGCGGGAAGCTCACCACCATAGACAGTCTCGTTGGTGTATACCAGATCGCCTGTTGTCTGGTTGAGGATACCAAATCCCCCGTACTCCACATCCATCACACCAGCGATTTCGGCAAGGACATCTTTGAACAAACTGCTCATGACTTCGCGGGTTGAAATAATTTCCGCAACCTTTTGCAGTCCTTGAATTTCCTTGCTCAGACGATTGGTTTCACGGTGGAGGCGTATATTGTCGATGAGAACGGCGGCCTGCCCGGCGGATACTGCCAGTACACGGGCATCACTCGCCGTAAAATCTGACCCATCCAGTTTATCGGCAACTTGAAGCAGACCGACGCGCTCGCCACCGATAACCAGCGGCGCAAACAGCACCCGGCGCATACCAACTGAACTGGCGGCTTGCGCAAAGTTCATGGCTCCGGGCCATTCCTCTTCGCTCAGTTCATTGCTATACCAGTGATCCATGTCTTTTTGCAGCCGTGCAAAAACAGAGCGTTCCACAACCGGAATCTGGTAGAAGCGAATGCTCTCGTCGTCCAACCCATAGAAAGGAGATTGGGCGACAAGAATATAATTTTGTTCTTCTTGTGAAACCGGATTTTCCTCAAAGAGCAGGACACCACAACTTTCCACGCCCATGACATCCGCAATACGTGTGTTGATTTCGTCAAGAAGTTGTTCAATGTTCTCGACGCGCATCATGTGGGCAATTTCTTGCAGACCACCCAGTTCGGCGATGTGGCGTTGTTCGCGGCGATACAGGTCGGCATTTTCGATGACGACGGCAGCCTGCGCGACAAAGATATTCAGCAGGCGCATATCGTCGTCATTGAACCCGCCATCGCGCTTGTTGCCGATGAGAATTGCGCCAATACGCTTGTTGCCAATCATCATCGGCATAAAGGCTGCATTCCGCAAATTGATGGCCTGCGCAAGATTATCCAGTTTGAGCAGGCCCGCTCGTTCCGCGTTTTTGACGTCGTTACTGAACCACCAGGGTTCACCTTCCCACAGTGCCCGACCGGGGCTGCCCGCTTCCACTGGAATGCGGAAGACGGAAATCACCTGATCGGCGACACCTTCAAAGGGAAGCTGGCTAATCAGAATATCATTTTCTTCATCGAAAAGCAGAGACCCGCAAACTTCTACTTTCATTAATTCGGCAATGCGCTGGTGAAGTTGTGCAAACAGTTTGGTCTGCTCAATGGGTTCATCAGCGGCCTGTAGAATCTGCTGAAGTCCGGCAAGCTGCACCAGACGGTTGGCCTGTTCATTGGTCAAGCGGGCGTTTTCTATCGCAATGGCTGCCTGACCAGCAACGGCCTCCAGTAAATCTATGTCTTCATGAGTAAAGGAGTGGGATTCGTAATCGGCCAGTTCCAGCGTGCCAATGAAGCGGTCCCCGATGGTCAGCGGCATGCCGATATAACTATTGTACGGGTAGTTTTCGAGTTTCGGGCGCACATCGGCGCGGGCATTCACATCGCCTAACAGCAGCGGCTGGCGATAGCGAGCGATCCATCCGGTGAAACCTTCATCAAGATCATATACGCCGCCGACCTTGTCGATTTCGCTGGCGTAGGCGCGATCACCAACGCGACCAACAGGCCGCAGGGCGTTAATTTCCGGGTCCCACAGGGTAATCTCCCCGGCGTCAAAGCTCATCACCTGAGCAATGCTGTTGAGAATCGCGCTGAGTGTCTCACTGAGGTCAAGACCGCTGGTGATGGTCTTGCTGATTTCCTGAATCACGATCAAGGTGCGAGTTGGGTCCTGCCCTTCATCATCACTGGCCGGTTTGATCTCCCGCATGACCACCACCATGCGGCGGCCTTCATTGTCAGGGATGAGATGCGAGGTCGCCTCAATACGGCGCAGTCCGAGGCGGAAGGTTGCCTGCCCTTCATCCGCGAACAATTCGTGGAAGATTTCGGCAGGTTCAGCGCGTCCGGCTAAAACCGCCAGATTAGGTTCGCCACCATTGAGGCCAAACCATTCGCGGGCACGCTCGTTCATATAGACAAGGTGCCCACGTCCTTCAGCAACAATCACGCCGCTTTCGTTGTCCATCAAGTTTAGCGGCAAGATGGGTTTTGTCATGAGAGGACGTTTGCGGCGCTGGCTTCTAAGCATCTGATTGGTAAATGCCCAGATCCAGCCCGAAGCAACTGTCCCAAACGTCACAAGAATAATCTCTGCGTCCATTTAGATCACCGTGTATTGACAACGCACGCCTGAAATACAGAGCGCACGATGTTCCTACGTTTGTGTTTTACAAAACCCTCGCACATCACGAGGGCCTGGGTTACCAACTGGTTTCAATTTCTTCGAAGTCTTCAGCCCCGCCGCTGCGACGGTCTTCGGCAGCACGCTCCGTGATTTCGCGGATGTCCGCAAAATGATGGGTAACGTTGGAGACCGAGCCAACCGATAGAGTCATCAGCGGTACTTCTTTATTTTCGCGCAGCATGTGCCCACGTTCGCGGTCGATGAACGAATAGTGCTGCTGCACATCCTCGTTGAACTTTTCCACTAATGCATTGCGGAAAGCTTCGGCATCGGAGGCATAGGAGATAATGACAAAATTGTCACCGCCGGGATGCCCGAGAAAATCGTTGGGTGTGCCATGACTGTCAACAACTTCGCCCATCAACAGAGCCATGAAGCGAAGCACCTCATTGCCAGCCACGAAGCCATATACTTCTTTGAAATCTTCAAAGTTGTCTATTTTACTATCTAAGTAAGTCCAGGTATCGTCCGAGCGCATCAGTTCGCGCAGACGCTCCTCAATAAGGGCACTACTGGGAAGACCACTGTTGGGGTCTGTGTAATTCTCACGCTCGGCACGTTCAATCTGGTTCTTGACGCGAAGCTTGAGTTCTTCGATGTCAAAGGGCTTGGTGATGTAATCATCGGCACCGAGTTCTAGGCCGGTAATTTTGTCGGAGCGTTCATCCTTCTGCGTTAAGAAAATAATGGGAATGTGGCTGGTGCGGGTCGTCGTACGTAACTCACGGCATACATCATACCCGTTCATATCTGGCAACATAATATCCAGCACAATGAGCTGGGGGAGAGCCTCACGCGTCATTTTAAGTGCGTCGCCACCGCGTGCAGCTACCTCGACATCATACCCCTGTCCACTAAAATAGATACGGAGCATGTTTGAGATGTCGAAGTCGTCTTCGACTACTAATATACGCCCTTTACTCATCAATGTACCTCCCCGCGTGGGGTCTCAACCTCTACATTATTATTTTGGGGCTATTGTAACACACTTCCTCAGGTTCTAAAATTCCGGTGCCCAGACCAATCTATTCTCACGTGCTTTCTCACGAATACTGTCAATATGGGCTTCGCTCACTGCCTTTTCGAAGCTGCGAAAACCGCTTAAACGGAAGCCGTGTTTTTCCGCAATATGCCCTATCTGAACACAACGTTCCGTTGTGATGTGTTTACCAAGTGTGTAGTCCCCATACAAGCCTTCCAGCGCAAGGGCCATTGTCTCCGCCATGCAGGCAAAGGCTTTGCCCGGCGGGAAGCCAAAATCGAAATTAAACTGTACATCTCCCGGCACATCAATCATGCCGCCCTCAAAGACAAGCACATCGTCGCGTTTTTCGTAAACCAATTGGCTGACATCACGGGGACGGGCCACGTCACAAACGACTGCCCCTGGTTTGATGTGCTCCGGCTCAATCACGGCATGAGTCGCGCTGGTTACGGTCAGAATGAGATCGGCGTCGTAAATATCTTTGACATCGGTGCTGGTGACAACCGTCGCTCTACCACCACTGCACCGGGCTTCTACCACTTCCAATGCCTCCTCGCGACGCCCTATGAGCACCAGATGAGCGACTTCACCAGCCAACATTTCGGCACAGGCCCCGCCGATGGCTCCGGTGGCACCTACCACTGCCGTCTTCGCCGACGGAACCGGAATATCCATGATTTTTGCCGCCTCACGTACCGCCTGCACAGCGATATAAACCGTGTAGCTGTCGCCCGTTGTAACGGGTATTTCCAGCCGCTCGGCGATGGTAACGCCGCCGTCGCCCACTACAGATGTGTATGCGCCCAGCCCCAGAATCTTTGCACCCAGTTCCATTGCCATTTCGCCGCAGTCTACAATCTTGTTGTAAACCTGGCGCGGCGGCAAACTCATCATGACCTGTGGCGTGTAAGGGGCAGCAATAAACCAGCCAGTCAATTGACGACTGTGATGTTGTGACGTGATTCCGTCAATCTGGCTGATATAGACTGGAGGGAAAAAACGAGATAGGAAGTTTATCTGGGCTTCGCCAAACACACGCCCCCAGAAGGGATACTTTCGAATAACATCCCTCTTGATATTAATGGGATGAAAAATGAAGGCAAACGTATCGTCATGAATTGTGCTCAACTTCGCTGTCCTGTTGTGGTATGCTCGTGAGGATTGCTTCTACTTTACCACAATTCGTTGAGTTGATTGAGTAGCATAAACAAAACTTCACAATTTCCAAATACAACTATTAGTGCAATACCGATACTTTTAAATCAATGTTGTTGGATTTAAGCTGGCGTGTTCCTTCCTCCTGAAGAATACCAGCAAGCTCGGTCGTTGAACCCAGATGTGAAATGACGCCGAACCGCCCCTCGCCAATATAACCCGCCATGTCATCTGGCGTACCGTGCTCGTCAAGCACCCGGCAAATATTGATTGCCAGTACCTGAAGCATGGCATTTGCTCCAAGTTCAGTTGTTTGCCCGGCAAAGCCTCTGAAGCCGTCCAATTCAAGATCAAGATAGTGCCACGACGGATTATTGCGCGAACACGCCATGATACGCTCATCGAAAGTTACATTGGTAAATACAGGGCGAAATGGGAGTTTTTCCATACGAATGACTGTTTTTGTCGAATTGACCTGCACCAGAAGCTGGTTGGACTCAAATGGAATGTTGAGGTAAGCAATGGAACGTCCGAGGCGACTTGCCAGCGGTGTGACAGTTGGTGAGGTGTGGCCCCGCTGTTCGCTGAACGCGATATAATGAATGGGATTGAAAAACAGGATAGAGCGCAGATTCTCGCGAATTTGTATCAGCAGTCGCTCATCACCGATGATAATATGGGGCAGATGCCATGACACCTTTTCAACGGCCTCAATGACCGATGAAGCGGCTTCGATTGTCTCTATTTTCTCGCGGAGCAGCTCGGATACGGTAGTTCTCAGATTTTTGTTTCCAGAAGCAATCAAAATTTGCATCAAAGTTCCATTTATCGAATGTATTGAATATTGAGTTCTTTCCATTCAGTCGTGAGATGATCCAAAATGAGTTCAGGGGATCGAGAAAATGTGACGATCCCAACCGTATCTTCATCAATGCAGCCCGCATAATCTTCGGGCGTGCCATACGCGGCGAATGCACTGCGGACGGTCCCACCAAAGCGGCGACATTGTAGCGTATCATGCAAGCCGCGCACATCGGCGGCTATATAGGTCCACTGGCTGGTGTTGTGGGTGGTCTCTTGGAGGCGCGGGAGAAAGGTAATACTATTTAACAGCAAGAATGACGGATTGAAGTGTTCTCGCAAAAGAGACAGTTGTTTCTTGACGACAGTTGAGAATTCTCCGGGCGCAAAAGGCTTTGTCAAAGAGTCATCCACATTATCATTCTGACGCGCTTGTTTCACAAAAAGGTGGTGGGCAGCGACCAGAATGAAACGACAGAGGCTTGTTCGAGGATCGTCCCGTAGGATACGAGCAACGTCTAATCCTGTGATCACATTCCTGCCATCACATGTCACCAGCATAGGTGGGTTGTCACGAGCGTATTCAATTGCTTCTAACGCATTGGTAAACTCCCGCAGTTCATAATCTCCTACCTCACGCTGGATTATCAGTGCATGAATTTCAGTACCACCGTCATCAACGAGCAAAATGTCTGCCACGCTTACCTCCTTTTATCAATTGTAAGGGAGTTAGGGGTCAGGATGTTGTTTGGATTCTGTTAGGTTATGGACAGAACATCTTCTTAGAGGATTTTGGTTGATATTCTTATATTATCGACAGGCACCACATCACTCTTTATCTGAGACACTTCACCTGAAGAGTCGGGACACTCTGGCAAATGGCTTCTACCAGTAGATCAGGTTGGGAGGCGAAGGTTACAAAATCAATCTGGTGCTGATCGACATAGCTAACCAGATCATCGGGAGTGCCAGCCGTGGAAACGACGCTGCGGATGATGTCCATGATTTTGCGACGTGGAGTGTCGTGAAACTCAAACACAAAGTAGCGCCAGCCAGTTTTATGCTGGATAATCTCTGACAGCCGTTCCTGAAATTCAATTGCTTCCATAAAGATCCGCTTCTGATGCATGTAACGCTGAATCATATCGAGCAGTTCTAGCGGAGAAAACGGCTTGGTCAAGACATCATCAATCGCCTCTAGAGCCTCATCGCTGCAATAGCGGGATGGTAGAACCCGTGAGGTGGTCAGAATAAAGGTGGTGCGCCAGTTGGCGTCGTGACGACTTATCGAGAGGGCAACGTCAAAGCCGCTCATTTCTGGCATCATGTCGTCACAGATGATAATTGAGGGAGGATTAGCGAGAACGAATTGCTGCCCGGCAGCGGCACTGGTAAATACTTTGACCTGAATATCAAGCCGGTGATTAATTATGAGCTTGATCAGGGTAGCAATATCAGGGTCATCATCAATGACAACGAGATCGTACATGGCTGGCTCACGATGTTTTTTTGTCATTGTACACCAAAACAAAAAGGGTGAGCGATATGCCCACCCTCCGAAACTTCTCTTGAATTGGTCTTAGTCGCGGTTTCGATTACCGCCGCCACCACGATTACCACCGCCGCGATCCCGATTGCCGCCGCCACGATTACCACCGCCGCCGCGTCCACCACGACCGCCACTGTTGCCGAGACCCTTGTCATTCTGACGGGCTTCTTCAAGGGACCAGCCTTCCAGTACAGCCTGTCGACTCAAGCGGACTTTGCCAGAATAGTCAATGTCGGTAATCATCACCATGATTTCATCACCAACCGAGAATTCATTCTGAATATTCTGAATCTTGTAATCAGC
>JAKEEQ010000115.1 GCA_022616515.1 Chloroflexota bacterium | reverse complement strand
TGGCTGCCCTTGAACGCTGTCTCATTAAAAAGAGACGATCTCGACCGGCTACTTTCCAGCTGCTGGTCGAGGCTCGTCCCTTACCTTGATGCCTATGGGCACTCACAACGAGTGCCTCGTTTTTTAGCGGGTCCGGTTTTGACGTCGTTCTGTGCGGGTTTCCAGATTGTATTTCGTCCTGAATTCAATGCCGCGCCATTGACCGCGCAGGTTATCCGGTTCAGCGATCAACAGGCGGAAATGGTCAAGATTGCTTTCCCGGCTTTCCAGCAGCGTTTGAACCAGTTCATCGGCGTTCTCCCCGGCAAGCGTGAAATCCTGCTCCGCTTCCTCGCTCATATCATTGGCCTCGTAGGCTTTGCCCCGGAAAAAGCGAGCAAAACGATTATCTGCGTCTGCTTCAAGGGCGGATGTAAAATCGTCAATGGCCGTTTCCAGCTCACCGGCATATAGATTCACCAAACCACCAAAGGTGTGCGCGGCTGACAGCAAGAGAGGATTGTCTGCACTTTCCTCAACGGCGAGGTCCAGTTCCGCCAGCGCAAGATCGTCTTCACCACTGAAGAAGTAAATTTGGCCTTTGAATAAATGGGCGAGGGCATTTTCTTCATCCAGCGCCAAAGCTTGATCTAAATTTTCAAACGCCGCTTCTGTATCACCGCTCAAGTAATAGGACAGCCCACGATAGGCCAGTGCCAGTTGATTTTCCGGGTTGATGGTGAGCGCCGTCGTAAATAGTTCAATGGCCCGTTCATCGTCGCCCATGTATTGATGCAAGATACCAAAATAAGTGTAGGCAATGTCGTTGACCGGATTGCTGCGCAGCGCCGCCTCAATTGCTTCAAGTGCCAGTTCATCATCACCTTCGTATAAATGTGAAATTCCCTTATACAGATGCGCATCGCTCATAGCGGGGGCGGCTTCAATGGCAGCTTCAAAGTCAAACAGTGCCCCTTGATGGTCATCGCGGAACTGATATGCCTCACCGCGCAGCATGTGCAGAAGGGGTACATCCGCCGCCGTTGTTGCGCCAAGTGCTTCCGTGACCAGCGAAATGACCGAGAGGTAATCTCCGGTTTCAAACACCGGGATGATCGCATCAACCGGACTTTCTTCCTCTTCAACTTCCGGCAAATCTTCGCTGGCAACACGCGTCGGGATAGGCGTTAGGGTCGGCAGAGTGGCTCTGACCGCATTAATTTCTTCTTCGGAGTAGAAGCTGTAAATATCTTCAATGTACTCTGTGTAAAACTCGTCATCTTCTGGAATGAGATTCAAGACGGTTGCAAACTCACGTAGGGCGAGATCATCCTCACCCATTTCATAGTAAATAACACCACGCAGCTTATGGGGATCGGCCTGGAATTCGTCAAACTCAGCATATTCAATGGCAAGGGCCAGATCAGCCAGTGCAAGCTGCGGCTGATCGGTTTCATAGTAGCCAATCGCGCGATCATAATACAGAACACCGTCGGTTGGATCGAGTTCAAGGAGACAGGTGGCGACCTCTATGACCAGCTCATAATCAGCGTCTGCAAAAGCCTCGTCTCTTAACGTGATGTAATCCGTATTAGGGTCACACTCAGAATCATCCTGAGCAAAGCCAGTATGGACCGGGATGACCATCAAGACAAGCAAAACGGTAACGACTATCTTCGGCATTTGTCCTCCGTAATTTATCGTAAGTCCACGAGCATTATATCATTGGTTGAGCGGGGGTTGTCGATTGTGGATTGGCTTCATATGCTAGATGGTGTCACTCTGGAGGAAAAGAATGCGACGTCTGCTGATAGC
Organism: Chloroflexota bacterium; assembly: GCA_022616515.1. Taxonomy (GTDB): domain Bacteria; phylum Chloroflexota; class Anaerolineae; order Aggregatilineales; family J027; genus JAKEEQ01. The sequence continues at coordinate 10,649 of JAKEEQ010000115.1, read as the reverse complement.
CCTGTGTTTGATGAGTATTTCATTGACAAATGCCCCGCTGATACTGGCGCAGGACCCGGCATGTGAGGAGATTCTCGAAGCAACCACCCTCGAAACGATTGCGCAGTGCGGTGTGGCGGGACGCGGGCAGTTATGCAGCGCTTCAGATGGTTACAGGTTTCTCGACGATACTGACAACCTTGAACTGGAAGCAACCGCAAACGATTTCCCTGCTGCCCGCATCAACTTCACCGACGACTTCAGCGAGTCTAATTACGCAACGGGTTATGTGTTCGGAACGGCGACGGTTGAGGCGAGCGATAACTGGCACACTCTGCAATTGACCACTGCTGCATCAGAAACGGAGTGCGCTGGCGAATTGCCGCTATCCGGCCTTCTGGTACAAGCGCCGTCGGGGCAACTGCTGGTGATAACCGTTAATGACGTTGAGCTAACCCTGAACGATACAGTCTTCATCACCACTGTTGACACTGCAACCGTTATCAGCATCCTGCGTGGTAACGTGATTGCCCGGTATGCCGACAGCATTGAGGTTACTTTTGCCGGGTACAGCCTGACGTTAGACGATGAAACGCTCTCACCACCTGCCGTTTTTGACGAGGCGACATTGGAAAATTTGCCCGTCGAACTGCTGCCGAGCGTGGTCATCGTCCCCTTGCCGGGAAATGTCATCTTACAGGAGCCAAGTCCGCTGTTTGCCAACCCGCGCGAGAATGCCGCCTATGTGGACCAGCTTCGCGCTAACACCCTATTGAATCTGTTGGGACAAAACGAGGAAGGTGATTGGTGGCATGTTGTGCGCGAGGATGGCGTAACTGGCTGGCTCCCGGCGGAAATCATCACAGGCGTTTTTCCCTCCGACGCTCCACATTACGCCGAAACACCCCAACCACTAACGCGACCTTACGGGCTGGTGATGGGTCGGGCAACCACACCCGCCAATCCTGTCAATCTACGGTCAGAGCCACTGGCAGATGCCGAGATTCTTGTGCAGTTACCTGCCCTGACCGATTTCAGCATTATGGGACGTAATGAAACGGGCGAATGGCTGCAAATCCGGCTGGATTCTCCGCTGGGTGAGGGCATTGATGTGGGCTGGGTAGCAGCATGGATTCTTGACCTGCCGGATGATGTGCGTATCCCAGAGTTACCCATCGCGAGTGATTAGCTGCGACTGAGACGCCGCTTCAATTGTGCCGGAACAACCGTTGCTTCGGGGATTCGCAGTAGAAGCGCCAATCCACCAAAAACGACTGCACCAAGCGATACACCGCCTATTAACTCGATCAACAGCGGCGTATCCAGTTGGAGCCAACCCCACACCACCGCCAGCATTCCGGCACTGGCTGCTGTCGTTCTGCCCAGAGTTAACAGCACAGGGCGCGGGTCCATCGCAGGCATTTGTCGCTTGAGAATGAGCCACAAAACCGTGCTTTCGATTGCCGTCGCCAGACTGTTTGCCAGTGCCAGCCCGCCAAACGGGCCAATCGGATAGCTGTCCGCACCAAGCGCACTGAACACCTCGATAAAAGTAAAACTCAGGATTACGTTGAGCACCATCGCGGTGCCGCCGATGATAACCGGCGTCCAAGTGTCGTGCAGGGCATAAAAAGTGCGGGCCAGAATTTCGAGGGCGGCGTGACCTGCCAGTCCAATGCCATAAAAGGCCAGCGCCCACGCTGTTGCCCGTGTATCGGCGGCTGTCCAGTCGTTGCCCTCAAACAGGAGCTGCACGATGGGGCGCGACATAATCACCAGTCCAAAGCCTGCCGGGATGCTCAAAAACAGAACATTGCGCAGTGCAGAACTCAGAGTGCGCCGGAATCCGTCATAATCTTCCTGCGCATGCAGTGTCGACAGCGTCGGGAAAACCGCTGTTGCCAGACTCTGACCGAGAACACCCAGCACGGTAAACATCAGCGTGAAGGAAAAAGCCAGCGCAGTTAGACTGCCCTGCCCCATCGAACTCGACAGCGCAACATTTACCCAGAAATTGACCTGCACCACCATCAACCCCAGCACACGCGGTCCCATCAGGCTCAGGACTTCCAGCACGCCTTCGGTATCCAGCGCCAGTTGTGGCCGGATGGCACGATAGGGCAGTTTGAACACCGACGGAATCTGGGCGGCCATGTGGAGACCAGCCCCAATCACGGCCCCCCATGCCACACCATGAATACCCATTGAAGGGGCCAAAGCAACCGCGCCGAAAATAATCCCGACATTGTACATGCTTGGGGCCAATGCAGGTGCTGTAAAACGCTGGTGGGAATTGAGAATACCCATCAGAAGTCCTGATGTCCCAAACAACACGACCGTTGCCAGCATGATGCGGATAAGTTCAATGGTCAGGTCCTGTTCCCCAGCATCAGCCCCCGGAACCAGAATGTTTCGCGTGATTGGACCGGCAAAGATAAAACCCAGCGTGGCGCTGATAGTGGCGGCGATAATCACCAGTGAGATAATAGAACTGGCAAGCGTCCATGCTTTGTCAAATTCATCCCGATTGAGATAACGCGAAAAGACCGGGATAAACGCCGATCCCAATGCCCCACCCGCCACCAGTGTGAACAATGTTTCGGGAAGCCGCAGCGCCGCATTAAAAGCGTCCAGTTCCGTGCCAGCGCCAAATGTTCTTGATAGGATGGCGTTGCGCACCAGTCCCAGAATCCCACTCAAGACAAAGGCCAGCATCACGATACTGGCCGCCCGCGCTATCTCGCCGCTGGTGAGGGCACGTCCGGGGTCTTCCGCCGGGCTGGGGGAGGCGGTGAGTGGATTATTGTTCATGTCCCCTCCCGCCACACATGAAGAACGGAGCCTCAACGACAACCGCGTCCACCAACGGTTTGAGATGCTCGGCGCGGCGGACGGGATATATCCCGTCCCTACGGGAATCGCCGGTGATCGTAGGGACGCCATGTATGGCGTCCGCTGCCTGATTGACACAGTTTCCAGCCATTGGATGGCGGGCTGGGCTTTCTCCTTCCCTGAAAATTGTCACCCTCTCAACAGTAATTGAGGGTGGAACGGGGTGTCCAAGAACAACATCCGAGTCTGGTGTGAGGCTAATTGCTGTAGGCGTCAATTTGCTTGTCCAGTTTCTCAAGATTGACCTGCGGGAAGTCATCCAGCAATTCATGGAATTTCTTCATATACTCAACAAGCTGCTCGTTGGTACGTGCCTCGAAGCGCATGGTGATGGCGGGCTGGGTATTGCTGGCCCTGACCAATCCCCAGCCGTTAGGAAATTGAACTCGTGCACCGTCCACATCAATCACTTTGTATTCCTGTTCCAGCTTTTCTTTGGCCTTTGAGATGATATTGAATTTCACATCATCCGGGGCACTGAGGATGATTTCCGGCGTTGCCAGCATGGATGGCATTTTCTCCAGAATTTCGCTGAGCGATTCATCCGTTTTGCTCAAAATTTCAACTGTTTTCAAGGCAACCAGCGGCGCATCATCAAACCCGTAATAATCTTCACCGATAAATATATGCCCGCTCACTTCACCACCCAGCAGCGCACCCACCTCGTTCATTTTTTGCTTCATGAGGCTGTGCCCGCTCTTCCACATGATTGGTTCGCCCCCGGCTTGCACGATGATGTCATCCAGCAGTTGGCTGGCCTTCACATCATAAACAATCTTCGAGCCGGGATGCCGCGTCAACATATCGCGGGCCAGCATCGCAATCAAGCGGTCCGCCGACACATGATGCCCATGATCGTCAATCAGGCCACAACGGTCAGCATCTCCATCAAACCCGATGCCAAAATCTGCGCCCGTTTCTTTGACTTTAGCTTCAAGGTCTTTGGTCATTTCCGGGTCTTCAGGATTGGGCAGATGGTTAGGATAGCTGCCATCCGACTCGCAGTACAGGCAGATGACCTCCACGCCAAGCTCGGAGAGCACCGGCGGCACGTAGCTCCCGCTGATACCATTCCCGGCGTCCACGACAACCTTTAACTTGCGCTTGCCTAGATCGACCATGCCTTTGATGGTCTCCATATGCCGGTTGATCATGTCAAAATCTTCGGCAACTTCCCCGGTGCCTTCCTCAAAATTGTCATTGAGGATCAGTTTCAGCAAATCCTGAATTTGTTCGCCCGCCAGTGCCAGTTTGCCATAAGCCATTTTGATACCGTTATATTCGGTCGTCAGGTGGCTGCCCGTAATCATCACGCCCCCGGATGGCCTACCGGCGGAAGCAGAGGCAAAGTAGGTGGTTGGCGTGATCACTTCGCCGATGTCAACCACGCGCAGTCCGGTTGATGCCAGACCTTTAATCATCGAGTTTTTGAGAACGGGTGTGCTGGCACGGTTATCACCACCCACAAACATCTGTTCAAGATTTAGTTCGTGCCGGGAATAAGTACCAAAAGCCTTGCCTACCAATTCAGCCACTTCGGCGGTGAGTTGAGCGTCATCGCCTACCGCTACGCCGCGAATGTCGTATTTGCGAAAGATATTTTCCGGGACCTGTGTCATTGCCGTTCTCCTGATACCATTGTTAAGATGAGCCTAGATTAGCGAACGACCGGGGGTTATGCAACATCGGGACTAAACGCAAATAATAACGAAAAAGATATAATTTCCCGCCAACCGCAGGCGGTTTTCGTTCTATGCCGAACTTTGGACTACAATAGGGACAGATTTAAGCAACTTTATCTGCGGAATCATTCTGATGATTAATCTCTACGATGTTTTAGAAGCCGCCGACGGTCAGCTTTTCGGCGAACCGGCCAGCCAACTTTTCACAGACTTCTGTTTTGACAGCCGCCGCGCTCAGCCCGGTCAGCTATTTGTTGCCATCAAGACCAATGCGGGTGATGGGCACGATTATATGGAGGACGCGGTTGCACGCGGCGTAACGGGTTTGGTGTGTAATCGACCGCCACGCTTTAGCACGGAAAATGTCACTGTTATTGTTACCCGCGACGTCGAACGGGCATTGATTAGATGGGCGACTCTGGTGCTGGATAAATTCGGAACCAGCGTGATCGCCGTTACCGGAAGTACGGGTAAGACCACCACCAAAGAAGCCATTGCTACTGTACTTTCCACCAAATACAACGTCTATAAAAGCCCCGGCAGCTTCAACGGGCGCTTTGGCCTGCCTGTCGCACTCGGTAAACTACGGGCCGAACACCAACTGGCGGTCCTCGAATTTGGCATTGATCAATTCGGGGAAATGGCGGAACTCGTGAAGGCAGCCCGCCCGATGGTAGCGGTAGTGACCAACATCGGACATGCTCATCTGGATCGTTTCGGCACCATTGAGAGTGTGGTCAGCGAGAAGCGGGTGCTGGTGGAAAATATCCCTGAAAACGGCATTGTTATTTTGAATGACGATGATCCCTACGTTCGCAAGATGCGGTCGCACACCGCTGCCAACGTAATGACTGTCAGCGTCGATACAACCGGCAACCGTCTGGGCGCAGATATGATCGCCTACAACATTGTTGAGGGACGCAGCCGGACAGGTTTTGACCTGCGATTTGGTGAACAGCGATTTATCGGCAAATGGACGCCGCTGCTGGGTGCTCACCAGTTATATGCAGTCCTGAATGCGGTGCTGCTGGGTGCTTGCTTTGATATTCCGGTCGAGACCAGCCTCCGCCTCCTGACAGAAATAATGGCAATGCCGGGCAGGATGCGCCCGTTTAAAGGCGTAAATGACACGCTCCTTGTTGATGATAGTTATTCAGCCTCACTAGAAAGCACCATCGCCGCGCTCGACTGGCTGGAAAGTGCTAAAAGCAGTAATCAGGGGCGCGTTTTTGCCGTGCTGGGCGACATTGGCGGGTTGGGCAGCAATGCCTTGCAGGGTTATCGCATCGTCGGTGAAAAAGTGGCCGGGATAGTGGACGGCCTCGTCACCAAAGGCGAACTCACCAACGAACTTGAGCGCAGTGCGCAGGAACACGGCCTGTCGCGCACCGACATCGATATCACCTTCTCCGCCCGCGATGCCGCCGCTGCCATCAAAGACCGTATGGAACCGGGCGATATTGTGCTGGTCAAAGGCAGTCAGGGATCGCGTATGGAACGTGTGGTGAAGGAACTGCTGGCCGATCCCGATGAGGCGATCAACCTGCCGCGTTATGAAGCCGTTTTCGATCAAGTGTGGCTGGAACGACCCAATCGCCCGACATGGCTGCACATTGATATGGACGCGGTTGCCAATAATGTGCGCCAGTTGAAGAAAATCATCGGCGACGATGTGGCGCTCATGGCGGTTGTCAAAGCCAATGCCTATGGACATGGGGCCATCCCGGTCAGCACAACGGCCCTGCTCAACGGGGCTGAATATCTGGGCGTCGCCAGCATTAACGAGGCAATGGAACTGCGCGAAGCGGGAATTGATGCACCAATTCTGATATTGGGATATACACCGGGCTGGGCCGCTAATCTCGCCATCCGCTATGACATGGCGGTGACGTTGTATGACATTACCCTCGCCCGCGATTTTGACCGGGCTGCCCGTGAAATGAATGCCCGCGTCAAGGCCCACATCAAAGTTGATACCGGGATGTCGCGTCTGGGGGTTATGCCGGAGGACGCGACGCCCTTCTTCCGGGCACTGGCTCGACTGGAAAACATCGACGTTGAAGGCATTTTTACGCACTTTTCGGTGGCCGATGAAGATTCGAAGTATACCCTCAAGCAAATTTCCACTTTTAACCGCGTCGTCAAGCCGCTGCAAGGTGGTGGTTTCGACTTTAAATATATTCATGCAGCGAATTCCGCCGGGGCCATCCAATTCCCCGAAGCACGTTTCACAATGGTCCGTGCCGGGATTGCCATGCACGGGCTGGAACCGGGACGGGACCCAATGCTGGGCGACGAGTTTATTCCGGCCCTGACGTGGAAAACGACGATTGCGCAGGTGAAAGAACTGCCCGAAGGCTCCTACGTGGGCTATGGCAACACCTACCAGACGGAGCGTAAGGAAAAAATCGCCATCATCCCGGTTGGTTACGCCGACGGTTTCCGGCGTTCACCTCAGACCTTTGGCGAAGTGTTGGTACACGGGCAGCGTGTCCCCATCGTGGGTCGTGTCAGTATGGATCAGACGATGATCAGTGTAGACACCATCGAAGATGTGAAAATCGGCGATGAGGTCGTCATCATTGGTCAACAGGGGCGTGAACGTATTACTGTGGAGGAAGTTGCCGAACGAATGGGAACGATCAATTATGAAGTCGTGAGCACCATTCTGCCCCGTGTTCCGCGCGTGAAATAAAGCTTGACTTACTGACGTGACATTAGTGGATAACCTACATCATTTAGCTGTAACCCCGGCATAAGCTTTCCGTGATTGAGACAGTGCTTTGACGTAGTTTTCGCCCGGTGAAAAAGCACGTATAATGATGTCGTCTTGAAGGAGAGCACGTTTGAAGATACGAGCGGCAACACATTCAGACACAGGCCCGATTGCCGACATCATCCAATCAGTCTGGCCCAAACAAACCCCTGACCCTGACCAAATTTACTCAACTTTGATCAACGACACCCATCAGTCTTTTGTCGCAGATAATGGAGATGTGATCGTCGCGGCGGATGGTTGTTTAAGATACGAGCTTGATCTAATGGCGGTGTTACCATCATTTCATGGGCAGGGCTTCGCGACTGATAATCTAGTGCAGACATTGAATGTTTCTTCGCAATCAAATTTTGCAACCGTCGATGCCCCTGATACGTTATACATAGTGGCTGTACAAACGTTTAGTTATGACGGTTTGTGGTTGGAAAACGACTTTTCGGAAGCCGCCTTACGTTATGGACAGCACCGCCGGACTGTAGAAAATGTGGGTGTGGTCGGGGTATTAATCCCAACTCAGCAAATGCATGATGATATTCGCGAGCTAGGTTTTAGGCAAACCGGCGAATACCATTGGTGGACGAGGAGGTTGTAATGTTTACGATCCGTCCGTTCCGACAGGAAGATCAACAAGAAGCACGCCGCCTGATTCTGAAGGGGTTAGGTGAGCATTTTGGCTATATCAACATGTCGCTTAATCCCGATTTGAATTCCATCTGGGATAGTTATGTCATGCAGGGGCATCTTTTTTATGTTGCCGAAACCGAAACAGGATTAGTGGGAACCGGGGGTCTGGTGGTTCGCAATTATGATCTTGGAGAAGTTGTGCGCTTGTTTGTCGTACCGGAGATGTGCCGGGTGGGCCTTGCCAGAGCGCTGTTGGATCGCCTCATCGAGGAGGGGCAAGCTCGCCAGATTGAACGCTTCACTGTGGAAACCAATACCAACTGGCATGACGCCATTCAGTTATACCAGCACTGCGGCTTTCGGGAGGTTGATCGCGACGAGTTATCAGTCTACCTGTCGTTGAATTAGAAAAAAATCCCGGACAAGCATGAAAAATCTGGACGGCTGATGCATTTGCAACGGACGCCCCGTTGGGCGTCCCTACGATCATCCGTCAGGGCACATAAACATCACATGTTCCACTGCCAACCGGACACCGTCCGATTTCTACCTCGTCGTATAACACCCGAAACTCCGCGATCCCTTCCCGCGCCAACCAGAAATTGCCACTATTGGAACGCTGTGGCGTCAAAATGGCATTATAGAAATGGCACTGTAGAGGTCTGAGCCAGGGGGAGGACCGTGTGATCTCAATCGCAGCGCAGTTACCATCTTCAATGTACCTGTAGAACTCTGACCAGCGAGTCCCGGACAGGCTGTAACCCGCATCCGCACCTGTCGCATCGACCGCCTCAAACCGGAACAACGAGACTGGAATGTCATCCGGGGAGGCATTGTGCGCATAAAAACTGTTCCTATCGTAGAACAGGCGCACCAGACGCCCATCAGGAATAGTTGGCTGTGGCGTAAAGGATGGCGGCGCAGGCCGGGTATTGGTCGGCGGACTGGATGGAATGATGGTTGGCGGTACCAGCGTGGGCGGTATGGTATTGGTCGGAACGTTGCTGGTATTGGTGGGTGTTGGCGTTTGTGTAACTGTATTCGTCGAGGTAGGCGTGTTGGTAAATGCAATCGTATGCGTGAGGTTCGGTGTACTGGTGGCTGGGATTCGTGACGGCGGCACAAAGGTAAACGTCGATGTGGGGTCGCTGGAGTCTGGCGTATTCGTCAAAAATTGAAGATTGGTTTCAGTTGGTGAGATAGTTGGACCGGGCGATTGGCTGCTCGTTGGAGATAGATTGCTGCCCACGACAAAGATCGTCGCCGATGGTTCTCCGCTGGCAGTGGCTTCTACGGCTTCTTCAGGATCGTCCTCGCTCGTAAAGGTGAGATAGGCGGCCCCGGCAATAGCCGCACACGCTACCAGCACCAACAGCGTTCCACAGCCGATAACGACCAGTGGAAGGCGGCGGCGCTGCCAGTAGGCCGGGTTGAAGTCTTCAGGTATTTGTTGAGGTGGTTTAGGTTCTAGAATAACGGTTTCGTTGTCCGGCACAATTTCTCACTTTCCAGCACAGTCTCTCCATCTATTGTAGGACAGAATTGAACTACGCTTCCTCAACGAGTCCATGTCGCTAGAATAGATGTTCGTTGACCAACTGTGCGCCCTGTCCGGGTTGGTTGCGGAGGACATCTTGAACGCCATCCATAGCCGCCAGTCGCTGTACTACTCGTTCCGCATCCTGCGCCTGCACTATAACATGAACATTGGCCCCCGCGTCAATCGTATAGTAGCTTTCGAGGCCCTCGGTGCGCCATTGGCTCACGGCCTGAATGATGGCAAGCGTCACCGGACTCCAGTAGAAAATAGGAGGGCGCGAGGTCATCGCGATCACATGCAGCCTGATGGCTTCGCGTTCGATTTCTTCGCCAAAGGTCGTGAAATCCTTATCCAGAATCGCGCGGCGGATGACCTCCACCGAACGGTGTGCTTCCCGAACACGGACCTCGTTGAACGGGCTGGTCGAAACCAGCGCATTACCCTGCGCCGAACTGACTGCTTTATGTTCGGTCTGCACAACCGCGATGAGATCATGTAAATTCCAATGCTCCGGTGGGGCAATTTGCTCGGCAAAAGAATCTTCATTCGTTTCGCCATAATGCCACTGCACAAACCCGGCAGGCACACTCCGGCAGGCCGAACCACTGCCCTGTCGGGCGAGAATAGTCAGGTCGCGCTCGGACAATTCAAGACCTGCCGCTGCCGTTCCTGCTACAGTTAGCGCTGCAAAGGCCGACGCCGACGAAGCAATTCCAGCCCCCATCGGGAAATTGTTATGGGACACGACCTTTGCTCGTGATGTGAAACCCGCCAACTGTCGAATGCGATCCAGATGCTTTGAGACACGCTGAATCTGCTGCTCATCGAGCGTTTTGCCCTGCAACTCCACCACATCTGCGTCGGGGCTGCTGTCAAACTCAACGGTAGTCGTAGTTGTCGCCCCGGAAATATTCATCGACACCGACCCATTCATGGGCAGGCGCAGTTTGTCATCAATCCGACCCCAATATTTCACAAAGGCGATATTGCTGGTCGCAACACAGGTGGCTTTCATGCCCGGCCCTTTCGCGGCGAAATCTCAAAGCGAGTCGAACTATCATACGCTCTATGTGAAATTAAAAAGCAACGTCAGCATCCCATTGAAAAGACTGAACATCAATGCTAAAGCGTGTGTACAAGATGCGTTTGAGTAAAT
>JAKEEQ010000114.1 GCA_022616515.1 Chloroflexota bacterium | reverse complement strand
GAGCACCATTCAAATCTCTGTCTACAGGAACGCCATTCACGTAAATTGTTTTGCGCCCGCCGAGTTTGTCGTAAATGTCGCCTGTCCACGAGTTTGTTTTACTGGTGTAGGCTTCATTGACACAGATAACCATTTTGCCATACTCAAATGCCTTGCGCTCAAGGTGTTCAGCAAACTTATTGAACTTGAGGCCAAGCATGGCACGGACGGTTTTGCTTCTGATTTTACGTTTCTGGCGTTTAACCATATCTGATACTTTAAAGATCGGCAACAGGATAACATCGTAGTTCCGAACCAGGAACAGGGCAACCTTGTGGTGCAGTTCAGCAATCAAGTCATCGCGCTTATGGGCAAGCCTGTTGAATACCCGCTTAAGCGTTCGTTTGCGCTTGCTGTTGGCCTTACTCATTTGCGACTTGATGTTATCCATTGCCAGCAACAGCTTCATGATACGCTGGTAATCACCCTCACCGAGCCAGCCAAAGCTATCATCGGAGAAAAAAGTAATGAAGGTCCGTATGCCTGTATCCAGAGCAACAACACGCCCTTGGTTCTCGGCTACGTGTCGTTGGGTTGTGATTTCATACGGAACCGACGCATACCATCGTCCCCGATGATAGATTAAGCGGCTATCCTTCGGATGGTCGGGCACTGGCTCACTAAATGTCAATGAGCCAGCATAACGGAGATAGATGCTATGTGATTTGATGGCATCATTACGGATAAAACAGGATTGAAACGGATTTTTACGGCTACGGAAGCCAAGTTCAAATCCATCAATGAGACCCTGCTTCACTTTCTTTTTGTTGTCGCGCAAGGCAAAACAAGCATCCCTAACGGCAATATCACGGATAGCGCGGGGACACTCCCTTGCCCAATCAGGCGTAATGGAGTGAATGTACTTCTTGTATTCTTTCCAATCCGGCGTGGGGCCATCGTGTTCCCGCAACTTTTCAACGGTCAGGTTGTACACATAACGACTGGTATCCAGCCAGAACTTAAACAGTTGCGCCTGCTCACTCGTTGGATAAATCCGTATCTTCCTCGATTTGGTGAATGGTTCTTCGGAGTCCGTCCAGGCGGGCAGAGAAGATGGTAAGGACGGCAAACTAATCTTCAATGAGTGCTTCCGGGTGCGGAACCATGACTGCTCCACCGACAAGTCCAACGATGAAGTCGAGAGACTCGAATCCGAAACGAGTGAAGCGATCTCGGTCGGCGACAACAATTGTGAGCTGATCGCCGCGCATTGCTTGTTCCAGTAGGGTTCTAAGCCCTTGTCGTTTAAAGTTAAGCCCACTGCCGATGTCCTTAATAATCTCCGCCTCTGGAAACTGAGAACGCATGGAGGCTACTTAACGGGTTAAGTCATCGCGTTGCCCATGCGACGATACACAACAATAACAAATGGTCACGCCTGCATTGGCCTGTATGCCTTGCGGTTCAAGCTACGCTTCCACATTATATAACCGCAGTCCTGTATCTGTTTTAATGGGAGGTATCTTGCGATCATTTGCATAACGCCGCAACGTGTTGGGATGCAGTCCAAGCATTTCCGATGCTTTTCTTGATGGTAAATATACCATTGTTAACCTCTGTCGATAAATATGATCAGAAGTTAACATTTTTATCAATAGTTATTTATCCGTTACTCGCATAGCCTGGATGCGGCGAATCGCTTCGCCAAGTTCGACATCGCGCCCGTTTTCATCCGGGATCATGGGAATGTCAGGTTCAATTCCGACGCCATCAATCGGTGTTTTGTCCGGCGTAAACCAGATGGCCGCTGTAATGTGGACTGATGAACCATCTGATAAGCCGAAAATAAATTGGACCGAGCCTTTGCCGGTGGTCGTCTGCCCGACGACGGTGGCACGGTCATTATCCCGCAAGGCTCCCACCACAACTTCGGCGGCACTGGCCGTCTGTGAATTGGTGAGAATGTATACTGGTATTTCGGTGATTGGTCCGCCGTCGATGGCTTCGCGGGAGCGTTCACCTTCACGGTCTTCTTCGATAAGGATCAGGCCATCATTCAGGAACATATCGGCGACCTCAATACTCTCCTGTAAAAGACCACCAAAGTTATCACGCAAATCCAGCACAAGCTCGGTGATACCCTTAAGGCTGTTAGCCGCTTCCTCAACTTCTTCGGGTGTCAGAGACGTAAAACTCTTAATTTGGATATAGCCAATTTGCGGGTCTTCGGGCAGCACACGCCAGATAACTGATGGGACACGGATTTCTTCGAACAGAATGAAGTATTCGCGTGGTTCTGTTTCGCCGGGGCCAATGACAAGAATAGTCACGCCGTTCTCTTCACCTTCCACGATTTCGCCGCGCAGCATCTGGCGAATCACGTCGAGCCGTTCCCCAACCTGAAGTTGACCATCGTTAACATCCAACAGAATGTCGCCAATTCTAACGCCAGCCCGTTCAGCAGGCGAATCAGGATAGGGAATGAGTTCTATTAGCCCCTCTTCATTGCGCTTCACATCAACGCCAATGCCGCCAAAACGTCCTGCCAGTGCGTCACTTTCGCTCTGGGCAACGGGCGGGTCGATGAAAAAGGTGAAACGGTCATCTAACGCTCCGAGATAGCCGCGAATTGCCGCGTATTCCATTTCTTTTTCATCCGGCAAGTCGCGCACATAGTGTTCGCGCAGCAAATTCTGAACTTCAGCAAGGATTGGTAGATTTGTAGAATCCTGGGCATCAGCAATTGACGCATCACGGGCTGCAAAGCCAGCACCAAAAGCGATTGTCATCAGCAACAAGACGGCAGAAGCCGCCCGCCAATTCCATTTTTGCACGTTGGTTTTCCTATCAAGGTTATGGTTTTGAGTGGCCTGACTGCCACAGCGCTGTGCAATTGTAGCATAGTATCGTTGGCTGCAAATTAAAAGCCACAAAGTAAGCATTATGGCTAAACTGTGAATTTTGTAAATTCGACATTGGATATACTTGATTCTGCGTAAAAACAGGAGTAATGTAAAAGTGACTGACTGGTCAGTCATTTTAGACAGGTTCAGTATGACGAGACACAAACCAAGAAATGAGCGGGAAAATCAAATCATACAGTGCGCAGTCAGATGTTTTGCGGCAGCGGGCTATCACCAAACAACGATGGACGACATTGCCAACGAGATTGGCTTGAGCAAAGGCTCGTTGTACCGCTACTTCAAAAACAAGAAACAACTGTTTCTCGCAATTCTCGGCTGGCTGTCAGAGCCGTGGGAGGACGAGATGCAGAACGCACTGGCGCAGCTTGACACAGCAAGTGACAAACTACGATTTGTAGTTACGCATATGGTAGCTGTTACCGGGCAACCCGATATGAAAGAACTGGCGAGTGTCATGCTGGATTTCTACTCGGCAATGCGCTTCGACGAGGACGTTAATGAATCACTGCGCTTTCACCTCGACTATTGGTTTGATCTTTTCGCCCGAATTGTCGAGGAGGGCATTGCTTCAGGGGAGTTCAGGGACATAGACGCACGTCAAGCTGGCATCGCCATCATGGCATCAACAGATGGGATGGGTCTTTACGACATGATGAATGTGCGAAACTTTGACCTGGTCGCAGCCACAGAGGTTTACATTGACATTGTTTTGGCTGGTCTAAAAAAATAGATACGATACCTACAGCGAGACAAACTTTCTAAAGCGTCAGTGCTCAGTGCTGGCGCTAAAATTTTGCCTGTGCATGAATTTTTAATTTGACCTAATTTATTTTTTAGATTAGGCTAATAACAAATTGTAAACGTAGTCATGGGGGAAACACATGATCACACTGAAACATATCTCTAAACGTTTCGACGTTGGCGACAACCTCGTCACCGCAATTGACGACATCTCATTGCAGATCAACAAAGGCGAATTTGTCGTAGTGCTGGGGCCATCCGGCAGCGGCAAGACAACGATGCTCAATGTCATCAGTGCTTTGGATAACGCCAGTGATGGCAAGGTCATCATTGACGGCAAAGACATCTCGAATGGTGGTCGCAAGAATCATTTTCAATTCCGGCGAAACACCATCAGCCTCATCTTCCAGACATTCAATCTGTTCCCGGCACTAACGGCGCTGGAAAATGTGCAGTTTGCCGCCGATATGCGCGGGCTGGATAACAGTGAACAAATCGCTCGCGAAATGCTGGAGGCGGTTGGGCTGGGTGCAAGAGTCGGACACTTTCCGCACGAACTATCCGGCGGTGAACAGCAGCGGGTCGCCATTGCAAGGGCACTGGCAACCGGCAATCCCATCATCCTTGCCGACGAGCCAACCGGAGAACTTGATTTCAAAACCGGGGTGCAGATTTTGCAGCTACTGATGAATCAGGCGCAGGAAGGCAAAACGGTTGTGGTCGTTACGCATAACCGCGAGATTTCGCGGATTGCCGACCGGGTCATCGAGTTGAGCAATGGCAACATTGTCAGCGATGGTCCACCTGAGAGTGGCAAAGCGGACATTTCCGAGTTGCAGTGGTAGCAAGAGAGGAAACAAGACAATGAATTGGAGATTATTCTGGCGCTGGGCGTGGCGTGATCTCAAACGGCGCTGGTTACAGGTGGCGGCCATCAGCATCATCATCGCGATTGGCACAGGTATTTACACCGGATTGGGGGGCGAGGAAGAATTTCGCATCAACTCAATGGATGCCAGTTATGATGGGCTGAATATGTACGATATTCGCGTTGACCTAACGGATGGCAGCTATTTGCCGCATGAGCAAGTCGTTGATGCGTTAGCAGAAATCGAAGGTATCCGTTCTCTCGAAGGCCGTCTGATTGTCCCGACGCAAGTTGACGCCTCCAATAATGGGGATGTGATTCTGGTGTCAGGCGAAATCGTCGGCATGGATATGCAGGATGGTGGCCTAGATATCAATCAGGTGTACATCAACGAAGGACGAAACATTACCGAGGCTGATGGCGGCAATCCGGCAGCAGTGTTGGATTACAAATTTGCCCGTTACTACGAACTTGAGCCGGGAGATGACATCCATATCGCGGGAAACATCCAACTTGATTTTGTCGGCAGTGGGCAAACACCTGAGTACTTCATGATCATTCCGGAATCGCTGGCGTTCTTTGGTGAAGGCAGTTTTGCGCCCATCTTTATGCCGCTGGAAAGTGTCCAGCAAATCACCGGACAGGCGGGCATGATAAACAACATCGTTATCGTGACGGACGAGAATGCGGACCTTGAGGCCGTAACGCAAGACATTGAGGCTGCTTTCGCGGCAAATTTTGCCGAAACAGGCGTAGACATCGAATTTAAGGATGATAACAACGTTCGCGCAATGCTGTATGAGGATGCAAAGGCCGACCAGGAAATCTGGGATTTGATGGCGTTTCTCTTTCTAGCGGGAGCAGCACTGGCAGTTTTCAACCTGTCGGGGCGCATGGTTCAATCACAGCGTCGTGAAATCGGCATTGCGATGGCACTCGGTGTACCCCGCCATATCATTGCGCTGCGGCCACTGATGGTGGGCCTGCAAATCGCTATTCTCGGTACGATTTTCGGCATCTTCTTCGGATTCGCGGCGAATACCGGGTTTACCAGTTTGATCAAAGACCTGGCTCCACTGCCGTACTGGGACCAGACGGTCCATTATCCGAGCCTGATTACCGGAACGATTATTGGCATTGTTATGCCACTCGTGGCTGTAATGCTTCCTACGCTGCGGGCGGTTATTGTGCCGCCGATTGATGCCATCCGTTCCGGCCATCTGGTAGCGAAGCAGGGTGGATTAGGCAAATGGTTGACCTACCTGCCTATTCCGGGTAAGAGCTTCTTGCAGATGCCGTTTCGCAACATCTTCCGTTCGCCGTGGCGTGCCACCTTCACGGTACTGGGTATCTCAGTAGCGATTGCGCTCATTACACTATTCGTGGGTTTCCTGGATTCGTTCGTGGCGACCATGGATGAGGCGGAACTGGCCTACCGCCACGATAGCCCCAATCGCTTTGTGGTGACGCTAGATAATTTCTATCCAGTCGACTCGGAAACGGTCACATCAATCGGTAATGACGCATTGTTTTCCAACTGGGAAACACAGCTAGAACTGGGCGGAATGTTGAGCCACAATGGCGCGGAATTTCAATCAGCGATCACGCTGTTACCGATGAACAGTGACATCTGGACACCGATGCTGTTGGAAGGAAATCTGAGCGATCAGATGGGCACCATTGTCATTGCGGATAAGATGGCAGAAGATCTGGGCGTAACCGTCGGGGATGCGATTATCCTCGAACATCCACACCGAGAAGGTCTGTTCTCATTCAAACTCGTGAAAAGTGAAGTCGAAGTGGTGGGCATTCATAACAATCCACTGCGTCCATTGAGTTACATGAGTATTGCCAGCCAATCAATGATGGGTGTCGAGGAATTAACAAATCAAGTGGTGGTTGTTCCTGTGCCGGGCGTCAGCACAAATACTGTGCGAAGTACTCTATTCCAGCAGGCCGGAGTAGGCAGCGTCACAGACATCGCAGAGCTTTCGAATGCTTTTGATGATGGGCTGGAACTTTTCAAACAGTTCTTGCAGGTTATTCAGGGTGTGGTCATTTTCATGGCCTTCCTGATTGCCTTCAACGCGACCAGTATCAACGTCGATGAGCGGGTGCGAGAAATTGCGACAATGTTTGCTTTCGGGCTTCCCATACGGACTGTCACCCGTATGCAAATTGTCGAAAACCTTCTGATCGGCATTGCTGGTACCATCGTGGGCGTCGGATTTGGCTGGTTTATCCTGCAAGCGATGATGAGCACACGTATCGAGGAACAGCTTGATGATTTGCGGTTGATTGCCACTCTTCAGCCGGAAACGCTGCTTATTTCGTTGGCATTGGGAATTCTGGTGGTCGGTTTAACACCCCTGCTCAGCATTCGCAAGATGGTGCGTATGGATATTCCCGGTGCACTGCGCGTCATGGAGTGATGTTAGCGGGCGGGTGGGGTGACGACAATCGTCAACCGCCTCACCTGCCGCAAACGGAGGACGCCCAACGGGGCGTCCTTCCTGCGGGTAACTAGCTCGTGCCGAGCCGAAAATTGTCGGGCCGATCCCAGGGGCTATACACATCCCCATCGGCTGGACCAACTGCCCCTACCGTAGCCAGAATTGGTCTGGCTAACATTTCATGCATAGCAGCGGCAATCAGGGCCTCATCGGGGAGCGCTTCATCCTCATGCTGCCAGTTCCCAGGATTCTCAGCAATAAAGTGGGTTGTCGCTTCGCCTGCCACGAAAGTGGGATGATTGAGGACCTCGCGCAGAAAGCGGATGTTCGTGGTAAGTCCGAGAATAACATAACGCTGCAAGGCCCAGTCCATCTTGCGAATGGCTTCTTCACGAGTTCCACCCAGTACGATGAGTTTGGCGATCATTGGATCGTAGTGAATAGTGACGGCGTTACCGCTCTTGATGCCAGTATCCACACGGATGTTGACGCCCTCCGGCTCGTCCGCCTTCAAGACCGGGCCAATAGATGGTAAGAAATTATTGGCAGGGTCTTCAGCATAAACCCGGCACTCAATGGCGTGTCCACGCTGCGAGAGCTGCTCTTGAGTGAACGGCAGCGCTTCGCCAGCGGCGACTCGAATTTGAAGTTTGACCAGATCGACACCCACGACCATCTCGGTGATAGGATGCTCCACCTGAAGACGAGTATTCATTTCGAGGAAATAGAAGTTCGCGTCCTGATCGGCGATGAATTCCACCGTGCCCGCATTCACGTAATTTACGGCACGGGCCGCATTCACCGCAGCCTGTCCCATCGCCTGCCGAATTTCGGGGGTTAATAACGGTGACGGCGATTCCTCGATGATTTTTTGGTGGCGGCGCTGGATGGAGCACTCGCGCTCAAAGAGATGGACGGTATTACCGTGCGTATCGGCCAGCACTTGCACCTCAATATGGCGGCCCCGGTCAATGTACTTTTCGAGAAAAACGGTTTCGTCGTTGAAAGCATGGTAAGCCTCACGCCGTGCCGATTCTACCGCCTCTACAAGGTCGCGTGGGTCGCGAACGATACGAATGCCTTTACCACCGCCGCCCCCGGCGGCCTTTACCATCACCGGATACCCGATGCGCAGCGCCTCGCGTTGAAAATCCGCATCAGACACATTTTTGCTCTGGAAGCCGGGCACAATGGGGACGCCAGCCGCTTCCATAATGTCTCGCGCTTCGGTCTTAACACCCATTTTGCGGATGGCATCTTCGGGTGGCCCGATGAACACCAGTCCTGCCTCGCGCACCGCAGCGGCAAAATCAGGCGATTCTGACAAAAATCCATAGCCGGGATGGATGGCCTGTGCGCCTGTGTCGAGAGCAACATCAATAATACGCTCGCCGTTGAGATAAGATTGCTGGGGAGGGGCTTCGCCAATCAACACGGCTTCATCGGCAAGATGGACGTGCAGTGCGTCGGCGTCGGCTTCCGAATACACCGCCGCAACCATGATTCCCATCTCGTGGCAGGCGCGTGTAATGCGAACCGCAATCTCTCCGCGATTGGCGATTAATATCTTTGAAAACAAATTTGAACTGCTCCTATGCATTAAGAAACATGCTTTTAAGGAAAGATTCGGGTTATTGTACAGTATCCTAAATGTTCCCTCAAATTGTTGACATCTATGGCTATTTGTGTACCATAGTCATTAAGGTCAAGCACTTTAACAACTTGGTGATTGGTGGTTGTTGAGAGGAAACAGTCTCAACATAAAATCATCACTGTCTTTAGCAAGGAACAGTAGCTTCGAACCAGCCGGGTAGCCCCCGCTTCTGGTTTAGGACTGGGCTAAAGGTCAAAGTAATCCCGGACGCTTTAAGAGCGCGGGGGATAGGGGCTGCGGTGGTTCAGCCTGTGCGGGGCACACCCGCATAAACGGATTGTTATGTTTGTACATGCAATTTGATACTATAATAACGTCACACAACTTCGATTCCCACGTTTTGCGGAGACGATTTTTTTATGGCTTCGATACCACGTATTCTAGTTATTGATACAAAAGGTCAATTGGCGGACATTGTGCGAGCCGGGATGACCATGCTCCACCGTCCCCACATTCTGGTGGATGTGCCCAGTGGACGAGATGCCGTTGATGAGATTGTTCAGTATAATTTTGACCTGATGGTTACAGCACTTTCTCTTGAAAACGGTGCTACCGGCATCGACCTTGCTGAACGAGCAATCCGTGAGCAGGCCGGAACCCCGATTCTAGTAGTTGCTCAACAGGGCGATGAATCCCCTCCGTCTTCTGACGTCACAGGCAAACCCTTCCACTTTGTTGAACACCCGGCGGGAGATCAATTTTTACGTGCACTCAGAATTGGTCTGGATGGGGAAGAAGTGGTGCAGGCAGAGGAAAATGTATCGACCGAGTTCGATATTGGCCCGATTCCAAACATTAATGTAAACGGTGCACGTGACCATATTCACAGTATATTAATCGAATCCGGCGCAATTGGAGCCATGCTGTGTGACCGCGTGGGTCGCATTCTGGTTGAAGAGGGTGCAATGGGCTACGTCGATAAATCTGTCGTTGCCACATCCCTCGGCCCATCATTTCCCCAAGCGATCAAGATTGGTCCCCAAATTGGCGGTACCGGCTGGTCACTTAAATACTACACCGGCGACCGCTACAGCCTTTTTGCTCTGGCAGCGGGCTATCACCATTTTGTAATTTTCCTCTTTGATGCCACCCAAACGGCAGCCATCGGTGCCATGACTCGCTACGGTCGCTCCGGTATCCATGATCTGATAGATCAGATTGGACCAGATGCCTGGACCTACGTAGAAGAAGTGGTCGTGATGGATCATGGAGATTACGTCGACGATATTCCACCGGAGCCAGTGATCGAGAAGCGCCGCACAACGACAATTCAGATAGAGGATGTCTTACAGGACGAGCCGGAAGAGGAAAAATCTGTCTTTGAGGAAGCCGAGCCATTTCTAGAGCCAGTTGATGACCTGGACCTTGATGCGCTGTTTGGTCAGGATGTCGGTAACGGGGATGATCTATTTGGCGATCTTGAAGATGATACCTCTTTCACTTTTGGCGAGGAAGGCGTTAGTTTTGACGAAGCCCAGGACATGGGGTTGCTTGGTGATTAATTAACGATCACTGCTTTCGTTCGGCACTGATGTTCGACAATCTAGAATCCATATCGCTATCAGCCTTGTCGTCAAATTTTCCTGCTTTGGAGTGGGTCATCCCAATGAAATTCGCGGAGGTATAGACCTTTAGTAGAGCCAAAACTATGCCCCCGGGAGGACTCGAACCTCCGACACGCGGTTTAGGAAACCGCTGCTCTATCCCCTGAGCTACGAGGGCAACTCGTTAAGAATATTAAGAAAAAAGCCCGGTACAAGCAAGGGCTAGATTCGCGTGGAGTTTTGTCAACCCCGGTAAAGAATGATTCTTTATCATATCCCAATTACGAGTATAATAAATCATTATTCGTGAAAAAATAGCGCCATGATCGCCCCGCAATGACGGGGCGACTCATTATCGGATTGCCAAGTTCTGCTGGTTAGGCTATTTTTCAGGTAGGTTTGCTAAATTAATATATGAAACAGCTTATGCCATCCCTTAGCATCGCCGTTCTATTCGACGAGATACTTCCCAAACATGCCTTTTTGATGGGAGGTAAAGCAAATACCAGTTTCAATTGGGTCAGGACAATTAGCTCGGAAGATGAGGCTTCGGAACG